>CALWLH010000110.1 GCA_944381475.1 uncultured Lachnospiraceae bacterium | reverse complement strand
CACCATGGCTCCCGCTTCAGCTCCTCACAGGAATTTCTGCAGATGACAGAAGCCTCCTACGCCGTGATTTCCTGCGGAAAAAATAATTATGGACATCCTGCCGGGGAAACGCTCAAGCGCCTGGAGGAGGCGGGGATGGAGGTTCATATCACCATGCAGGAGGGGGCGGTGATTCTCACAATTCGGGAATGATTTTAAATAATTCTTAATAAATTCACCGCTTTATTCTAAAACTGAAATATGTTAGTATAAGGCTGTAAAAACGGCAGGAATACAGCCGTTTACTATCCGGGAGCCGGAATAAGGCTGAAAGGCACAGATCATACAGACTGATCCTATTCTGGGTTTTCGCAGGGGAGGAAGTAAACTTCCAAATGTACCATGATGACGCAGCGCGTGCGTCGGAAAGAGGTAAATATGGCGCTGAATATACTGATTTGCGACGATGAGAAGGATATCCTGGAGGCATTAAAGATCTATCTGTCGGTGGAGAAGGAATACCAGCTGTTTACAGCCAGCAATGGACTGGAGGCCTTGAAGATTGTGGAGGAGCAGGAGATCCATCTGGTTCTTATGGATATCATGATGCCAAAGATGGATGGCATCTCCGCCATGATAAAGATTCGGGAGCGCAGCAATGTTCCTGTGATTCTGCTGACGGCGAAGAGCGAGGATACGGACAAGATATTGGGACTGAATATTGGGGCGGATGATTATATCACAAAGCCTTTCAACCCGGTGGAGGTGCTGGCGCGGGTAAAATCCCAGCTGCGCCGTTATGTGACCCTTGGAGGCAGTGCGATCACTAAGAACCTCATTAAGATCGGGAGAATCGAGCTGGATGACGAGGCTAAAAAGGTGATGGTGGACGGGGAGGAGGTTGGTCTGACTCCCACAGAGTATGAAATATGCAGGCTGCTGATGAAAAATCCGGGTAAGGTTTTTTCTACCAGCGAGATCTATCAGAAGGTTTGGAAGGATACTCCGTATGGAGCAGAAAATACAGTGGCGGTCCACATCCGCCATCTGCGGGAAAAGCTGGAGATCGATCCAGCGGATCCCCGCTATCTGAAGGTGGTTTGGGGCCAGGGATATAAGATAGAGGAATAGGGATGAATATGAAACAGAAAATCAAGCTTACCCACAGGCTGGGGGCCAAGATTGCCGCTGTCATTCTGTGTATTGTGGCAAGCATCGGGGGGATGCTGTCGGGGGCAGGGGTTTTTATTATGGCGGAAAGCGGATTTTATAATAATTTTGGCTCCATATCCCAGGAAAGCCTGCAGGACAGCTTTCTGAATATTCGGGACTATGGTTACTATGATCTGACCGGAGTATATGAGGATCTGGCCCAGCAGCTGGATTCCTGGATGCTGTTTTGTGATCTTGACCAGATGATGAACCGGATGGAGGAATATATCGAAGAATATTATCCTGCGGGAGAGAATGGTTTTTATATTCGTATTGTCAGTGAAGACGGCGCAGATCTGTTTTGCAATGGCGATCCGGAGATGATCAGTGCCATGGACAACCGTCAGTATCAGCTGATTCTTTGCGGTTCCCTGCAGCAATATCTGGAACGGTACGGATATGACGCGTATTATATAGAAAGCTATCCTGTAGATATAGTGGCTGACGAGAATGGCGAATATCTGGTTGTGGAGAATGGAGTATTCACATTTACCCTTTATAAGGGAAACCTTTCCTATCAGATATATAAGAGCGACAGACTGCAGATGTTTTACATGGATACCAACGAGGCATTCAGGATGCTGGGCGGTGAAACGATCATGGAAATGCTTGATTCCAGCCAGGCCTACGTGTATTCCTACAATCTGACGCAAGATCTGACGGATCAGGTTACATCTGTGGACGATCTGCAGAACATGATGACCAGCTCCAGGCTGGTATTTACCAATCTGTATTCAAAGCTTCAGGAAGATCAGCGGGTGCTGAACCTTGTGATTTATCTGGATAAGGCGCAGATTCTGACGGATTATGGTGAGGAATTCAGGATTTATTCCTGGTTTTACCAATGGCGGTATTCTTTTGTGGTTCTTCTGACGGTTTGCCTGATCTTGTTCCTGGCCTCCTTTGTGTTCCTGCTTTTCTCCTGCGGCCACAAGGGGGAGACAGATGAAATACACTTAAATGTGATTGACAGACTACCCACAGATCTATATCTGCTCATGATGTTTTTGCTTTGCTTGTTCCTGCTGGTTCTGCATGACCGGGTCCTGCACAGCTCCTTTGCGAGGGGTGCGGTTATATGCCTGTATATGCTTCTCATGGCAATTTTCTGTGTGATTCTTTCCTGCGCTGCCAGATTAAAGGCAAGGACTTTTTGGAGGGGGTCTATTACAGGAAGGTTTTGCTGCTGGCTGTGGAAATGGGTCCGGATGATTGTTCAAGGACTGCCTCTGATCTGGAAAAAAGGTATTTTTATAGGTACTGCATTTTTGCTCAACGCCTTCATGTGTATGGTGGCATGCAGCAATTTGGGCGGCTCCTTCATGGGAGGTTTTCTGGCCATTTTTTGTCTGTCTCTGAATCTGGCAATGGCGGCTTCCGCTCTGGTTTTTATGATGGGATATAAAAATATCCAGACTGCGGCGGAGAAAATGGCGGAGGGGGAGCTGGATTATCAGCTGGATACCGCACGCCTCCACGGAGATCTGAGATGTCAGGGAGAAACCATGAATAAAATTGGCAGCAACCTGGAGGTAGCTGTGGAGAAGCAGATGAAAAGTGAGCGGATGAAGACGGAGCTTATCACCAACGTGTCCCACGACATTAAAACGCCTCTGACCTCCATCATCAACTATGTGGATCTGCTGAAGAAGGAGGAGCTTCCCGGAGATGCCGCAAAGCAGTATCTGGAGGTTATTGACCGGCAGTCTGCCCGCTTGAAAAAGCTGATCGTCGATTTGATCGAGGCCTCCAAAGCCTCCACCGGAAATCTGGAGGTGAATCTGATGCCAATGGATGTAAATGAGCTGCTTCTGCAGACCACTGCGGAATATGCGCAGCGAATGGAAGAGAAAAATCTGGAGCTGGTCTTAAGTCTTTTGCCGGAGACGGGGCATATTCTGGCGGATGGAAGGCATATCTGGCGGGTGCTGGACAATGTTTTCAACAATGCATGCAAATATTCTCTCGCAGGAAGCCGGATTTACATTGATCTTTTGCGCACTGATGGACAGATTGTCATATCTGTGAAGAACATATCCAGCAGCAGGCTTAATATTTCTGCGGATGAGCTGATGGAGCGCTTTGTCAGGGGAGACAGCTCCAGGAATACGGAGGGCTCAGGCCTGGGTCTGTCCATTGCCAAGAGCCTGACGGAGCTACAGGGGGGAAGCTTTATGCTGGAGATTGACGGAGATCTGTTTAAATGCATCCTGAGCTTTCCGGAAATAAACGAGTGACAGTGACAAGAGGGCTTATGCAGGGCTGATGCATAAGCCCTTTTTAAATAAAAATACAGTCAGCGCCCAGGGCTGTTTGCATCTTTTACAGGAGGATGGCGGAACATATTATTTAAAAATACCTTATTAAAAACTTTGTCAGTTTTACACATATTTTCCAAAAACCCCCTTTACGGATTTGAAATTTATTGATATAATCGTTTACATGTAGCAGTCTGCTAAGACTGCAAAAATAATAGGAGGTCATAAAATGGCAAAGAAATGGGTTTATATGTTCAGTGAAGGTGACATGACCATGCGGAACCTTCTCGGCGGCAAGGGCGCAAACCTGGCTGAGATGACTGGCATTGGTCTTCCTGTTCCCCAGGGCTTCACCATCACCACTGAGGCATGTACACAGTATTATGAGGACGGACGCAAGATCAGCGATGAGATCATGGGTCAGGTTATGGAGTATGTTGCAAAGATGGAAGAGATCAACGGCAAGAAGTTTGGCGATCTGAAGAATCCCCTTCTGGTTTCCGTACGTTCCGGTGCGCGCGCATCCATGCCTGGTATGATGGATACCATCTTAAACCTGGGCTTAAATGACGAGGTCGTTGCGGCCATGATCGCAGGCAACCCGGATCCCACCTTCGAGCGTTTTGTATATGACTCTTACAGAAGATTTATTCAGATGTTCTCCGATGTTGTTATGGAGGTGGGCAAGAAGTATTTTGAGCAGCTCATCGACAAGATGAAGGAAGCAAAGGGCGTAACCTATGACGTCGAGCTTACCGCAGCAGACTTAAAGGAGCTGGCCGCGCAGTTTAAGGCTGAGTACAAGAATCAGCTGGGGACAGATTTCCCTTCTGACCCGGTAGAGCAGTTAAAGCTGGCTATCGAGGCCGTTTTCCGTTCCTGGGACAACCCTCGTGCAAACGTATATCGTCGTGACAACGACATCCCTTACTCCTGGGGTACCGCAGTAAACGTTATGCCCATGGTATTCGGTAACTTGAATGATGAGTCCGGTACAGGCGTTGCATTTACCCGCGATCCTGCCACAGGCGAGAAGAAGCTCATGGGTGAGTTCTTAAAGAACGCACAGGGCGAGGACGTTGTTGCAGGTGTTCGTACACCCATGCCCATCGCACAGATGGAGCAGGAGTTCCCCGAGGCATACGCAGAATTCATCAAGGTTTGCGAGATCCTGGAGAACCACTATCACGACATGCAGGATATGGAGTTTACTGTTGAGAACAAGAAGCTCTACATGCTGCAGTGCAGAAATGGTAAGAGAACCGCTCAGGCTGCTTTAAAGATTGCCTGCGACCTGGTAGACGAGGGACACAAGACGGAGCAGGAAGCTGTTGCCATGATCGATCCCCGTAACCTGGACACGCTGCTTCACCCTCAGTTCGACGCTGCCGCTTTAAAGGCTGCTACGCCTCTTGGAAAGGGCCTTGGCGCTTCTCCTGGCGCTGCCTGCGGTAAGGTTGTATTTACGGCTGACGACGCGGAAGAGTGGAACGCAAGAGGAGAGAAGGTTGTTCTGGTTCGTCTGGAGACCTCCCCTGAGGATATCACCGGTATGAAGGCTTCCCAGGGTATCCTGACTGTCCGCGGCGGTATGACCAGCCATGCAGCGGTTGTTGCCCGCGGTATGGGTACCTGCTGCGTATCCGGATGCGGCGACATCGTTATGGACGAGGAGAACAAGAAGTTCACACTTGGCGGAAAGACCTTCGTTGAGGGCGACTACATCTCCATCGACGGTACAACCGGTAACATCTATGAGGGTCAGATCCCCACTGTAGACGCTACCATCGCCGGCGAGTTCGGCCGTGTAATGGCTTGGGCTGACAAGTACAGAAAGTTAAAGGTTCGTACAAACGCTGATACACCCGCTGACGCGAAGAAGGCTCGTGAGCTGGGGGCTGAGGGTATTGGTCTTTGCCGTACAGAGCATATGTTCTTCGAGGCAGACAGAATCGCTGCTTTCCGTGAGATGATCTGCTCCGATACTGTAGAGGAGAGAGAGGCAGCTCTTGAGAAGATCCTTCCTTATCAGCAGGGAGACTTCGAGAAGCTGTATGAGGCTCTTGAGGGCAACCCGGTTACTATCCGTTTCCTGGATCCGCCTCTTCATGAGTTCGTTCCCACTGAGGAAGAGGACATCAAGAAGCTGGCTGACGCACAGGGCAAGTCTGTGGAGGAGATCAAGGCCATCATCTCCGGCCTGCATGAATTCAACCCCATGATGGGTCACAGAGGTTGCCGTCTTGCAGTTACCTATCCTGAGATTGCTAAGATGCAGACAAAGGCTGTTATCCGTGCAGCCATTAATGTAAAGAAGGCGCATCCTGACTGGGCTGTTAAGCCTGAGATCATGATCCCTCTGGTATGCGAGGTTAAGGAGCTGAAGTTCGTTAAGAATATCGTTGTTGAGACCGCAGACGCTGAGATCGCTGCTGCAGGTGTAGATCTGGAGTACGAGGTTGGTACCATGATCGAAATCCCCAGAGCTGCTCTTACAGCTGACGAGATCGCTACAGAGGCTGACTTCTTCTGCTTCGGTACAAACGACCTGACACAGATGCCCTTCGGTTTCTCCCGTGACGATGCTGGTAAGTTCTTGAACGCTTACTATGACACCAAGATCTTCGAGAACGATCCCTTCGCAAAGCTGGATCAGACCGGTGTGGGCAAGCTGATGGAGATGGCTATCAAGCTTGGCAAGCCTGTTAATCCGAAGCTTCACGTAGGTATCTGCGGCGAGCACGGCGGAGATCCTTCCTCCGTAGAGTTCTGCCACAAGATCGGCCTGGACTATGTATCATGCTCTCCTTTCCGTGTTCCGATTGCGAGACTGGCTGCTGCACAGGCTGCTATCGCTGAGGGCAAGTAATCCTTAGGTAGACAGAAAGCATAAAATAAATATGATTTACAGCAAGGGCAGTATTCCAACTGTGGGATACTGCCCTTAATTCAAGAAATTTTGACAAATACTATTGCAAGTGATATGCTGAATGATTTTTTTTGAATTTAGGCAGTTATGAGTAGCTGCTTGCGCAGGGGTCAAAATACCTTTTGACTCCAACATCATATAAATAGAAAGAACAGAAAAGTAAAAATCAGTGGAATGCTTGACATTCCCTGATCTTCATGCTATCTTATCAAAGGAATTTTATTGTATCACACGTGGTTCGTAAAATAAATTAAAAATACGTATTCCGCCGGGAACACGCTTGTTTTCACTCCGTTAGGCCATAGAAGGAGTGAGGACAGGCGTTTTATTTTTGAAAGGAGCGGGCAGGAACATCCTGCCGGAAAGAAGATGGGAAAAAATAAATGCTTTCGAGATTATGCAAAATATGCATCTCTAAATGTTCTGGGGATGATCGGCCTGTCCTGCTATATTCTGGCGGACACATTTTTTGTGTCCAAGGGACTGGGGGCTGACGGGCTGACAGCCCTGAATCTGGCCATTCCGGTTTACAGCTTTATCCACGGCAGCGGGCTGATGATAGGAATGGGAGGGGGCATCCGGTTTTCCATGCAGAAGAGTCAGGGTGAGAGAAGAGCCTTGGACGTGATTTTTACCAATGCCCTGTATCTTGCAGGGGCTTTAGCTGGGATATTTGTGCTGGCAGGACTGTTTTTCTCAGGATTTCTCACAAGACTGATGGGAGCGGATGAACAGGTGTATTCCATGACGAAAACCTACATGCAGGTGATCCTTTTGTTTGCCCCGGCCTTTATCCTGAACAATGTGCTTTTATGCTTTGTGAGAAACGATGGAGCTCCCCAGCTTTCCATGGCTGCAATGATTGGGGGAAGCTTATCAAATGTAGTATTGGACTACATTTTTATCTTTCCCTGGGGTATGGGGATATTTGGAGCGGTGTTTGCCACGGGGCTGGCGCCGATAATCAGCATGTGCATACTGTCCCCCCATTTTATAAAGAAGAGAAATCATTTCCATTTTATAAAATGCAAATGCAGGCTAAAATTACTAAAGGAGATCCTTTTAAGCGGTGTTCCCTCCCTGGTTACGGAGATGTCCTCTGGGATTGTCATGATTGTTTTTAACAGCATCATCCTTTCGCTGCAGGGCAATATCGGGGTTGCGGCCTACGGCGTCATTGCAAATCTCTCCCTGGTGGTGGCGGCCTTTTATACAGGCATCGCCCAGGGGCTCCAGCCTCTTGTCAGCGTCAGCTACGGCGAGGGTAATCAGTTAAAAGCGCGGATCTATCTGCGTTATGGGCTCATTACCATGGGCATTTTGTCCGCTGTGATCTACGGACTTGTGGCCTTTGGAGCCCAGGGATTGGCGGATATCTTTAACAGCGAGCACAATGCACTGCTGCAGGATATTTCTGTAAAGGGAATGCGGCTGTATTTTACCGCCTGTCCATTTATGGGTTTGAATGTGATATTGGCGGCCTATTTTACCTCCACGGATAAGGCGCTGCCGGCAAATATCGTTTCCCTGCTTCGGGGCTTTATCCTCATCATCCCCATGGCGTACCTGCTATCTGGTCTGGGAGGAATGACGGGGGTTTGGTGCGCCTTTCCTCTGACAGAAGCCCTGGTGGGGGCAGTGGGAGCGATGCTTGATGTGCTTATGAGAAAAAGGAAAATTTAAAAAGTGCCGGGCTGCTAAGCCCGGCACAGCTCCTTCGCCAGGGCCTCCAGCTGAAGCGTGCTGGCTTCATCCAAGGCGCCCCGGATGGTAACGTGGTTTTCTGTATAGGTGATGTTTTTGCAGCCCTCCAGCATGGACTTCATGGTCTTGATGGCTGTGGGGGCCCAGGCGCCGTTTTCCATCATGGCAATGGTGCGGTTCTGGAAATTACGCTCCGCCAGGTAATGGAGGAAGGTGTGCATATGGGGAAAAATGCCGGTGTTGTAGGTGGTGGTGGCCAGCACCAGCTTTCCGAAGGAAAAGGCGTTTGCCACGCATTCCGTGACGTCCTCCCTTGCCAGGTCAAAGACCTGCACCTGGGGGCAGCCTTTTTTCTTTAAGAGTGCTGTCAGCTCCTCCACAGCTTTTTTTGTGTTGCCGTATACGCTGGTGTAGGCGATCATGACGCCATCCTTTTCCACTCCGTAGGAGGACCAGGTATTGTAGAGATTCAGATAATAGGATAAATCTCTGTCAAGAACCGGACCGTGCAGGGGACAGATGGTATGAATATCCAGTGCAGAAGTCTTTTTTAAGAGATTCTGCACCTGTATGCCAAATTTCCCCACAATGCCGATATAGTAGCGGCGGGCCTCCTCCGTCCACATTTCCGCTGTGTCCAAGGCCCCGAATTTTCCAAAGGCGTCGGCGGAGAAGAGCACCTTATCGTGGCTGTCGTAGGATACCATCACTTCCGGCCAGTGCACCAGGGGAGCGGATACAAAGGTCAGGGTGTGGGCGCCAAGAAAAAGGGTATCCCCCTCCTTCACCATCAGCTTTTTGTCCGTGGGGGCAATGCCGTAGAAGGCCTTCAGCATTTGAAATGCAGGAGCGGAGGACACGATGGTGGTGTCCGGGTAGACCTCCAAAAATTCCGCCACACATGCGGAGTGATCCGGTTCCATGTGGTGAAGAACCAGAAAATCCGGTTTGCGAAAGCCCAGCGTATCTTTTAGCTTCTCCAGCCATTCACGGCAGAAGCGTCCGTCCACCGTATCCAGGACGGCAATCTTTTCATCCATAATCACATAAGAGTTGTAGGACATGCCATTGGGCACCGCATACTGTCCCTCAAATAAGTCGATGTCATGGTCATTGACGCCAATATACTGAATATCCTCAGAAATTTTCATAGCTTGCACCGGCTGCGGGGTGTTATGTCTTGGGCTAAGAAGCAGGGAGCGAAGATTGTCTGCAGCCGTTCCTCCTGTCGTGTTCTGTATTTACTCCTCTGCGTCCTTCAAAATTCAATCCTTAGAGCATCAAATATTTTAACTTACAGTTTGTAAAAATGCAATATGGTACTTGAATTTTTAGGCTTGAGCCTGGTGCTTTGTAAAAGATCAAAAGAGGAATGTACATGGGTGTAGCTGAATAAAATCAGAAATATAGAAATGGAAGGCGGGCGCAAGGTTCTCTATAATGGTAATAAGATGAATAAAAGTGAGAAATTTCAATCAGCGGTATTCTGGGCCGTCACCTTATCCCTGCTTTTAGCGGCTGCGCTGACAGGTATGGGGATACAGGGAGGCCAGGAAAGAGCTTTGGAGCAGGAAATTGACACCTCCGTTTCAGATGGAAAAACCGTATATCTTACATTCGACGACGGCCCCTCCTATCTGACGGAGCAGTTCCTGGAGGTGCTGGATGCGTATGGGGTAAAGGCCACTTTTTTTGTCACCTATCAGTCGGATTATGCGGATATGTACAGAGAGATCATAGACAGGGGCCATGCCATCGGCGTACACTCTGCCTCCCATGTTTACAGCGAAATTTATGCTTCCTATGAAAACTGGCTGCAGGATTTCACTAAAATGTACGACTACATTTTTGAGCAGACCGGGGTGTATCCCCTGGTTTACCGCTTCCCCGGAGGAAGCTATGGCAATCCCTGCAAAAACCATCCGCAGGTGGTGGAGCAGGCCATAGAATATCTGGAAAGCATGGGAATCCAGTATTTTGACTGGAATGTGTCTGCAGAGGATGGGGGATATGTGTCCATAAATGACGCTTACAGAAATATCATCGATCATATTCAGCCCCGGCATCTGCCGGTGATTCTCATGCATGACGGCGTGGAAAAGGAAAATACGCTGGCGGCACTTCCGGATGTGCTGAAGCAGCTTCAGGAATGGGGATATACCTTTGATACCCTGAGCCCCCAGGTGCTTCCTATCCATCAGGGGACATCGTGGGACTATTAATGCAGGGCTGATAAGAAAAAGGATACTCCCTTTATCCTTAGAATTAATAGGGGACGCTTTACAATAATAAAGATTCGTATTATAATGATAGCGTTCAGTATTCACTCACCATCCGCGCGCAGATTTTGCTATCTGTAAATCCGTTTAAGGAAAGGAGGAGTATGTTAGGAATAGTTTACAGCGGAGCCATATCCGGAATAGACGGTATGGCTGTGCGTGTGGAGGCGGATATCAGCGATGGTCTGCCTCAGTTTGATATGGTGGGCTTCTTGGCCTCGGAGGTGAGGGAGGCCAGGGAGCGGGTGCGGACAGCAATCAAAAATACAGGCTTTCAATTGCTGCCAAAGCGCTATACCATTAATTTATCCCCAGCAGATTTAAGAAAGGAGGGCAACGGCTTTGATCTGCCTATCGCAGTGGCAGTGCTGGTGGCCTCCGGGGTGATTCCCCAGGAACTGACGGAGGGATGCATGATGTTTGGGGAGCTGGGGCTGGATGGGACTCTTCGCCCCATCAACGGAACCCTGTCCCTGGTGACAGAGGCAAAGGAGATTGGATTTCAACGCTGTATAGTGCCAAGGGACAATGAACTGGAGGGGTCTGTTGTGGAGGGAATAGATGTTTACGGCCTGGAAAGCCTCCGGGCTGTTGTGGATTTTCTGGCAGGACCGGATCGCTTTTGCCCTGGGGTAACGGATGTGACCACGCTTTTACAGGAGGCAGCCGCCAGATCAACAGAAGATTTTTCGGATATCAACGGTCAGCTGGCGGCAAAGCGGGCAACGGAGATTGCGGCTGCGGGCTTTCATAATATTCTATATATCGGTCCGCCAGGCTCCGGAAAATCCATGCTGGCCAGACGCCTTCCCTCTATTTTACCCCGGCTGACCCTGTCGGAGGCATTGGAGATCACAAAGATCTACAGCATCTGCGGTCTGCTGCCAAGGGAAAAGGCGCTGGTCTGTGAACGGCCCTTTCGCAGTCCCCATCATACCATTTCCATGCAGGCGCTCACCGGGGGAGGACGGACGCCAAAACCTGGAGAAATTTCTCTGGCAAACCGGGGCGTTTTATTTTTGGACGAGCTGCCGGAGTTTAACAAAGCCACGTTGGAGGTGCTGCGCCAGCCTTTGGAGGAGCATAAGATCATCCTTTCCAGGGTTCGCGGCTCCTGCCAGTACCCGGCCAACTGTCAGCTGGTAGCGGCCATGAATCCCTGCAGCTGCGGCTATTACCCGGACAGGGCAAGGTGCAGCTGCTCGCTGGCAGATGTGAACCGGTATCTTGGCAGAATCAGCCAGCCTCTTTTAGACAGACTGGATATTTGCATTGAGGTGCCCAGGCTGGAGTACAGCGACCTTACGGGAACCGGACAGTGCGGTGAAAGCTCAGAGGATATCCGGATGCGGGTGGAGGAGGCGGTCAAGCGCCAGCAGGCCCGCTACAACAGTGAAAAAATCCTGTTTAATTCCCAGCTAAGTCCGATGCAGATCAAGAAATATTGCAGACTGGGGAAAAATCAGCAGGAGCTTTTGCGTCAGGCGTTTCAGAATATGAATTTAAGCGCCAGGGCCTATCACCGGATTATAAAGGTTTCCAGAACCATCGCTGATCTGGGAGACAGCGAGACAATCCGGGAACAGCATATTTGCGAGGCCATCGGCTACCGCAGCTTTGACAGGGAGGTGTGGAGATGAAGGAGGACAGGGAGTGGCTGTGGTATCAGATGACCACGATTTTAGGCATCGGTTCCTGCACCATCCGCAAGCTCATTGAGTATGCGGGAAGCCTGGAGGAGGCTGTGGAGCTGACAACGGAGCAGTTGGAGGAATCCCATATTTGTAATAAACGGATGGCGGCGGGATGGAGCAGGGCCTGCGCTCAAAGGGAAAGCTTGAGAAAAGAGTATGAGGGGCTGCATCGAAGAGGAATCCGCTTTATTTCCATTGAAAACGAACTGTATCCCGAACGGCTGAAGGATTTGTCCGATGCCCCCTGTGGATTGTGGCTTCGGGGACGGCTTCCAAAGCCCTGCAGCCCTAGTGCAGCCATCATCGGCTCCAGGGGCTGCACCCCCTATGGCTTGGAGCTGGCAAAAGAGATGGGGAAAAAGCTGGCGGGTATCGGTGTGGATGTGATCAGCGGTATGGCTATCGGCATTGATGCCGCAGGTCAGTGGGGCTCCTTAAACTCTGGAGGGTACTCTCTGGGAATTTTGGGAGGTGGTGTGGATATCTGCTATCCCCGGGACAATATCGCGCTCTATGAAATGCTGCTTTTGCAGGGGGGTATCCTGTCAGAAGCACCGCCGGGAGCTGTCCCCTTGCCTGCGCTCTTCCGTCTGCGAAACCGACTGATCAGCGGCTTGTCCGACTGCGTGATCGTGGTGGAGGCCCGGGAGAAGAGCGGAACCCAGATCACGGTCAACTGTGCCCTTGATCAGGGAAAGGAGGTTTTTGCCCTGCCGGGGCGAATGACAGACCCTTTGAGCCGGGGCTGCAATCTGATGATCAGCCAGGGCGCCCGTATTCTCTATGATTTTTCAGAGCTGGCTGATTTTTTTCGCGCGGATGTGAAGGAGCTGCTGAGGGAGTCCGCTATGCCCAGTCTGACGGCTCTGGAGAAGATGGTCTATGGGTATTTGTCGGATGAGCCGAGACATTTTGAAGAAATTCTGCATGAAACCGGACTGCCGGTGGGAGAATTGATGGAGACGCTGCTGCATCTGGAAATAAAGGGCGCGGCTCATCAGCAGATTAAAAATTACTACCGGAGAAGCCTTCGTATGGAATAAAATTCATTTTTAACTTGCAAAGTGCGTAAATTTGTTGTATAGTTTCCACCGAGTTGCTGATGACATCATCCATACCGGAAAAGTAAGTTTCAGGAGGGGGTAAATGGCAAAATTTCTTTATAGTCTTAATCTTGGAAGGGGACTCCACGGTTACCAGATATTTTGCCATTTAACCCCTCCTGAAACTTACTTTTCCGGTATGGATGATGTCATCAGCAACTCGGTGGAAAC
>CALWLH010000109.1 GCA_944381475.1 uncultured Lachnospiraceae bacterium | reverse complement strand
AGACCCTCCCAGACCTTTTATACCCAGGGGACCGGTCACTGCACACCCAGCTTTTAATCCGGTCTCACATTACAGTATATGCAGTCAGGGAGGTTTTTGATTCTGCATTAGTCCGTGATCTGGTTGGAAACACTAAGAACAATCCCCATCTCCGAAAACAGACACAGCAGCGCCGTGCCGCCGTAGCTGATAAAGGGCAGAGTAACGCCGGTGTTCGGCATGGAATTGGTCACCACCGCGATATTCATGACCACCTGGAGACCAATATGGATCATCACTCCCGAAACCAGCAGGGAGCCGCTCATATCAGGGGCCCGGTTCGCCAGATTCATCAGACGGTACAGCAGAAAACAGTATAAAACGATCAGGAGAAAGGCTCCGAAAAGTCCCAGCTCCTCACAGATGATCGCAAAGATCATATCATTTTGCGCCTCCGGAAGAAATCCCAGCTTCTGAATACTGCTGCCAAGACCCTTTCCAAAGAGGCCGCCGGAGCCAACCGCATAGAGTCCCTGCAGGATCTGATAAGCAGTATCATCCGTGCTGGCCTCCGGATCCAGCCATGCCTCCACACGCTGAACCTGATAATCCTTCAGCATATCCGGAAGCAGACCCGAATTCCAGGAAACCACCACCAGCACAACCACCCCTATGGCCAGCAGCTGAAAGGTATATTTGTAGCGGCTGGATATGAAAGTCATGAGAAAACCGATTCCAGCTATTATAAGACCGGTGCTCAGGTTTTCCAGAATGACCGGTACCATGAACGCCGCCGTAATTGCGGCAGCTCCCAGGGCATAGAACAGCTCCTTTCTGATGTTCGTGCGCTTTCTGCTCCGAAAATGCAGCGTGAGATAACGGGCAAGAACCAAGATCAGAACCGGCTTTGCAAACTCTGAGGGCTGAATACTGTTTCCCGCCACCTTAAGCCAGCGGGTGGCTCCGTTAGAACTGCTTCCAAGCGCCAGCACCACCAGACAGACCGCAACAACAGCCACGCCTATTACAGGGGCCACCTTCAGCATAAAGTGATAGTCCACCTTTGAGATCAGCAGCATAAAAAGAATAGAAAAGGCGGCAATGCTTCCCTGACGCTTTAAGGAGTGCAGCGCGTCGGAATATTCCATGGCGTCGGAGTATCCGGTGGTTGAATACACCATGATCAGTCCGAATGCCATCAGAAACATCATCACGAAAATCAGCGTGTAGTCGTAGTATTCATGTGGCCCGCGATAAAACAGCGTACCGAATGCTTTCTCAGCCCTTTCACGTAATTTCATGCCCCATACCTTTCCTTTAATCCATATACCAGATCCTTAAAAACCCGCCCTCTCTGCTCGTAATTCTCAAACATTCCCCAGCTGGCGCAGGCCGGGGACAGCAAGACCGCATCTCCAGGCTCCGCCAGAAAGAAGGCGCGCTCCATAGCCTCCTCAAAGCTATCCGCCAGCTCATAGTCGTGAAAGCCCAGCTTCTCGCAGCACTGGGCAATCTTTTCCCTGGTGGCGCCCATGAGAAGGAGCTTTTTTACTTTTCCGTCAAAGGCGCCGATCCACTCCTCATAGGAAGAGCCCTTGTCATAGCCGCCCCCCAGAAGGATGGTGGGGTCCCTCATCGCCTTGATGCCCTGAATGGCCGCATCCGGGTTTGTACCCTTGGAATCATTATAATATTTAACTCCTCTTACGGTGTCCACGTATTCGATCCTGTGCTCCACCGCCTGAAAATTCCTTACCGTGTCCAGAATATTCTCAAGGGGGATGCCCATGGCCAGGCAGATTCCGATGGCCGCCATCACATTCTCGTAGTTATGTATGCCGATGAGCTTCATCTCATCCACATGCATCAGTCTGCGTAAGTCTCCCTTTTTGGCCAGATAAATGCTCTCATCTGCATAATACAGGCCCTCCGGGAGCGCCTCTTCACTGGAAAAATATAAAACCCTGCACTTTTTTTCCCGAATCAGCTCCTGCCCGAACTCCCGCAGCACCGGATCTTTGTGGTTTAACACACACACGTCCTCCATGGTCTGGAGCTTTGTAATATTCTTTTTCATCTGAATATAGCATTCCATGGTCTTGTGCCGGTTTAAATGATCCGGGGTAATGTTAAGGATTGCGGATACATGGGGGTGAAAGGTGTCCGTGGTTTCCAGCATAAAGCTGCTGATCTCCGCCACAGTCAGGCTGGCATCCCTAGTGCTCAATGCCTCCTGGGTGTAGGGAACGCCGATATTTCCCACCACATGGGTGTCCGGATTGACGCTTTTAAAAATCTCCCCCACCAGTGTGGTTGTGGTGGTTTTCCCATTGGTTCCGGTGATGGCAGCCAAAGCGCCCTTTGCAAACCGGTATCCCAGCTCCACCTCCCCGATTATCTGAATACCGCTTTTAATAAAGTCCTCCGAAAAGGTGTCCAGAGGAACACCGGGGCTCATGACGCAGATATCGATTCCCTGAAAAGAGGCCGCCTTGGGCCTGGCGTCATCCCCTGCGGCAAGTGAAAGCAAATGCTTGGCCCTTATCAGGTCCGGCCTGCCCTCGAATACTTTTTCTTTCATTTTCTCCCTCAGCGCTTCCGCCTGCTGCTGGCTTTCGCACCTTTTGGGTTCAAACAGGAGCACCGGATAACCCTTCTCCAGCAGAAGTCTTACGGCACTGATGCCGCTGACGCCGCTTCCCACAACCATGTAATTTGTCATTTTCCGCCTCCTTTACGGAATCGTCCTCCGATAGGACCTTTTCCCTGCTAACCATTGTCTAAAGTACGTGTGCCTATTCCCTTCTTTGCTTCTGACATGAAACGCTACAGTGCCAGATATCCCAGTATGCACAGGATGGCTGTTACGATCGTGAACACCCCCACCACCTGGGTTTCCGACCAGCCTCCCAGCTCGAAATGGTGATGGATGGGAGCCATGCGGAACACTCTCTTTCCGTGAGTGGCCTTAAAGTATGAAACCTGAATGATAACGGAAAGCATCTCCGCAAGATAGACGAAACCCACGATGATGATGAACAAGGGCATTTTCATGATCAGAGCTGTGGCCGCCACAAAGCCTCCCAGGGCTAGAGAACCCGTATCGCCCATAAACACTTTTGCAGGGTGCACATTGAACAGCAAAAAGCCCATGAGAGCTCCCACCACAGCGCCCATGATGGGGGTCAGCTCATATCCTCCAGTCAGGGAAACCACCCCGAAGAAAACTGCGACCAGAATGGTGACGCTGCTGCACAGGCCATCCACCCCATCGGTAAAATTTACGCCGTTATCCGTTCCCAGCATAACGATGTAGAAAAATGGGATATAGGCCCATTTTAAATCAAGGGTTTTTCCCCCTGAAAAAGGAATGACTATATCCGTTCCAATCTGCTCCACCCGCAGAATATATACCAGAAACACCGTAGCAATTACAAACTGCCCCAGCATCTTCTTGGATGGAGACAAGCCGTCTGTATTTTTTTTTACCACCTTCAGATAATCATCCAGAAAGCCGATGAGGGCAAAGCCCACCATGACAAAAAGCACCGGTATGATCCGGGGATATTTCTGAATGAAAATCAAAGAGGTGATGGTAGCCGACAGGACAAAGGCAATCCCACCCATGGTTGGAGTTCCAGCCTTTTTTAAATGCTCCTTTGGCCCGTCGCTGCGCTCCTGCTGTCCGAACTTCAGCTTCTTCAGGTAGGGAATCAGCAGCGGGCAGAACACCGCGCTGAGGCCAAAGGATATCAGTACTGCAAACAATGCTTCTTTCACGTTTTATGCCTCTTTCTCAGGGAGCCTCTTCTTCCACAGCAGTCTGCGGCACTCCCAGATATGGTAATATATTTTCATACAGCTCCCGGACAACCGGGGCTGCGATGATCCCTCCGTAGTAGGTTCCCACAGGCTCATCAATGGTCACAAGGGTGATCACCTGGGGGTCATCCGCCGGAGCAAAGCCGATAAAGGAGGAGATGTACTTCCCCGTACCTCTGGGCAGCTTCTCGCTGGTGGCGGTCTTTCCGCCGATGGCGTAGCCTGCCACCTGGCCGTTGCTTCCGCCTCCCTCTGAAACCACGCATTCCAAAAGATATCTCATGGTCTGGCTGGTTTCACTGCTGACAATGGAGGCTCCGGAATCGTAGGTCAACTCCACGTAGCTTCCGTCCTGAGGATTTTCAAGAGCCACTCCAAAATGGGGCGTGATTTTGGTGCCCCCGTTGATCAGCTCGCAGACAGTGGTCAAAAGCCGCAGCCTGGTAAGCTGAAAGGACTGTCCAAAGGCGCAGGTAGCAAGCTCTACCTCCTTCATATTCTCCAACTGATGCATGATGGTGGAGGCTTCCCCCGGAACATCCACGCCTGTTTTATTTAACAAATCAAATTGAGTAAAATAGTTATAAAAGCGCTCTGTTCCAAGTCTTAATCCCACCTGGATAAATACGGGATTGCAGGAATTTTCTATTCCCTGTACAAAGGTCTCCGATCCATGACCGCCCACCTTCGCACAGCGTATGCTCCTGTCCCCCACAAGAATGGACCCGCCGCAAAAAAAAGTATCCGACAGCTTCACAACGCCCTCTTCAAGGGCAGCGCTGGCTGTGATGATCTTAAAGGTGGAGCCTGGCTCGTAGGTATCGCTGACCACTGTATTTCTCCACATCTGGTTCAAAAGATCCATCTCTGTCGTATCCTCGGTTTTCTGGCTTTCCAACTCCTCCGAAAGGGTAAAGGGGTCATTCAGGTCAAATTCAGGTACATCCACACAGGCGTAGATCACGCCTGTTTTAGGACTCATCACCAGCACCGACACGCCCTTTGCCTGCTTTTCCTCCATGATGGTCTCCGCCAGCTGGGTCGCATAGGTCTGGATATTCACATCCAGGCTGGTGTACAGGTTCTGCCCTGGAACCGGCTCAATACGGTGCTCTGCGGCGCCGTTGATCTCCACGCCCCTGGAATCTGTCACTGTCAGAATGCTCCCTTCCGTTCCTGAAAGGGCTTCATCATATGTAACCTCCAGCCCAATGATACCCTGGTTTTCCCCTCCGGTAAAGCCCAGAACCTTTGAGGCCAGGTCCGAATAGGGATAGACTCGTTTATAGTCCTCATCCACCTTCACACCCTCCAGCTCCATCTCACGGATGGCGTCTCCTGTTTCCTTATCTACATTGGTGCGGATGATTTCTCTGGAGGAATATTTTTCCACCTTTTCCCGCACCTTTTCCTCATCCATCTCCAGAAGGCTGGACAGCTCGCTGATCACTTTCTCAGGGTCCGTCACCTGGTTATATACAACAGAGATGGTACACACTGTGCGGTTGTCGGCAATCACTACACCGTTCCGGTCATAGATCAGCCCCCGCTCCGCCTTGATGCTGCGCTCACGCTCCTGCTGGTCCGTGGCCAGCTCCTCATAGTGCCTTGACCGGTTTACCATGAGATAAATCATGCGGCCTGTCAGCGCCAACAGGATCAGCAGCCATAAAAGCAGGATATAAAGGGTTTTCCGCTTGCAAAATGCACGAAACATTGATCCCTCTGGGATTCATTTTCTACTAATTTATGAGCCATTCCGGGGATTATGCATCCCACCCCTTTGCATTTGTGAATGAAGCTTCGCCGTGTCGGCGCTTTAAGCTCCAGGGCTCACCACGGAGCCATCCGGATATACCACGGTTCCATCCGGATAGGTGATGGTCCCGTCAGGGCTGGTCACCGAGCCGTCGGCGTTTGTCACTGTTCCGTCTGGATTTTGTACGGATGTTTCGGGAGGTTCCACCGGCGCCTCGGGAGTTTCCACCGGCGCCTCGGGAGTTTCCACCGGCGCCGCGGGAGTTTCCACCGACGCCTCAGGGGTTT
>CALWLH010000108.1 GCA_944381475.1 uncultured Lachnospiraceae bacterium | reverse complement strand
AGGGTATGATTTTACGGAAACGCGCGGAGGAAATCATCTCTATGGTTGATAAAACCGAGGCAGAATTTAATTCTATGGAAAATTTAGTGAGCGGTGATATTTATATCGGCGGCGGCGAAACAGACGCTATCAAACTGGTGGCACAGATCGCCTATGAGTTACGGGCAGATTATCCGGGTATCCATTATCATTTATACAGCGGGAATTCAGAGGATGTCACAGAACGATTGGATAAAGGCTTGCTGGATTTTGGAATCTTAATTCAGCCCGCAGATATATCGAAATATGACTACATCAATATTCCTGCCAAAGATACATGGGGTGTTGTTATGCGGCGTGACAGTCCTTTGGCTGTGAAAGAAGTGATCCGAAAAGAAGATTTGTTAAATGTTCCACTGATCTGTTCCCGGCAGGCGATTTCCGGGGAACGGCGTGGAAATGAGTTTGCTGAGTGGTTTGGCGAGGATTTCGATAAGCTGGACATAGTTACTACATTTAACCTCGTATATAATGCCACCATCATGGTTGAGGCAGGAGTTGGCTATGCAGTAACCATCGACAAAATAGCCAATACTGCTGAAAGCAGCAGCCTTTGTTTCCGTCCGCTGGAGCCGCGGCTGGATTCAGGCTTAAATGTTATCTGGAAAAAATATCAGGTATTTTCCTCCGCGGCAGAGTTGTTCTTAAATAAACTTCGTGAAAGGTTTGGAGAACTGTCAAATTCTAGCATTTAAACCAATCCCCCGGCGGCTTCAGGGGCTCATAGAGCCTGCGCAGCATATGCACCACCTGGTTTCGATCCCCCTGCTCCACCACCACATCGTACTTTCCAGGAATGGTGCCAAAAATCACCGTCTCCCTTACGGAAAGCATCTCCTTTAAGTAGGCGATCATATTCTCCTTTGTGGCGTTCTTGTTATAGATCTTGATGTAGCTGTATCCGGGAAAATCCACAGAGTCATACATCAGCACCTTCAGCTCCTGGGGGATGCCGTTATCCAAAAGAACCTGATAAAAGCGCTCCATCGTCTCCCTGGGATACAGCATCATAAAATACACCACATACTCCGTCTCCGGCAATGGCCTTTTGACATAATTCCGATAGGGAGAGCGGCGCAGCTGATGAATGATCCGCCCATGAACCGCATCCTCCGTGTCATCGTAATAGATCACCAGCATGTCATCCACGATTACATTGGAAAAACACATCAACCCCTGTTCCTTTGCCAGCCGCAGAACCTTTCCTGCCTCCGTCGGAGAGATCACATAGGTCTTTAAAAATGCTTTCTCCTTGATATCGTAGAGCACCGCCCCGTCCATAGCAATCACCGGAAGCTTTAGACGAATATCCGCCATGGGTTCCATAAGGGATGCGGGCGTTCGCATGGTGGAAAGGGTAAAATTCATACCATCGTCCAGCATCCGGTTTAACTCCACCCTGCTGTAATCGCTTAAGCTTTCTCTTTTGCCAAGGAGCGCATCGTCCAGCTCGGAGATAAACAGGATATCCCTGCGCTTATTTTTCGGCAGCGAAAAGCTGTTGACCCCGATACCGATGGCGATACCGATCATGGTATCCAGAAAACGGTTCCACACAAAAAGGTAGGGGTTTGAATCCGTCATGTGGTTTACCACGATGCTTAGGAACACCACGCAGGAAAAATAGGATGCCTGCTTCTTCTTAATCAGCACTGTGGTATATAATACCAGGATCACCATTAGGGATATGGCTGCGGCGTTTAAATAGGCGCTCCATGGTTCTGCTATGGCAAAGCATTCACTCAGCAGCAGAAAGATTAGGCCGTATATCGCACCGATAATGGTTCCGATGGTTCTCTGAAACGCATTCTTTCTGGTATTGGACACATACACCTGCATGCACCACAGAGCCGCCAGCTGGGAATAAAACACAATACCGCTGTTTCCCCGGAGAAAGGACACCACATAGCACAGGGCCACCGCCACTGCGGACTTGATGATGCGGAGGCCGATGGGAGGAACGTGTTTTTTTAACTTCTTCATTTCCAAGCAATCTCCTTAACTAAACGAAGACCGATTTCCTATGAGATTACAGCTCCTGCTGATACTCTCTGGCAAACTGTCTTTTTATCTCCAGAAATTCTTCGATCTTTCTCAGCAGCCCATACAACAGGGCCCTGCTCTCAAATTCCTGCCGATTCTGTGGGAGACGCTCCCGCTTCATATAGGCATCCGTATCCAAAAAATTCTGATAAAGAGATGTAACTGGATTATCTTTATGATACTCCCTGGAAATCTGCCTCAGCAGCTCCGCAATTTTCTCAGCCTGCTGGGGAGTAGTCTGTATCTTTTCCAGATTCTTTTTCATCTCAAACAAAAGCTCCGCCTGATTCTCCCGCATGGCTATATAGGCCATATCAAAGGGATCCGAGGTTCTCAGCTCATTATCCCGGTTTGTCTCCGCCAGAAGCCTGGCCTGAAAGAGCTTCCGGCGCAGGGATTCAAAGTTCATTTCATTGGACTGCTCTCCCTCCCGGTTAAATACCCCTTCCGCCATCTGCAAAAGCTTCTCTCTTATTTCCCCATCAATCTCCTGCTCAAGCTTTTCAATAGAAATCTGATCCCTTCTCAGATGAATATTAGCAAGGATCCCAGCCCCCACGCCGATGATAAACAGCAGGATTTCATTTCCGAGCATCCGCATTCCCATGGAATTAGCTGACAGAAAGTGGGCGATCAGCAGCATACTGATGGTGATGGAATTTTCCCAGCCCATGTATACGCAAAGAGCTGTAAAAATAGCTGTAAACAGGCAAAAGCTGGCCAGGGAAAAGCCAAAAAACCTAAAGCAAAGCCAGGCAATGACAAGAGCACTTAAAAATGCCAGAACCCGGCCCAATGCCGTCAGAAGGGTCTCCTTCTTTGTCCGTTGGATGCTCAAAATGGCAATGGCGCCCGCAGAAACTGCATTGTCCAGATGGAGTCCCTGCGCCAGTAAAATTGCTGCGATCGCGGTTCCTGCTATTTTAAAAACAGCCCATGCCTTTCTCTTCTTCATCTTTCTCAAACCTTTCCCGGGGAAAAATCAGATACTTCCCCCCAAAATCATGATTTTACAATTCCCACCGACAATTTTGCCAATCCTTTACACGCTCCGAATACTGGCGCATATTCCCAAAATATCCCGGCATACTACAATTATCCTCAAAGGGACAAAAGCATGCGGGCGTTGATCCTTACAGCGGTCAAAACAGTGCGCCCGCCATAACGAATGCGGCAAAATCTATTGGAGCAGGAGGTATTTATGCAGGAAGTTTTATATATTATAGCCCTTTCTTTGGGTTCGCTTGCAGCAATTTTTATTTTGACAAAGCTTATGGGATATCGGGAAATTTCTCAGATGAGCACCTTTGATTATATCAACAGCATCACCATCGGCTCCATCGCAGCGGAAATGGCCACCTCTCTGGAGGATAATTTTCTTCAGCCTCTTACGGCCATGATCGTCTATGCTCTGGCCACACTGGCGCTGTCCTGGGTCAGCCTGAAATCCCCGAAAGCAAGAAAAGCAGTAGAGGGCGCGCCCCTGATTCTGATGAGCGGCGGAGAACTGTATCGGGAAAATCTGAAGAAAGCAAAAATCAATCTCAATAATTTTTTAGCCCAATGCCGAATCAACGGGTACTTTGATATTTCAAAGCTGGAGGCAGCTGTTTTGGAGGACGATGGAAAAATCAGTTTTCTTCCAAAGGTTTCTGACCGCCCTGTGACGCCTTCCGATATGCAGCTGCACCCTCAGCAGAATCATCTGGTGGCAAACGTGATTCTGGACGGCGAGATCCGCTACGAAAATCTGAAGCACACCGGCAACGATGAAAAATGGCTGCTGGGACAGATCAAAGCGCGGGGAGCAAACGGTCCAGAAGAGGTTCTTTTAGCTACCTGCGACGTCAACAACCAGGTGACGGTTTTTCTGAAGGAGCATCGCAAGGAGGCTGCCGATATACTCATGTGAGAAGGCCAATAATTTCATCCAAACGATCCACCCTTGCATACAGCTTTTGCGTTAATCCCTCGTCCGGCTGGGTCTGGTCCGGCACCATCACCACCCTGCAGCCTGCACTCCAGGCGCTGATGACGCCATTGGGGGAATCCTCCGCCGCCAGGCAGTCCTCCGGCTTCACCCCCAATTGATCACAGGCATACAGGTAAACATCCGGGGAGGGCTTTCCCTCCCTGACCATGGAGGCGGAGATCAGCCGGCTGAAATATTCCAAAAGCCCCAGCTTCCTCAGATAGTATTCTGTCCGCCCCAGATCTGTAGCGGTCACAACCGCGGTTCTGAAACCTTTTTCCCGCAAAAAGCGCAGCAGCTTGACTGCGCCGGGCTTCGCCTCCAGCCCATATTTCTCTATGTACGCATTCATCAGCTCCTTCCGCTTTTCCCTGACTGCATAGTAATCGACATTTTCCCCAAACATTTCTCTAAGTCTTGCGGGGGCAAAGGGGCGCCCCAGGGAGCGCATGGACAGAGCCTGCTCGTCAGTCATGTGATACCCAAAGACCTCCAGGGCCTTTGGCCAGCAAATGCGATAATATTTTTCCGTATCGATCAGCGTGCCGTCCATATCAAACAATACCGTTTTTATCATTGCGTTTCTTCCTGCCTCCCTCCTTCAATCAATGGCTCCATCTCCTGTCCCGCGGAAAAATCCGTCATGCGTTAGCCATTTCATGAATTACAGTCATCCCCTTTCTCTCTTATAATAAAAGGCATATTGCTGGTAAAGACCGGCGTAGCCGCTGTCCATCCAGACAGGCCTTACACCTGCATAATCCTCCTCTATAAGCTTCCTCATCCAAGTATCAACAGGGCACACATCCAGCTTATACAGTCCAAAGAGAAGAATACAGTTTGCCACCTTTTCTCCCACTCCGCAGATGCCGTTCTTCAGGATGCTTTTTTGCTCCTCCGTATTCTTACATGTCAGTAATCTTAATACATCCCTGTTTTGTTCCCGGACATACCATTTGGCGGCGCTCATGATATATTTGTCCCGATAACCGAGCCCCAGCTCCTTAAAATCTGCAAGGGACAGTTCCGAAAGCGCCTCCGGCGCCGGAAAAGCATAGCCTCTAAACTGATTACCAGCATACACAGGCCTTCCAAATTTACCGCACAGGGCTTCGATATTTTTTCTGATTCTTGGAATATTGTTGTTCTGGCTGATGATAAAGCTGATCATCACCTCCCACAATTCCTGCTTTAATATACGGATTCCAGCGCCCCAGCGAACAGCCTTCTCTAAAAACACATCTCCTTTGTCAGAAAACTGCATTTTTATGCTCTCATAATCCATGCGCAGATCCAGATATTCTTCCCAGATTTCCTGAAATTCATCCTCCCCGCAGGAAAAACAAAACTGGTTTCCCTTCTGGGTAATTTCAAGATACCGTCCAAACGCAATCAGCCCATATGTATTTTCACTGAGCTTTCGCCAGCGGAAGCACTGGCCGGACTCCGCAATCTGCTTTAAATCTAAGCTGTCAATCATTCTCGTAAGCATTATTTTTCCCTGGTTCTACTCCGTTTTACTTTATCCGCCGCCATGTTCCGGCTATAATTGATAGGGTCGGCTTCGCTCCGTGCACCATCCCATACAATGGTTTATTATACCCGGTAAATATAGTTATCCTTCCTGGGCTTTGCTGCCGGAGACTCCCCCTCAATATATCCTAAAATACAGTGACCCACACCCACATATTCACCCTCAATGCCCCACTTTTTTAACAGGGCCTTACCTTCCTCGCTCTCAAACTCCTCCTTCGCACGGTGTATCCAGCAGGAAGCAACCCCTACAGCATGGGCTGCCAGCATCAGATTTCCCATCACCAGGCTGGCATCCTCCACGCATGTGCCGCAGCTTTTATCCGCCAGCACCACAACAACTGTTGGGGCTCCGTAAAACGGATCCATATCTGGATTGCCCATGAGGGCTGCATTCATTTTCCGAAGCTGTTCCCTGGTCTCCGGATCCTGAACCACCACCATGATGGGGGACTGCTTTCCCATTCCGCTGGGGGCATAGGTTCCCGCCTCCAAAATGACCTGGAGTTTTTCCTCCTCCACCTGCTTTGACGTAAAGCTTCTCACACTTCTTCTGCTCTTCATGCACTGCAATACCTGATTATCCATATGCCACCTCCGATAATAAATAAGATAAACGACAATTATCCAACAAAAGAATCCTTCTTTTATCATAACCGATTCTTCAATGAATTGCAATGATCTGGATTTATGTATCTATTCTGATCATTTCATCTATAAGCTTATTCCTGTATATGATATCCGGCCTGGTGGTAAATCCCTGCTTCTCCCAAAATGCGTTTCCATCCGTATTATGTTCAAAAACCACCAGGGCCGCCTTATGAATCCCCAGATTTTTCAAAGCTCCCATGGCGTTTTCCAGGAGTTTTTTGGCAATACCCCGTCTCCTGTATTCCGGGTGGACGCAGGTGTGATAGATATATCCTCTTCTTCCGTCATTTCCCGCCATGATCACCCCCACCAGCCGGTCATTCAAAAAAGCGGTAAAACAGGTGTCCGGATTTCTTTTCAAAAACGTCCCGATCCCTTCCCGAGAATCGTCCAGATTATTTAACCCCATTCCCTTACAGGACATCCAAAGCGTATATACCGCATCGTAATCCTCCAGCTTCATTGTTCTGATTTCCATAAAATTTCCCCTTTCCTGCCAAAAAAGAACCCTAATAAACCGGCGTATGCCAAATCTATTACGGTTCTGTATCTATAAATCTATAACTCCAACAGCGACCGCATGAAAACAGAAAAACCGTTCCTGTAATCATGAGACTGAAGCCTCTGGATTACAGGAGTCTATATCTAAATCTTCGTCTGATGCTGTTGGCAAATGACAGTTTCATAGCAGCTTCTTTCCTTCCATTCACAAATTGCAGCGGTGTATTCCCTCAAACCTGAGGTTTTGACATCCATTATTGTATATTACAAATACCCCACTTCCTTGAAATTGTCAATATTATTTTGGATACAAATCAGTTTTTTATTGCAAATGCAGCGGTTAACTGTTAAAATAATATAATATTATGATATCAGGGTCAAAAGGTCATACATGCCATGCTGGCATGGCAATGTATGACTTTGGGACCCACAAAACAGCGAAAAGTAGCCATTTTTCGCAGAAAAATGAGCGAATTTGAGCTGTTTTAGGATTGCGAGAGTGCTTTAGCACGGAGCAATCCGTGATATCAGGGGTCAAAATACCTTTTGACCCCAACATCATATTATATTGTTCACAATGAGGAAAATACTATGGAACATAGAAAAGCATGTGAAATGTCCCGGCAGGAGCTGGAACGGGATGCGGAGCTTCTGCACATGATTCTGGAAGCGCTGCCCGTCAATTTATTTGTAAAAGACACCAACTGCATTTATCAGGTTACCAGCCGGGTCTGCGACGTGGTAAATGGTGTGGAACGGGGACAGCTGGCGGGAAAGACCGATTTTGATCTTCAAAAATCTGCTGAAATCGCCCAAAGCTTTTATGACGACGACCAGTCAATTATGAAAAGCAAAACCGGCAGCCGGATGCTCTCCCCCACGCTCTGCGGCAATGCCATCAAATACTATGACATCTACAAGGAGCCCCTGATTGACGAAAACCAGCAGGTTCGGGGTATTATGGGACTGGTCATCGACCCTGGAGATTCCGCACACCTTTCAGAACGGGCTGAAAACGGTCTGAATCAGAACGATGAAGCTTTTTTAAACGTGGACAGCTTTATCTTTGATTTTGACCTGGAAAATGACCGCCTTTTACTTCTGAAGGAGTTAGAGCGCTTCTCGAATCTCACTGCCTATGCGGGCAAATCCGGCAATGAATTTATAAATTCCGGCTGCATACCAAAACGCTTCATCCCCCTGATTCACGAACAAATCGCTCTCATCAAATCCGGTTCTAAACAGACCGTGTGCCTGATTCAGGTTACTGACAGGGAAGGAACCCTGCGTTCCTGTTCCCTGCGCCTGACCACGGTATTGGATCCTGAATTGAAGCCAGTGCGGGCCATCGGTATGCTGACAGAAATCCCACCTGAAAACTACCAGGCTGAGGATATCCAGCTCTCCTATGACAATATGCAGCATCAGCTTCACAAAATCGCTGCCGAGCGTTTTGAGGCCGTGCTGTACCTGTTCGCTGCCTATGACCACTACCAGATGATCTCTAGCTCCTATCCTGAAATTTCAAAATCAGGCAATATCAGGGATCTGCTATCGCTTATAAAGCTGCGGATTCACCCGGACGACCAGCAGGGATTTGCAGATCTGATGCAGCAGTGCTTTTCCGGTAAAATAAACTGGGATTCCATGGAGCTGCGTATGCGAAAACAGGATACTTACCGCTGGAAGGAGCTCCACCTTCACGCCATCACCGGCCCGGACGGGCACAGCACAAACTATGTAGCAACCGTCTCCGACATTGACGATATGGTGCAGATTCGCAATCAGAAAGAAATCCGTCAGGTGAACAACCAGGTGATCGATGTATTAAGCTCCCTGGTGGAATCCAGGGATCTGGAATCCGGCAATCACATTCACCGGATCAAACGGGTGACGGAGATTTTTCTTAAGGAGATACAGCGTTCCTACCCGGAATATGACCTGGATGATGAACAGATTGAAATCATTGTCTCCGCCTCCTCCATGCACGATATTGGAAAGATCGCCATCCCGGACATGGTTTTACTTAAGCCCGGCAAGCTCACCGCAGATGAATTTGAGCTGATGAAAACCCACACCACCCGGGGCGCGGAGATCATCAACAGCGCCTCCACGATTCAGGACAAGCGCTACTACCAATACTGCTACGACATCTGCCTTCATCACCATGAGCGCTATGATGGGCGGGGCTACCCGGAGCAGCTTTCAGGGGATGATATCTCCATCGCCGCCCAGGTGGTATCCATTGCAGATGTATATGACGCCCTGGTAAGCAAGCGCTGCTACAAAGATGCCTACTCCGAGGAGGAGACCATCCGCATGATTTTAGAAGGGGAATGCGGCTGCTTTAATCCAAAGCTTTTGGACTGTCTGCAAAAAAGCCGCGAGAAGCTGAAGGCCCTGTATCGGCAAACGATGATAAAGGCCTCAAATGTTCCTATTCCATTCCCAGACAAAACCGATAATTCTTCTCCGCCTGCTCCCAGTTTACGACCTTAAACCAGTTGTCGATATAGCTGGCCCTCATATTATAATTCTTCAGATAGTAGGCATGCTCCCAGACGTCCAGATTTAAGACCGGGCATAAACCCAGGGGCAGGGGGGTATCCTGATTGGCGGTGGTCATAATTGCCAGCCTTCCCAGCGCATCCACCACCAGCCAGGCATACCCGGAGCCAAAAACGGAAAGACCTGCCGCCTTCATTTTCTCCTTAAAGGCCTCCAGACCTCCAAATTCCTCCTTGATGGCCTTTGCCAGCATTCCTGTGGGTTCTCCTGAAGGATTCTTCAGGTTTTCAAAATAGAAGCGATGGTTGAACACACCCCCCGCATTGTTTCTTACGCCAGTCTGAAGCTCAGCAGGCAGGCTGGCGATGTTAAACAACAGCTCCTCCAGGGACCACTCCTGGAACTGGGAATAGGGCTCTAAAAGCTTATTCAGATTATCGATATAGGTTTGAAGATGCTTGTCGTGGTGCAGATGCATGGTTTTCTCGTCAATGTATGGCTCCAGCGCATCATAGGCATAGGGCAGCGGTTCATTTACAAAAGGATATTGCACACTCATATTGACCTCCTTTTTCTATTTTCATGCTCTAAAGCATTCGCAAAATCCCTGTCTTCATTTTATGCGCCATCGCCTAGTTTTATCCATTCCAGAAAAATTTTCTCAGTGCAGCCCGCAGCATCCGAAAAGCTCCTCCATCAGTTCATGTACGGACATCATCCGGTCAATGCGGCCCACATTGGCGCCGCAGAAAATCAGTCCGTTCTCCACATCCCCCTTCACCGCATCGATCAGCGCCTTTGTGATGCAGTAGGGCACCTCCTTCGGGTTGCACTTTTCCAGACAATTATAGCATTTTTTGATAGGAAGCTTTGTTTCCTCCACCTTCTCAATAAATTTATTTCTGATTGCCCGCCCCGGCATTCCAACAGGACTTTTTACAATCTGAATATCCTCCGGTCTGGCGTTTATATATGCCCTCTTGTACGCATCGTCCGCATCGCACTCCCAGGTGGCCACAAAACGGCTGGCTATCTGCACTCCGTCGGCGCCCAGAGAAAAAGCATGGTCAATATCCTTTCTGTCATAAATTCCCCCCGCCACAATTACCGGGATCGTACTGTTATACCGCTCCTCGTATTCCTCCTTGCAGGCGATAATCCGCCTGATCTCACTGTCATAATCCAAACTGTCAATATGATCCAGCTGCTCCTTTGAAAACCCTAGGTGTCCCCCTGCCTTTGGGCCCTCGATCACCAGGAAATCCGCTGTTCTGTCATACTTTTTCGCCCACATCTTCAGCATGATTCTTGCAGCCTTCTCTGATGAGACAATGGGGGCAATTCTTGGCAGATTCTCCTTTAATGCGCCAATCTCCTGCGCCGCCTGACTGATAAGCTCCGGCAGATCCACGGGAAGTCCTGCGCCGCAGATGATTACATCCGCGCCAGCCTTCACCGCCGCCTTCACATGCTCCCGGTAGTGCTTGAGAGCAACCATCACATTGACCCCCACCAGGCCCGCGCCCCTGGCGATCTCCTTCGCCCTTTTGACGTGCTTTTCAATGGCCCGCAGATTACAGCCTGCCTGGTCCTGATCAAAGCCCTCCTCGTCATATCCGATCTGGGCTGTGGAAATGATTCCCACACCTCCCTCCTTCGCCACGGCTCCCGCCAGTGAAGAACGGCTGACGCCCACGCCCATGCCGCCCTGGATGATGGGCAAGGCAGCCGCTTTATTTCCAATTACAAGCTCTCTCATATAAAAATAATCTCCATTCCCAGGTTTTCAGGGCTGAAACCACAGGAGCTTAACCCCAAAACACGCTGTATATGACCTGTTTCCAGGCCTTTCACAATATATACCAATTCGGTTTTGATGTCAAGACAATATGGAATCTATTTTTATATTACATAGTTTTTATTACTACATATCTTCTCCTTGTATGCGTTTTACCGAAGCCCCTCCCATGAAAAATGACTTTTCTTTTTGTGAAGACTATGATATATTTGTAAACAATATGCGTACATTTATCTAAAAAATATAAACGTGCTTTTTATCGGAAGCTCGTTCATTGAAGGACACTGAGAAATGGATGGCAATATAACAAAGAAACCCAATAAAAAAGCATTGGTGAAATCAGTTTTACTGCTCGTTTTAATCATCTGGACTATCTGGGGAAATAGCGCGCTTATGGTCACGGAAATCAGCATTTTTAGCGGCCGGATTCCAGCCGCCTTTTCAGGCTTTCTCATCGCACAGATATCTGATTTACATAACGCGCAATTCGGAAAAAACAACGCAGCATTGATCAAAAACCTGTCCCAGCAGCAGCCGGATATCATTGTGATCACCGGAGATTTCATTGACTCCAATCATACAGATATAGAAGTAGCTCTTGACTTTGTACAGGAAGCTGTCCTAATCGCCCCTGTTTATTATGTAACAGGAAACCACGAAGCATGGTGTACGGACGCACAGCTGGAGCAGCTAAAAACCGGTCTTGAGACAGCGGGCGTCACCATTCTTGAAAACGAAGCTGTACAGCTCGAGCGTGATGGACAGACTATAACCCTTATGGGCCTGTCCGACCCATTCTTTGGCGCCACCTCAAGCTCCATTCCCCGCATAATCGATTCCCTAAAGAACGATGCGGCAGAATACACCATCCTACTGGCTCATCGCCCGGAGCTATTTGAAACCTATGCAGACGCAAATGTCGACCTGGTCCTTAGCGGTCATGCCCACGGCGGTCAATTCCGTCTGCCTCTGATTGGCGGTCTGGTTGCCCCAGACCAGGGCCTCCTTCCCCAATACGATTCCGGTCTATACACCGATGGCGCTACAAACATGATCGTCAGCCGGGGACTGGGAAACAGCATCATCCCCCTGCGCTTTAACAACCGGCCAGAAATTGTACTTGTAAAACTTCAGGCAGAATAAACAAGCGGTTGGTTCCACCATAAAACACAGGAACCAACCGCCTAAATTCTATTTCTCCGTACAGAACTCCACCTTCTTGCCCTCCAGGATCATGTTGGTGGTTCTGACAGCGCACATTTTCCCGCACATGGAGCAGGTATGCCTGTCTGAAGGAGGCGTGCTCTCAAAGTAAGCCCGGGCCTTGTCCCCGTCGATGGCAAGCTCAAACATCGCATCCCAGTCCGTGGCATAGCGAGCCTTCGCCATGGCATTGTCCGGATCCGTGGCGTGAGGAATGCCCTTGGCAATGTCCGCCGCATGGGCTGCAATTCGGCTGGCAATAATTCCCTCCTTTACGTCTCCGATGTCCGGCAGACGCAGATGCTCCGCAGGAGTCACATAGCAGAGGAAATCCGCCCCGCTGGCTGCGGCGATAGCCCCGCCGATGGCGGAGGTGATATGGTCATAGCCCGGTGCGATATCCGTCACCAAAGGCCCCAGGACATAGAAAGGCGCTCCGTGGCAGATTCGCTTTTGCAGCTGCATGTTGGCGGCAATCTCGTTCATAGCCATGTGACCGGGCCCCTCCACCATCACCTGAACATTTTTCTCCCAGGCCCGCTCTGTCAGGGCTCCCAGCTCGATCAGCTCCGCAATCTGTCCCCCATCAGTGCTGTCGTCGATACAGCCGGGACGAAGCGCATCCCCCAGACTGATGGTCACATCAAACTCCTGAAGAATATCCAGCACCTGATCGTAATACTCATAAAATGGATTCTCATTTCCCGTCATCATCATCCAGGCAAACAGAAGGGAACCGCCCCTGGAGACGATGTTCATCTTCCGCTTGTCCCGGCGAAAGGCCTCCACCGCCCGGCGGTTTATACCCGCATGGATGGTCATAAAATCCACGCCCTCCTCAGCATGGGCCCGTACCACTCTTAAAAAATCCTCCGCTGTGATCTCCAGAAGATCCTTTTCCAGATAGCCGATGGCGTCATACATGGGCACGGTGCCGATCATGGCTGGAGATTTCTCGATAAGCTGCTGCCTAAAGGTGTTGGTCTTTCCGTAGTTGCTCAGATCCATGATGGCCTCTGCGCCGTATTTCAGGGCAATATCCACCTTCTCCATCTCCACACTGTAGTCCTTGCAGTCCCCGGAGATACCAAGATTTACATTGATCTTTGTCCGAAGTCCCTTGCCGATTCCCTCCGGGGAAATGGATTTGTGGTTGATGTTGCAGGGAATGGCCACCTGACCCTTTGCCACCAGTTCCCGAAGGGTCTCCGGCTCCATGTACTCCTTCTTTGCCACAATCTCCATCTCGGGAGTGATGATGCCCTTCTTGGCAGCCTCCATCTGTGTTTTATACGCTCTCATAATCCTTTCCTTTCATAAATTTGCTTGTATTGTCAAAGCCATGATCCAAAGGCCCGCTGCCCTTTCCCAGATCCAGCATGGCACACAGGGCTCCGGAGATGTACTCCTTTGCCCGCTCCACGGACTGCTCCAGATTAAATCCCTTTGCCAGATTGGCGGCTATGGCGCTGGATAGAGTGCACCCCGTACCGTGGGTGTTGGAATTGTCAATGTGTTTCCCGTAAAACCACCGATATGTGCCGTTTGCATAGAGCAGGTCATTGGCGTCATTGACGCTGTGCCCCCCTTTGCACAAAACAGCGCAGCCGTAGGTCTGGCTGATGGATCTGGCGGCCGCGATCATATCCTCCCCTGAATGGATGGACATGCCCGTCAGCACCTGGGCCTCCGGGATATTGGGGGTAAGAACATCCGCCATGGGCAGAAGCCGCCCCTTTAACACCTTCACCGCCTCCTCACTGATCAGACGGGAGCCGCTGGTGGAAACCATCACTGGATCCACAACAATGTTCTTCGCCTGATAGAATGCAAGCCGTCTTGCGATGATCTCGATTAATTCCCCGGAGGATACCATGCCGATTTTCACCGCATCCGGAAAGATATCCTCAAACACCGCATCCAGCTGCTGCCCTAAAAACTCTGGGCTTACCTCCAGGATTCCCCTTACCCCCGTAGTATTCTGAGCCGTCAGAGCCGTGATGGCGCTCATGGCAAATACCCCGTTCATGGTCATCGTCTTGATATCCGCCTGGATTCCAGCCCCGCCGCTGGAATCACTCCCAGCAATTGTCAATGCTGTTTTCATATTCCCCCCTGTCTGTCTCCCTACATCACCTAAAACGATCATGTTAGAATTCTTTTTTATAGTATCCTTCCTGCAAGCGCCCTCAGTCCTTCTGTCGCCTTTCTGATATCTTCCGCTCCGAAAATGGCGGACACCACTGCAATGCCCTTCGCCCCACAGGCCGCCAGCTCCAGCACGTTCGTCTCATCAATTCCTCCTATCGCTACAGCAGGAATACTCACGGAGGCGCAGATACTCTTTAACTCCTCCTTAGTGATGCGGATGGCATTCTTCTTTGTGGGTGAGGGGAATACCGCCCCCACCCCCAGATAGTTCGCTCCTTGGGCCTGGGCAGCCTTCGCCTGTTCTATGGTTTTTGCAGTGGCGCCGATGATAAAATCCTTCCCGGCCATCCGGCGGATTTCTTCCACGGGAAGATCCTCCATTCCCACATGTACTCCATCAGCTC
>CALWLH010000107.1 GCA_944381475.1 uncultured Lachnospiraceae bacterium | reverse complement strand
TTTGAAACCTTTGGAAATATCTGCGCACTGAATGTGCTGTGGCTCATCTTCAGTATTCCAATCTTCACCATAGGGGCCTCCACTACAGCCCTTTACTCGGTGATGCTGAAGATGATCAACAAGGAGGAAGGGCCTATTTTCAGAAGCTTTGTGAAAGCTTTCAGGTCAAACTTTAAACAGGCCACCCTTTCCTGGCTGGTGATCCTGGCGGCGCTGGTGGCTATCGCTGGGGAGCTGGTATTTGCGTGGGCTCTTGAATATGAGGGGGCGCTTGCCACCTTTTATCTGATCCTCGCATTTGCGGAACTGGTGGTGGTGTGCCTGACGCTTCCTTTTTTGTTCCCCCTTATAGCAAAATTTGACAATACCATCTGGAATACTCTGAAAAATGCCTTTCTGCTCTCTGTCAGTAACCCCGGCAGCTGGGTAAAGATTTTTCTGGCGTGGTTTTTCCCCGTTTTTATATGTGTGGCTTATCCGGTGGTCTTCCTTTTGTTCTGGTATCTGTGGCTGATCCTGATTATTGGTGTAATCGCCTACGGAACCTCCTTTACAGTGCGAAAGGTCTTAAGGAGGGTGGAGCAGGCACAGGAAAAAGCTGCTGAGGAACAGAAGAGCAGCAAGGAGGAGGGGGCGGAGCTCGCTGGCAGGGAACAGGACGGGAACGAACATAGGAAGCTGTCCATCAGAGAGAAGGCGAACCTGAAGGCGAAGTAGACAGATATATGCAGTATAGATCAGCTGATCTGGCTTGATAGCTGTTGAAATCCAGTGTTCCTATGCGGCGGGGGACTGGCACTCATTTGAGTATGACTCTCTGGCGCGCCCCATTCAGTACATTTACGCAGGCAGAGGCGGGAACCGGCTGCAAAACCATTTGGTATAAAATTGCAAGTTATCATAGGGAAATTATATATCTTGCGTAATTTTTGGATTTGGGAATAGAATGCGGCCATTGTAATCAGGAAAATATTAAAAAAGGTGACAAAAAATAAGATATGTGATAGAATGTAGTTGTTCAAATATTTCCAAATAAAAGATATAAGTGCCTATGCAGTTACCATTTGGAGGAGTGAAGACATCATGGCAGCTGTTTCTAGTAAAGAGGGTCAACATATCAGAAAGGTCCACGAACGCCATGACTAAAGAAATCTTTCCAGATCTGTACGGGGCTTTTTTTCATGCCATGAGTCAGATCCGTTCATTAAACGAGAGTGCCCAGAAGGCCTTTGCGATTCTGGGAGATGCGCTGCGCATTGGCCGTGTGGCCGTCCGCTTCAATGTCCGCAGAAATGTATATTCTGCGGTGACAAAGAATCTGCCTCCCCGTTTGGAATTATATCGTTCAGCCCACAGTTTTAACCAGGATGTGTGCAAAAATTTTCAGTTTACCATGCAGGATGAATTGATTGTGGAGATCGCCATCTATGGGGACGTTTACTGTGAGCAATGGTCGGTAAAGCAGCTTTCCGCCCTGGCCATGATAGCAGAAACCACCTTTGTTTTTATCAGCCGCCTGCGGCTGGCGGACTTGGCCCGAATCCATGCTATGACAGATCCTCTTACTGGACTGGACAACGCCATGTCCTTTGCCAGTATCGGCCGTCAGCACTGTGTGCTGAATAATATAGGAAAATACACTGCCATTCAGCTGAATCTGAAGAACTTCCGGCTGGTAAACCGCCGGTACGGCAATGTAATTGGGGATCAGATCCTACGAAAATATGGTGCTTATCTGGCTGGGCTGATGCATACCGGAGATACAGCGGCCAGGATAGGGGGAGATGAGTTTGTTTTTCTGGTTCGGGATGATTACGCACAGGAGCTGGTGAAAAAGCTGGAAAAAGTCAGCATTACGGCCCTCAACACGGATGCTGCTGAGATTACTGTGGAGCTCCATGCCCGCATGGGAGTCTATGAGATACCGGATGATGAAACAGATTTTGGTCATGTCATGGAGGCGGTGTCCAATACATTGCTTGCCGCGAGAACCGCGGGCTATACCAGCGTCATGGACTATTCTCCCCAGATTATCAATCAGCTGTTAAAAAATAAGGAGCTTCAGAGCTTTTTGCCGAATGCTCTGAAAAATGAGGAGTTTATCGCCTGTTACCAGCCAAAGGTTTCTCTGGAGGACTATTCCCTTATTGGCTGCGAGGCTCTGGTGCGCTGGCAGCATGATGGGAAATTTATCATGCCCGGAGATTTTATCCCGATTCTGGAGGAGGACGGCACCGTGTGTCAGGTGGATTTTTACATGCTCAGACGTGTCTGCCAGGATCTGAATGACTGGCTCTCCAGAGGCTTTAATCCCCCCATTGTCAGCGTGAATTTTTCCAAGCATCACCTCTCCAACCCGAATTTTGTGGAGGAGATTATGGATATTCTGGAGGAATACGGTATTGATCCCAGCTATATCGAGATTGAGCTGACGGAGACAACGAATTTCCACGATTTTTCTCGGCTGAAAAAGTCCATCGCGGAGATGCAGGCCTATGGCCTTACCACCTCCATTGACGACTTTGGCACCGGGTATTCCTCCTTGAATCTTTTGAAAGACCTTTCTGTGGATATCATCAAGATTGACAGGAGCTTTCTCAGTGAGGACAAGACCTCCTATAAGCGGGATCAGATCGTGATTCGCAACATTATTCAGATGGCCCATGAGCTGGGAATTGATATTATCACCGAGGGAGTAGAAACCTGCGAGCAGGCACGGCTTTTGCGGGGCATCAACTGTATGATGGCGCAGGGGTATCTTTTCGACAAACCCCTTCCCAAGGAGGATTTTGAGGATCGGATGATGATAGGACAGTATCCAAATCCGGAGGAGTAGAAATGTTTAGGCGGTTGGTTCCGATGTCTCAAAAAAGACGGAACCAACCGTTTGTCTTTTGTGTCTTTCGGTGGGCTCATGATTCCGCCGCTTTAGGCTCCGCCCAGCACATAGTCCAGGGTTTGGGCAAGGGGCTCCATGGCGTTCATGGCCTCCTCCACCGTGTTGGTCTGGGCTCCCACTTCGACGAGGATACAGCGCCCGAGAAAGTGTTGATTGTAGCGCCAGGTTTTTAAATAATTGGTCCGGCAAAAATCATTGCTGATCAGCATGGAGGCCAGGCGCATCTGCAGGCTGAAGGCCAGATTATCTTCCCGGTAGGGGTTTGACAGATCCGCAAGCTCCCCGTTCTCGTCCCGGCATACCCCGTTAAAGAACATGATCCTGGCGGTGGATTTTCCGTTGATGTCGGTGACCAGATGTACATCCTCCCGCACGCCATCCCGGTGCAGATCAATGACAATCTCAATGCTGGGGTACTGGGAAAGAATATCCTCCACCGCAGGACAGGCTTTTTCGGAGGCAGGATTCCGGTCGAGCGCGCCGTCGGTCATGTCATAGACGCCGGTGTGATGGATCACATTGTAGCCATATTGTTCTGTAAGGATCTGCGTCAGATAATTGCCAACTCCAACGATGGTGTCCTCAACCTGTCCTGGTTCGGAGTCCCGGTAGGCCTCCTGGGAATGGGTGTGGTAGATCAGAATCTGCGGCTGGCTGTTATCCCCCTGAAGACGCATATCCTTGGACAGAAGCGTTCTGGCATCCAGCTGCTGGGCTGTAATGGACGTACCTGAGTTTAGTGTATAAAAACGGTTGAACAGGTAATCAAAATCGCAGAGCTGTTCCATGGTAAATCCCAGGGATTCGATGCAAAGCTGCATCCGGGGGATGACCTCTATCCCTGGAGGAATCAGAGAGGCGGCAGATTGGACATTTTCGGCGCCTTCTGATGAGGAGAGGGTTTTATCGGCCTCAGGCTCCTGGGAGGTGGAGGCGGAACCCTGGGAGGGAGTATTGTCGTTGGCGTTCACAGTCTGATTCATTTCCCGCCATACCTGCTGCCAGTCGGTTTGATTTTCGTCAAACTGGACATACTGAGAGGTGTCCTCTGTATTTTGAATTGCGAGGCTGTAGGCCCGGGCCAATCCATATACGGCAAGTCCACATAGCAGCAAATAAAAGACGGGGCTGCCTGTAATATAGGCTGTGAATGCGTTCAGGCGCAGCTGTACTTTTCGCCTGGGAACCAGGCTCCTGCGGGCTCCAAAGGCCCATTTTCTTCTGAAGCCTCTGTGATAATGCCTCAATGGATTCTCCTTTTTCGTGGATGCTTCATTGTATGCGCCGTGATGCCGGAATATCCATTGTATCTTTTTTGGGCGGAGGATGGGCCGGCTTGAGGCTATTCGGGTGAAATATGCCTTTGTTGATAAGTGATAACAATTATCAACAAGGCCCTTTTCGCCCTGGGGCAGGTACATTTAGGCTTGCAAAACAGGGGTTATCGTGATACACTATGTGCTGCGCATGATTTTCTAGTATTATGGTATGATATCAGGGTCAAAAGGTCATACATGCCATGCTCGCATGGCAATGTATGACTTTGGGACCCGTAAAACAGCGAAAAGTAGCCATTTTTCGCAGAAAAATGAGCGAATTTGAGCTGTTTTAGGATTGCGAGAGTGCTTTAGCAGGTCGCAATCCGTGATATCAGGGGGCAAAGGCTCCTGCATGAAAGCTGCTGGTAAGGAGAATATAATGTCACAGGAATTATTAAAGGTTGAACAGCTTTTTGTAGAGGTAGAAAAAAAGCAGATTTTACACGGGATTGACCTGCAGATGAATGCAGGGGAGACACATGTTTTGATGGGGCCAAACGGTGCGGGAAAGTCCACTTTGGGCTATGCGCTGATGGGAAATCCCAAGTACGAGGTCCCAGGAGGCGCCGCTGTCTTTCAGGGGGAGGATCTTCTGGCAAAATCCACCTCGGAGCGCGCCCAGGCGGGACTATTTTTGTCTTTTCAGAATCCTGTGGAGGTGCCGGGGGTATCACTGGGAAGCTTTATCAGAAGCGCCATGGAGCAGAGAGGGGAGAAGATTTCCCTCTGGAATTTCAGAAAGGCTGTGAGAAAGCAGATGGAGCTTCTTCAGATGGACGAGTCCTACATCGACAGGGATCTGAATGTGGGGTTTTCCGGCGGTGAGAAGAAGAAGGCGGAAATTTTACAGCTCCTGATGCTAAAGCCAGCCCTGGCCATCCTTGACGAGACAGATTCCGGTTTGGATGTGGATGCGGTAAAGACCGTGTCCCTGGGAGTGGAGGAATATCAGAAGAACCAGAACGGGGCGCTGCTGATCATCACCCACAGCACAAGGATCCTGGAATCCCTGCATGTGGATTACACCCATGTGCTGGTCAATGGAAAAATTGTTGCCACAGGGGATGCGTCCATGATCGAGGAGATCAACGCCTGCGGATTTGAAAGATATATTGACCGGGCATAAGCCCCAAGGCAGGGAAACTTTATTGGAAGCAGGTTTATTATGGAAGAAAAGACCTATGTTGAGGATATAAACAGAAGCATTTACGACATCAAGGACGAGTCTAAGGATTCCTACCGGATCCGGGAGGGGCTGACGGAGGAGATCGTGGAAAAGATTTCCGAGGAAAAGCATGATCCGGAGTGGATGAGAGCGTTTCGCCTGAAATCCTTAAAAATATATAAGGAGCTGCAGGTGCCTGACTGGGGACCGGATATTTCCGGGCTGAATATGGAGAACATTGTCACCTATGTGCGGCCAAACACCAAGATGAGCGCCAAGTGGTCGGATGTGCCTGAGGACATCAAGAATACCTTTGAGCGCCTGGGCATCCCCCAGGCGGAGCGGGAATCCCTGGCGGGTGTGGGCGCCCAGTATGATTCCGAGCTGGTGTACCACAATGTTCGCAAGGAGGTGGCAGACCAGGGAGTGGTCTACACCGATATGGAAAGCGCTCTTACCGGGGAATATGCGGATATGGTGAAGGAGCATTTCATGAAGCTGGTTCCCCCCACGGATCACAAATTCGCGGCCCTTCACGGAGCGGTATGGTCCGGCGGCTCCTTCGTGTATGTCCCCAGGGGGGTGGAGGTGACTATTCCCCTCCAGTCCTATTTCCGGCTGAATGCCCCTGGAGCGGGACAGTTTGAGCATACCCTGATCATCGTGGATGAGGGAGCGAGCCTTCATTTTATCGAGGGCTGTTCCGCTCCCAAGTATAATGTGGCCAACCTCCATGCGGGCTGCGTGGAGCTGTTTGTGAAGAAAAACGCAAGGCTTCGCTACTCCACCATCGAAAACTGGTCTAAAAATATGTACAATCTGAACACCAAAAGAGCTGCGGTGGCTGAGGGCGGCGTGGTGGAATGGGTATCGGGGTCCTTCGGCTCCCATGTATCCTACCTGTATCCCATGAGTGTGCTGAACGGCCGGGGAGCAAGGTGCGAGTTTACCGGCGTCACCTTTGCAGGCGCAGGTCAGAATCTGGACACGGGTATGAAGGTGGTACACAATGCGCCCGATACCCTGTCGGTGGTGAATACCCGTTCCATCTCAAAGAGCGGCGGCGTCAGCACCTTCAGAAGCTCCGTGGTGGTGACTCCAAAGGCCAGGGGAAGCAAGTCCGCGGTGTCCTGCCAATCCCTGATGGTGGACAGCGAATCCCGTTCCGACACGATTCCTGCTATGGATATCCGCACGGACGACGCGGATATCGGACACGAGGCAACCATCGGCCGAATCAGCGATGATGCGGTGTTTTACCTCATGTCCAGAGGACTTTCCGAGGAGGACGCAAGAGCGATGATCGTCAGCGGCTTTGCTGAGAATGTTTCAAAGGAGCTGCCCCTGGAATATGCGGTGGAGATGAATAATCTGATCCGCCTGGAGATGAAGGGGAGTATTGGATAAGAAAGAGGATCAATTCTATGAACGAAATGGATATGGTCGTGAACCGGCTTCCGGTAAAGACCTGGAATCATCTTCATATGAATGAGAGCAGCCTGAAGGCTGTTCATATAGCAGGGGAGGGAGCCCTTAGAGCGGCTGGTCCAAAATTAAAGCCGGATGAGTCCCTGAGCCGGGCGTTTGACTCCATCGCCGGGGGTGTGGGCAGGGACCTGGACCTGCTGGCGGCGCAGGCAGGGGTAAAGGTAGCCAGTTTTACCTCCGAGGCGGGAGGGACAGAGCCCTTAAAGCTGCAGCTTTCCTACGGGGAGGGAGATGCGGTGATGAACCGCATCGGCCTGACAGTCCGTGAAGGCCAGCGCTTGGACGTGATTATGGATTACCGGTCAGAGCCCTTGGCGAAGGGCCTGGCAGCGGTGCAGACAAAGATTCATGTGCACACAGGGGGCAGACTTCGCCTGATTCAGCTTCAGCGTATGGGGGACAAATATACGTTTATCAATGATATCGGCGTCCAGTGCGAGGAGGACGGGGATTTTGAGCTGATCCAGATGGTGTTCTCAGGCCATCGGACCTATATGGGCTGTGAGGCTGCCCTTAAGGGCGATTACAGCACCTTTAAGGGAGATATCGCCTATGCGGTGTCCGGGGAGGATTCTCTGGATATCAATGATGTGGTCCGCCATATGGGAAAGCATACGGAGTGTGAGATCAATGCCGCCGGTTCCCTGAGCAACCGGGCCCGGAAGCTGTTCCGGGGAACCATCGATTTTGCAAAGGGCGCAAAGGGAGCCGTTGGAAATGAGAAGGAGGAGGTGCTTCTGGTAGACGAGACGGTGGTGAATCAGACAATTCCTCTCATACTATGTGCCGAGGAGGATGTGGTGGGAAACCATGGAGCCACCATCGGCCGGCCGGCTGAAGAGCTGCTGTTCTATCTTACTTCCAGGGGCATTTCTGTGGAGGAGGCATACAGGATCTTAAAAAATGCCAAGCTGGAGGCAGTCTGCACAAAGATTTGGGATGAGACTGTCAGACAGGAGCTGCTGGATTTTCTGCATGAGGGGCAGCTTTGTGATGATGCAATGAAGGAAGATCGGACAAATGGAGAAGCTTGAAAACAAAATCCGCACCCTGCGGGCGGACTTTCCAATAATTAAAAACAGCGGATATGCCTATTTGGACAATGCCGCCACCACCCAGAAGCCGGTGCAGGTTCTGGAGGCGGAGCGGGAATACTATGAAAAACGCAATGCAAATCCCTTCCGGGGGGTGTATGATTTAAGTGAAGCGGCCACGGAAGCCTACGAGAGGGCCAGAGCCCGGACGGCGGCCTTTATCCACGCTGGGAAGGCGGAGGAGATCGTTTTTACCAGAAATGCCAGCGAGAGCTTAAACCTGATCGCCTACAGCTATGGCTTAAGCTGTCTGAAGCCTGGGGATGAGCTGGTAGTGAGCGTCATGGAGCACCACAGCAACTTCCTTCCCTGGAAAATGGTGGCCGAGCGCACGGGGGCAACGCTGCGCCAGCTCAAATGCGCCCCCGACGGGGAGATCACCCAGGAGCATCTGGCGGAGGTGTTAAATGAGCACACCAGGTTGGTGGCTCTGACCCAGACCTCAAATATCTTTGGACGGGTTAATGACCTGCGGTCCATTGCCAGGCAGGTTCACGCTGTGGGGGCGGTGCTGGTGGCGGACGGGGCTCAGAGCGTTCCCCACATGCCGGTGGATGTGCAGTCCCTGGACGTGGATTTTCTGGTGTTTTCCGGTCACAAGATGCTGGCGCCCATGGGGATCGGTGTACTCTACGGAAAATATGAGCTTTTGGAAAAAATGCCCCCCTTTCTCTCAGGCGGCGAGATGATCGAGACGGTTCACTGGGACAGCGTGCGTTATGCTTCGGTGCCCCACAAGTTCGAGGCGGGGACTGTAAACGCTGGGGGCGCCGTTGCCCTGGCGGCGGCCATGGATTATATAGAAGGGGTGGGATTTGACGTCATCCATGCCCAGGAGCAGCGTCTGACAGCCCTGGCCATGGAGGAGATGAGGGACACGCCCGGCATCAGCATCATCGGTTCGGAAAACCCTCGGGAGCATATGGGCATTATCACCTTTCTGGTGGAGGGCGTTCATCCCCATGATGTGGCGTCCATATTAAGCGCGGAAGGAATCTGTGTTCGGGCGGGGCATCACTGCGCCCAGCCCCTGATGGATCATTTGGGAATTTTTTCCACCACAAGGGCAAGCTTTTATTTCTATAACACGGAGGAAGAGGTGCGGCGGTTTACGGATACCCTTCGCACCATCAGGAGGCAGATGGGCTATGGAGAATAAAAACTTTTACAATGAGATATTGACGGATCACAACCTGCATCCCATCCACAAGCATCAGCTGGAGAATCCGGATCTGGTGCTGGAGGGGGTAAATCCCACCTGCGGCGATGATATTTGGCTGCAGATGAAGATCACCGATGGGATTATCACCGATGGCTCCTTTGTGGGGGACGGCTGCGCCATCTCCCAGGCCTCTGCGGATATCATGCTGGAGCTGGTGATCGGAAAGCCTGTGGAGGAGGCAAAGCGTCTGGCAGAGATGTTCTTTAAGATGATTAAGGGCGGCGCCACCGATGAGGAGATCGATATCTTGGAGGAGGCAGGGGCGTTGCAGGATATCGCCCACATGCCGGCCCGGGTAAAGTGCGCTGTGCTGGGATGGCACACCATGGAGGAGATTTTAAAGCAGAAGGAAGAAAGCAATCAATAGCTGAGAGGATGGCGAAACAGAGGGCTGTGCGGCGAAGGGCTCACAGCCCTTTGCATACAGAAAATACGTTCGTGTTCGATTGCAAATGCAGGTGAAATGTGTTATAGTTGGACTACTTTCAGAAGGAAGTGCGCGTCAGAAAGAGTGGAGAAAACGCGGCGTCCGCGCTGCGTTTAAGTTTACGGGTAAGGTGAAGCAATATGGAATTGGTTACATATAACAGACCGAAAAAGTCGGTGGTGCTGGACGTGGACGGGGTGCTTCTGCCCTGTGCGGAGCTGGGAGTCAGTCGCTGGAACAGGGAGCATCCGGGAGAGCCCCCCATGTGCCTGGAGGAGATTACCAGATATGGCGTCACGGGCACCAGGACGGATGATATTCTGGAATACTATGAGGAGGAATCCTTTTACCACGCCCAGGAGCCCTACCCCGGGGCCCAGGAGTTTGTAAAGAAGCTTTGCGAGCGGATGGATGTGTACTTCCTGACAGCGATTCCGGAGCAGGCGGTGGCCTACAGGGGCCGCCAGCTCCGGCATTTTTTCCCGGAAGTACCTGCATCTAATGTATTTTATGGCTCGGTGAAGGAGCGTTTTATTGCGGACTTCAGCCTGGACGACTGCCCGGATCACATCCTGGCCCAATATGACAGCGGGGCGGTCAAGCATCCGGTGATTATGCGCCGTCCCTGGAATGAACACTTAAGCGGCATCATGAGTGTCAACGGATATGAGGATTTTCTCACCTTTATCATGCTGGTGGAATCCATGAGCGTGCAGGACTTTACATCCAATCCTCCTTATCTGGTGGTGCTGGTGGGGCCGGCAGGCTCCAACAAGGGCGCCCTTTGCCGGGCGCTTATGGAGAGGGGGTGCGTGCGCCTCCCCTCCTACACCACCTCTTCAGAAAAGACCGATGAGGTGGAAGGATATACCCATGTGACTCCGGAGAAGTTTCTTCGGATGCGGGAGGAGGGGGTATTTATCGAGACCACCTCCTATGCACAGAACTACTATGGCATCTCCAGGGAGGGCGCAAGAAATATTCTGGCGGACGGCCGTCATGCGGTGACGGTGGTGGATGTGTGCGGCGCAGTGGTATTAAAGCGGCTTTATGGAGGGCACTGCCTGACCGTCTATGTGAAGCGTGATCTGGAGGCGCTGCTGAAAGACCTTTTAGAGCGACATACAGGGACGGAGCTCACCAGCAGACTGCGCTGGCTGTCTGCAGAGCAGAAAAATAAAAATCTGTGTGAGCTGACAGTGGACAACAGGGATGTGAATGCTGCGGCGGATGCCCTTACAGAATTCTTAAAAGCAGCCAGTAGATAAGCCCCAGTACCCAGCTGGTAAGAACGCCGTAAAGGATTACCGGCCCGGCGATGGTAAAAATCTTTGCTCCTACACCGAACACCTGGCCCTCCACCTTGTATTCCTGGGCAGGGCTGGCCACGGAATTGGCAAAGCCTGTGATGGGAACCAAGGCCCCTGCGCCGCCGAATTTTGCCACCTTTCCGAACAGGTGGAGGCAGGTGAGGATCACCGACAGGGCGATGAGGATGATGGAGGTATAGGCGCTGGCGGCATCCCGTTCCATCCCGGTTTTCAGCAGCAGGTTCTGGGCGAACTGGCCGATGAGGCAGATGCTTCCCCCTACAAGAAGGGCTGCGGCCATATCCTTGATCAGGGAGTTTTTGGGGGTGATGGTTTTCACATACTGGTTGTATGCTTCATCCCGCTTTGCATCCGATGAGAATTGTTCCATATTTTCCATTATAGTTTTTCCTCCTGGTTTCAACCTTCAGGGGCGGGGGGATGAATAAAATTACCCCCAGTCCCAATACTTATTTTATTATTACGAATAAAATGAGTTTTATACATTGCCCTGGATAAGCCCGCAGTGCGGGACACATCGATGGCGGCGTGCCTGAAGGGGTATACATTGCCTCCGTTGTTGATGGAAAAGAATAAAAATGATATGATGATGACAGGAGGGGCAGGCATATAAAATGGGAAGAAATCCATGGTATTAAGGGGTCAGCCGCTTTTTAGACCTTGGAAATTTTAGAGGAATGGTACAGAAGAATGAAGTATAGATATGTATATTTTGTGCTGTTGGGATACCTTTCAGGCAGCGTACTGTATGCCAGGGTGTTCGGACGTCTTTTCGGAAAGGATATTACGCAAAATACAAAGGATCAAAACCCTGGAACTGCAAACGCCTTTATGGAGGGAGGTTTCTGGTGCGGTCTGTGTACGCTGGTCTGTGAGCTTTTAAAGGGATTTTTGCCCCTGATGCTGTTTCAAAAGGAAATGGGGGTTCATGCTGATCCCCAGTTTTGGATGCCCCTGATCATGGCAGCTCCTGTATTGGGGCATATATTCCCTATATTCTATCATTTCAAGGGAGGAAAGGGCATTGCTGTAAGCTTCGGCAGCCTTTTAGGATTGTATCCGAATCTGACCCCGGCTTTGCTGCTGGCGGTGTTCTTCATTGCCTTTTCCCTGGTTTTGCGGATCTCGCCGCATTTTTACAGAACCCTGGCAACGTACCTGTGCGCAGGTGCTTCGCTTTTGTTTTTTGAGATCAGTCTCCAGATCAAGCTGGGGATGCTGCTGATTTCCGCGCTGATTATTGCCAGAATGCACTACAGCAAGGAAGAACGGGAAGAACTGAAGGTGGAATGGATATGGACGCGTTGATTTTATCCTGCGGTACCGGCGGCGGACATGATGCTGCCGGCAGAGCAGTAAAGGAGGAGCTTGAAAAAAGAGGGCATCATGTGACCATGCTTGATCCCTACACGCTGATCAGTGATCATCTGGCGGAGGGCATCGGCGGACTTTATATCCGGCTGGTGCAAAAGCTGCCGAAGGTATTTGGGCTGGTGTATATGGCGGGAGAGCTGTACAGACGGCTTCCCTTTCGCTCGCCGGTGTATTTTGCAAACAAAAAGTCGGCAGAAGCGCTGGAACGGTATCTGGCAGAGCATCCGGTGGATGTGATTGTCATGCCCCACCTGTATCCTGCGGAGATTATCACCTATCTGAAAAGACATGGCAAAGCCTGCCCGTATTCCGTATTTATAGCCACGGACTATACCTGTATTCCCTTTACTGAGGAGACGGAATGCGATTACTATGTGATTCCCCACAGGGACAGCCTGGAGGAATTTGAGAGACGGGGAATTTCAAAGGAAAAGCTTCTGCCCTTCGGTATTCCCGTGGGCTGTGCCATCACGGACGCGGCGAAAATCAGCAAGCAGGAGGCAAAGCTGCGTCTGGGACTTGACCCGGAATATGCGTATTATCTGCTGGCGGGAGGCAGTGTGGGCGCCGGAGGATTGCTCCCGCTGGCGGATGGACTGGACTCCTGCATCAGGAAAAGAAAGCAGGCCAAGCTGGTCATTATCTGCGGAAACAATGAAAAGCAGTACACAAGGCTTAAGAACCGGTTTAAGGATCGGGCTGTGGTGCTGCAGCGTACAGACCAGATGGCGCTGTATCTGCGGGCGGCGGAACTGTTCCTTACAAAGCCCGGGGGCCTGTCCTCCACAGAGGCGGCGGTGATGGGCGTTCCGCTCATCATGACAGGAGGCATCCCTGGGTGTGAGACAAAGAACCGGCGGTTCTTTTGGAAAAGGAATATGTGCTTCCGGCTTCGCAGCAGAATGCAGCTTCGTATGCAGGTCAGCCATCTGCACCATGACTATGCTAAAAAGAAAATGCTTTTTGCCCAGGCGGCAGGAATTAATCCCCGCGCCCGCGAGGAAATCTGTGACTTCCTTGAAGGGCTGACGAGGGAAGGGATCTCACAGTGAGCGCTGCCAGGGCGCCGGTATCACAATATCATTTCTTTTAAATCCTTTGGATTTTCTGCCAGAGTGACGGCGCCCTGCTCCTTTAAAAAGCCCGCATCCCGGAAACCCCAGGTGACGCTGATGCAGTCCATTCCCGCATTTATTGCGGTGGCCAGATCCACATCGGAATCGCCGATATAAACTCCATCTTCTTTTTTGAATCCCAGTTGGCGCAAAACCTCAAAAACGGAATCCGGGGCAGGCTTTTTTGCGATGCCTGTCCGCTCGCCGACTGCATAGTCGAAGAGCCCCTCAAAATACTGATGACAAAGCTCCTGGACAGCGGCGTCCGCCTTATTGGATACCACGGCGGTTTTACAGCCCTCCTCGCGAAGCTGTTTAATCAGGGAAATTATTCCCTCATAGGGCTTTGTCTTGACGGCGCAGTGCTGCTGGTAGTAGGGAAGAAAATCTTTGTAAACCTTCTCCACAGTCTCCGGGCTGCTCCCCTCCGGAACAGCCAGCTCTATCAGACGGCGGATTCCATTTCCCACAAAGCTTCTAACCTGGTGGATGCTTCTGGCGGGAAAACCGTTCATGGAGAGGACTGCATTGGTGCTGTCCGTCAGATCCTGAAGGGTGTCTAAAATGGTTCCGTCCATATCAAAAATTGCCAGTTTGTATTTCATATATTTGCTGCGCCTGTTGCTGCAGCGCTCCTTTCTTGAGGGTCATACCCATATATATGCATACAGCATCATAGCATAAATGGGGACGGGATTCAAGAAAAACGATATTTGCGTAAATAAGCCTTGCATTTTAGGCAATTTATGTATAAGATGCAATAAAAGAAACTGCTGGAGGAAAGAAGAGGTAAGTTTGGAAGTAAACTTCCAAATCTGCCATGATGACGCAGCCAGCGCGTCAGAAAGAGGTAAATATGAGAAAAAAACATCTTACAGCGTTTGTACTGGCCATGGCGATGGCCTGCGCCGCCGGATGCACCGGAAACAGTACGTCCCTAAATCCGCCTGCGAGCTCCCCGGCAGGAGTGGAAAATACGGATTCCCAGACAGACACAGCTGCGGCGGAAACCACTGAAGCCCAGCCCCAGGATCAGACCTACACGCCCGGGGAGGACTGTGTGAAGCTTCTTGGCCGTACATACCAGATGGATGGCACTCTTTGGCTTGCCTATTCCGGAACCGGTATCGAGTTTGAGGTGACGGGAAAGTCCGCCTCCATCGTCCTGTACGGTGACAGCACTGCTGTCAATGCTGCCGCGGATGATGGCTGCGCCCGTTTCGCCATCTATGTGGACGATGAACTGCTTACAGACGAGATGATGAACATCGGGGCAAAGAATATCACCCTCTTTGAAGGGGATGAGGAGCGCAGGGCGGTGGTGCGCCTGGTGAAGCTTTCCGAGACCGCCAATTCCACTTTGGGAGTGCGCTCCATTCATGTGGAGGCAGGGGAGATTAAGCCCACGGAGCAGAAGGATCTGTATATTGAATTCGTGGGGGATTCCATCACCTGCGGCTACGGTGTGGATGACGAGGACCGCAGCCACCATTTTTCCACTGCCACGGAGGATGCGACCAAAACCTATGCATATAAGACGGCACAGGCCCTGGATGCGGATTACAGTCTGGTTTCAATCAGCGGCTACGGGATCATATCAGGCTATACCGGAAACGGAGAGAAGCAGGAAAATCAGGTGATGGGAAAATACTATGACAGGATTGGCTTTTCCTATGGAAACAGCGGCGGCCAAAATGTATCTGACTGGGAATGGGATTTTAGCCGTGAGCCGGATATGGTGGTAATCAATCTGGGAACCAATGACAGCAGCTATGTGGGCTCTGATGCGGACAGACAGCAGGAATTTTTCGAGGGATATGTGGATTTTCTGGAGATGATTCGGGAAAAAAATCCCGATGCCTATATTCTCTGTACCCTGGGGCTTATGGGAGACAGCCTGTATCCCACCGTTGAGGAGGCTGTGGCCGCCTATTCGGAGGAAACCGGCGATACGAATATTTCCGCATTCCATTTTGACCCCATAAAGGCAGAGGAGGGATACGCTGCCGACTGGCATCCCACAGAGGCCACCCATGAGCGGGCTGCAGGGGAGCTGGTTGCAGAGATTTCCTCCATACTGGGACTGAAATAGGAGAAGGGCAGGGTGAAGGAAGATCAAATGGAAGTCGGTCAGGAGCGGGTGGAGCTTTCCATCCGGAAAAAGTTTCACAAGCAGCTTTTTTCCCCCTTTGCGAAGGCCTGCAGAACCTATGAGCTTTTGTCCCCCGGAGATAAAGTGGCGGTGTGCATTTCCGGAGGCAAGGATTCCATGCTGATGGCAAAGCTCTTTCAGGAGCTTCAGCGTCACAGAAAGTTTCCCTTTGAACTGGTATTTCTTGTGATGGACCCGGGATACAATCCTGAAAACAGGCGGCTGATTGAAGACAATGCCAGACTCCTTGGCATTCCCATTACCATTTTTGAAGCGGATATTTTCCAGGCGGTATATGAGATTGAAAAGTCTCCCTGCTACCTGTGCGCCCGCATGAGGAGAGGATATCTGTACAGCAGGGCCAGGGAGCTGGGCTGCAACAAAATCGCCCTTGGCCACCATTATGACGATGTGATAGAGACCATTCTCATGGGGATGCTTTACGGCGCGCAGATCCAGACCATGATGCCCAAGCTTCACAGCACGAATTTCCCTGAGATGGAGCTGATCAGGCCGCTGTATCTGGTGCGGGAAGCGGATATAAAGGCATGGCGCGATTACAACGGACTGCGGTTCCTCCGATGCGCCTGCCGTTTTACGGAGGCATGTGCCGCAAATCAGGATAAGGAGGAGCTGTCTAAGCGGATGGAGGTAAAAAAGCTCATTGCAAAGCTGAAGGAAACCAACCCCTTTGTGGAGAGCAATATATTTAGGAGCGTGGAAAATGTGTGCCTGGATACGGTTGTGGGATATAAGCAGAATGGAGTGCGCCACAGCTTTTTGGACACGTACAATGTCCATGACTAAAATCAGCATCGCGTGAAACAATAAGCGGGAAGGGTTGAAAAGCCTTCCCGCTTATGTTATAATTCTCAGGATAGGATATCTTATTGAAAGCGAATCCGAGAGGAACAGATATGATCAATGAAGAAAAGCTGCGGCTGATGACAAGGGCAGCGCTTTTAGAAAAAAACAGCCGTCATGCCTTTAATATCAATAGATATTTTAAGAAGGATTATATATGCTTCCATGTGATTCTCATATGGATCTGCATTACGGTCGCTTACGTGATGGTTGCAGGAGGCGCTGCCGTTGTTTATATAGAGCAGTATCCGGAGGAAGCGCAGGAAATGGATCTGGGCATGGTGCTTTTTACCCTGCTGATGGTTTACATTATTATTGCGCTGGTCTATGTGATCATTTCCATGTTTGTATTTGCCCTTCGCTATGACCGGGCTCAGGCGGTGGTCAGGCGCTATAACAGTGCGCTGAAGCTGCTTGAGAGGGAATACGAGAAGGAGGAACAGCAGAATGCGCTGACCGAAGCGGTCAGGAAGGAGCAGGAAGGTCTGCTGCTTAAAAAGAAAAATGCCGTCAGGCGGAAGGGAGGCAGCGAAGAATGACCGAGCTTTTAGTGGTTAAGGAACGGATAAAAAAAGCTTATTCCACATACGGAACCTATATGAATGCGGCAGCAAAGGGTCTGCTGATACTGGTTGCGTGCGTTGCGGTGAATACACTGATTGGATACATGCCTCTTTTGCAGTCTCCCTTTATTGTGCTGCTGCTGGCGGTGATCGCTTCACTGCTTCCTGCCTCAGCACTTATTCTCATCCTTTCGCTGGTGATTATTGGAAATCTTTTTTCCGTCACCATGGAGGCAGCGCTGGTGTTTGGGGTGATGGAAATATTGTTTTTCCTCGTCTATTTTGCGTTTAAACCCAGAAACAGTCAGATTATGACGCTGACCATAACGCTGGGAACATTACAGTTTTTTGGCCCCCTGCCTGTGATTTTGGGGCTTTTATATTCACCGGCCGCCCTGTGTCCTATGACATTCGGGCTTATTGTAAGCCAGTACATCACCTATATATCGGGCAATTATGTGCTGCTTTCCGCAAAAACATCGACCCTGTCAAACATTCAGAAGATAACCCAGATTGTGACAGGCGTTTTTTTTAACGAGCGTTTGTGGACTTTAATTGTGATTCTGATACTGGTATCACTGATCATATATGCTGTCCGCAGGCTGCAGCTTCGCTCCTGCTGGCTGCTGGCTATCGGTATAGGGGTGTTTATGCATCTTTTGCTGACGCTGCTCTGTGATTTTATGTTTGATATCAGCGAAAATTATTTCGTCCTGGCAATCAACCTGATCCTGGAGGTTCTGGTGGGGGTCGTGCTGTGGTTTTTCTTCTTTATGGTGGATTACAGCAGGGAAGAAAATATACAATTTGAGGACGATGAATACTATTATTATGTGAAAGCTGTTCCAAAGGTAACTGTGACGGTGCCGGAGGTGAGGGTAACCCGTATCCGTGAGAGAAATGTGAAGGAGACGGCCAGAACCTCGGGGCAGGTAACCTTTGTAAAGGATGACCCGCTGGAGGAAGCAGTTGACGTGGAGGAAGAAGAGGATGTTTGATTCCCTTTCAAATTTTTTCAATAGCGCCTTTTCCTGGGTGAAGGGAAGTGTTGCGCTGTCAAATATAATAGAGATTATCATTCTTTCAGTCTGCATCTATTATATTATTCTGTGGTTTAAAAAAACCAAGGCATGGACGCTGATGAAAGGAATTATCATTATTCTTATCGTCATGTTTTTTGCCTCCGTATTTAACCTTCAGGTAATATCGGCAATTTTGCAAAGCTGCTTTTCAGTGGGAATCATTGCCATCATCGTACTGTTTCAGCCTGAGCTTCGGAGAGCGCTGGAGCAGCTGGGAAGAAAAAGGCTGATACAGGGCATGTTTCTTTTTGACGACAGGCGCAAGGGGCTGCATTTTTCCGACGAATCTCTGGAGGCGATCGTGGATGCCTGCTACGAAATGGGGGCGCATTGTACCGGCGCGCTGATTGTTATTGAAAACGAGACGCCCCTGGGAGAGTATGAGAAAACCGGTATACCCCTGGATGCCAGGATTACCAGTCAGCTTTTGATTCAGATATTTGAGAAAAATACGCCCCTCCATGATGGCGCGATCATTATCCGCTATGACCGGATTGTGGCGGCCACCTGTTATCTTCCTGTGTCCGGCAATATGCAGATCAGTAAATCCCTGGGAACCAGGCACAGGGCCGGACTGGGTATCAGCGAGGTTTCTGACAGTGTGACCATCATCGTTTCGGAGGAGACGGGTAAGGTGTCCTTGGCTATTGGAGGTGAGATTATCCGCGGCGTTACCCGGGAATCTCTTCGCCAATACCTGGAAAAGGTGCAGAATAAGCCGCAGGAGAGTAAAAAGAAATGGGGATTTATGAAAGGAAGGGGTAATAATGAAGAAGATACTGCTGAATAATCTTTCTTTAAAGCTTCTGGCGATACTCATTGCCGGCGTTACCTGGTTTGCGGTGATGTACAATCTAAATCCCATTGACACCAAGACGCTTGTTGTGCCGGTAAAAATTGTAAACGGCGAGGTAATCAACGCCCAAAATTGGGTTTATGATGTGGTGGGCGAGCTGGAGGTGGAGGTGACGGTGGAAGCCCATAGCTTCGATCTGCCCAGAATCACAGAGAGCAATTTCAATCTGTATGTGGATATGCTGTATCCCACAGGAGGAAATCCCACAGGGGGAGCAAGCACCCAAAGACGTTACCAGATCAACCGGGAGGTTGTAGGAAATACGGACATTATTCAAAGATATACGTTAAAGACCGAGTATATGGATTTTGTACTGGAGGAAATTGTAACCAGAGAATTTGCGGTGGATGTGATTACCAGCGGGGATGTGGCTGAAAACTTTACAGCATCGGAAAAGCCCACTTCAGTGCCGGAAAGCGTCCAGGTGACCGGGCGCAGCTCTGAGGTGGATCGTATTAAGAGAGTGGTGTATTATCTGGACATCAAGGATGCCAGCGAGGAAATCAACGAAACCGGCGTCCCCAGTCTTCTGGACAATGACGGCAATGAGCTGACAGATCTGGAATCTGTTACCATCTCTCCGGAGACCATACAGGTGTGCCAGCCCATCAATCAGACAAAGAGCGTGGTGGTTACCTGCAATGCAGTGTCCGGTGAGCCAGCTACAGGATATGGTCTGGCAGGAGTAACGCTGGATGTGACCTCTGTGAGGGTTGCGGGGTACAGAGCTGTTCTTGCGGACATTTTCGCTATTAATATTCCGGCGGAACTGATTGACATAGAAGGGCTGACGGCAAATAAAACCTTTGCCATCGACCTGGCGGAATTGGAGCTGCCGGAGGGTGTAACCCTTATGGGCTCCAGCAATATAGTAAATGTGACGGTACAAATAGAAAAGAACAAACAGAACAACTTCCGCCTGCAGCTGCCGGATGACGTGGTGCTGGAGGGTGAGGATGAGATGTATGACTACAGCTTTGTGGATACGGTGGTCTTTATTACTGTGGAGGGTATCAGTAATGACCTGGATAATATGGAATCCACAAACATCGTTGCCACTGTGGACGTGTCCGGCTATGAGGCGGGTGTGCACAGCATACCGCTGTCGGTCAGACTGCCCGAAGGTATCTCACTGGTGGGCGTTCCGGAGGTGGAGGTAGAGATCACAGTCCATGAGACGGAGCCAGAGACGACGCTGCCGTTGCCGACTCCAACGCCTGTGCCGGTACAGCCCACGCCTAGTCCTGCACCCACAGAGACGCCCACTGAGCCAACGCAGCCAACTGAAACACCTGTGGCTGCCACAGAGGAGCCCGACACTACCCAAGAAGAGCACACCACCCAGGAGCCTGCTTCAGAGGAGGCCACCCCTGGCCACGGGGCGGATACACAAGAAAGTGTGGAGGATACATCGGAGGAAGCGGAGCAGGCAAATGCGGAATAGGCTTTATAAAAACAGGGTGTAAGGATATTTGTAATGTGGGGGAAAGAATGGTAAGTAAAAAGGTAAGGATTATCAATCCTGCCGGTCTGCATCTGAGACCGGCAGGAGAGCTGTGCAGAAATGCAATGAATTATCAATCCTCCGTAACCTTTAAATGCGGAAGAACAACAGCAAACGCAAAAAGTGTTTTAAGCGTTCTGGGGGCATGTGTAAAGTGTGGGGATGAGATTGAGCTGTTTTGCGATGGGGCGGACGAGACAGATGCTCTTAAGGAGCTGTCACAGCTTATCGAGGATGGACTTGGCGAGATATGAAAAACAGTATAAGGTTCAGGCGGGAAAATATATACATAGCAGTTACATTTGCTATTGTTTATTCTGCGGCGCTGCTTTTGGCAGATGTACATTTGACATCCGTTGCGGCAGCGCTTCTTGTGTTTGGGGCAGCTGGCTTTTATTGCTGGATTGTGTGGAAGCGCAGATGTCCCGCAGACCTCTGCGGTCTTTTGCTGCTGTTTTGGACTCTTGGCCTGGGACTGGCGATACTTCGTCTCAGCCGGCTCCATGAGCCCTGGACATGGCAGACAAAAATCTGCTTCGGAGCCTTTCCGCTCTGCTTTCTGTTAGGAGAGGGAGTCAGGACTGGACATGCCGGAAGGAGTTTGGGAAAACGGCTCTATCAGCCGGACAGGATGTTTATTTGTATTTTGGCGGTTTCGGCGGTTTCGGCCCTTACATTTATTGTTGAAGCGCTGATTTTGGGATATATTCCCATATTTTCAAAGGATACCCATGCTTATAATTATTTCCATGTGACGGGGCTGCATTATTTTACAGTCAGCTGCATGATGACCCATGGGCTCACCGCAATCTATCTTTTGGACATGAAAAAAAGAGCCCGGCGCATCAATGGAAGGCATTTGGGTTTGCTGTTTGCGGCAAACCTTGTCTCCATTACCGTGGCATTGATGTGTATCTCAAAGCTGCAGTTCCTTCTGATTATCGGCCTTCCGGTGCTGATCGTTTTGGGACAGGTAAGGGTTAAGGATTTTAAAAGTCTGCCATGGAGGAGGATTATTCTGATCAGCGGGCTGCTTTTGGCATTGCTAGCGGCAGTAATGGTGGTATTTACCCTTTTTCGTCACTATGAGCCGGGATACTTAAACGGAATCTTTGAATTCCGCGATGAGGATACGCCTATATGGATACAGTATCCATATATGTATATTGCAAACAATTACGCGAATTTTAACTGTCTGACCCAGCGGCTGACAGAGCATACCCTTGGCTTAAAACAGCTCTTCCCGGTTTTTGCCCTTACAGGAACAAAGTTTATCTGGCCCCAGTTGGTGAATTTTCCCATACATGTGGTAAAGGAGGAGATCAATACCCTGACCATCATCTATGATGCCTATTATGACTTCGGTATTATCGGGGTGATGGGATTTGGCGCGATACTGGGGCTTGCTTCCAGCTGGATTTCGGAAAAATGCGCGACAGGCCGTAATCCGGTGATGATGCTGTTTTATGGGCAAATGGGAATCTATATGGTTCTCTCATTTTTCTCCGCTTGGTATTCGGTGGCTACTACCTGGTTCTGGTTTGCCATATCCGCTTTGTTTTGTCTGGCGGCTACCAAGCCTGTATCCGGTGAGGTGAGCTCATGAATAAGCGCAATGTGATCTGGAATATGGTGGGAACCCTCGTCTATTCCATCGCCACCATTTTACTGGCCACCATCGTGAAGCGCATTATGGGCATCGAGGCGGGGGATGATTTCACCATCGCCTTTAAGCTGGGCCAAACCCTTTTGACAGTGGGGTATTTTGAGGTGCGGCTATTTCAGGTGACGGATGAAAGAGAGGAATATCAGTTTCAGGATTACTTCAGCTTCCGGCTGCTCACCTGCTTTCTGATGCTTCTTTGCTGTCTTGTATATCTCCTGTTTACAGGGCGCAGCGGAGAAATGTATCTTCTGATCCTGTTCCTGTGTCTTTTTAAAATGATGGATGCCCTGGCGGATGTATTTGAGGGAGACTATCAGAAGCATGAGCGCCTTGATCTGTCGGGGAAGTCCCTGACAATCCGTACCCTTGCGTCGGTATTCATTTTTACAGCGGTGCTTCTGGCGGTACGGAATCTAGTGATTGCCTCCGCTGCTATGACTGCTGCGGCGTTTTTAATTATCTGTGCCATCAATCCCAGGATGAGAAAAACCTATGGGGACAGCCAGCGCATAGTTTTTCGGAAGGAAAAGCTTCACAGGTTGTTTGCGGACTGTTTTTTTCTTGCACTGGGGGCTTTTTTGTGTAATTATATTTTAAACGGGGTAACATTTGCAGTGGACGCATATGCCTCTGACTGCAATTATGTGTTTGGCGCATTATTTATGCCTACGGCAGTGATCAATCTGTTCAGCGGCATGATTTTTAAACCTGTTCTCACCACGCTGACCTCTTACTATGACCAGCGCCGCTATGCCATGTTCATGAAGCTTTTGGGAGTTTTGATGGGGGTGGCCGCAGGGCTCACGCTGCTCTGTCTGGCAGGGGCCTGGCTTCTGGGAATCCCGGTTCTGTCCCTGATCTATGCGGTGGATTTATCCCCCTATAAGACGGAGCTCCTCCTATTAATAATGGGGGGCGGTCTCAATGCAGCGGGAATCCTTGTGTACTATGGACTGGTGGTGATGCGTCAGCAGAAGAAAATTTTTGGGTGTTATCTGCTTACATTTCTCATCACCTGTATTTTACCCTTTCAGCTGGTGAGGCAACAGCAGATCAGGGGCGCTGCCATCGCCTTTGTGCTGGTGATGCTGGTACAGCTGATGGTGTTTTTGGCATTGCTTTTGTGGCAGTGCAGGAAGGAAGCGAGGGATTATGAAAACAGTTGACGTTTGTCTTCCAGTTTATAAACCTGGAAAGGATCTGGAAAAGCTCCTGTATCGTCTCTGCCGCCAGTCCTATCCGGTGAACTGTATTCGGATTGTCAATACGGACATGGAATACTGGAAGGATGATTTTCTCAAGGAGCCCAGAAGGTTTGGCATTCCGGTTGAGCTGCAGCATATCGCAAAGGAGGAATTTGACCATGGAGGCACCAGAGATCTGATGGCAAGGAGCTCTGGGGCGGATGTTGTCCTGTTTATGACACAGGATGCTTATCCCCAGGATGATCAGCTGATTGCGCAGCTGGTAAAAGCCCTGGAGGATGGGCAGGTGGCGGCGGCTTATGCCAGACAGCTGCCAAGGCCTGGGTGTAAAGCACTGGAGAGACAGAACAGAATATTTAATTATCCTGGAGTTTCCCTGCAAAAATCCAGGAAGGATCGGGAGCGTCTGGGGATTAAAACCTATTTTTGCTCCAATGTGTGCGCCATGTATGACAGAAGAATCTATGAGGAGCTGCGCGGCTTTCCCTCCCATACGATTTTTAATGAGGACATGATTTTCGCCCACAGGGTGATCGAGGCGGGCTTCTCCATTGCCTATGTGGCGGAGGCCAGGGTATTTCACTCCCATAATTATACCCTTTCCCAGTATTTTCAAAGAAGCTTTGATATGGCGGTGTCTCAGGCGCAGCATCCGGAGGTGTTTCAGGACGTCAGCTCGGAGAAGGAAGGTATGCGGCTTGTAAAAGCGGTATTAAAATCTCTCATCAGGCGTGGACGGCCATGGGAAATTTTTCCGTTTGGATTGCAGTGTATATCCAAGTATGCAGGATACTTTTTTGGAAAAAAGTATGAGCGCCTTCCCAAATTCCTGGTGATGTACTTCACGGATAACAAAAATTTTTGGAAAAATGCATAAAACCTGTGGCTTTTTTTGTGAGTTATTGCTATAATACAGCTTAACGCTGTCAGGAGGGAGTATAGAATGAGCAAGATTACTGTTACAACATGTGATATAGAAGGATTATATATTATAGAGCCGAAGGTGTTCCCGGATTCCAGGGGCTACTTCTGTGAAACCTACAACCAGAGGGATTTTGAGGAGGAAGGTCTGAATATGGTCTTTGTACAGGACAACCAGTCCATGTCAAAGAAGGGGGTTCTCAGAGGTCTTCATTTCCAGAAGGAATTTCCCCAGGGAAAGCTGGTTCGGGTGATCCGTGGCGCTGTGTTTGACGTAGCGGTGGATATGAGGCCTGAAAGCAAGACCTACGGAAAGTGGTTTGGCGTGGAACTGACTGCGGAGAACAAGAAGCAGTTTTATATCAGCGAGGGCTTTGCCCACGGTTTTTTAGTTTTGTCCGATGAGGCGGAGTTCTGCTATAAGGTCACGGACTTTTACCATCCCGGTGACGAGGGCGGCATCGCATGGAATGACCCGGCTATCGGCATCAAGTGGCCGAAGGTTCTTGGCGCCTATCAGGGAACTCCCTGCGCGGAGGGCTATAAGCTGGAGGATGGTACGCCCTTATGCCTGAGCGACAAGGATCAGAAGTGGGGCCGTCTGGGAGAGTGAAATGTATACGAGTGAGAAATTTTCTCTGTTTGCCTATTTAAAAAATTTAAAGCGCTACCGCTTTTTGATGGAACAGCTGGTATCCAGGGATTTCAAGACAAAATATAAGCGCTCCGTACTGGGGATTTTCTGGAGCTTTTTAAATCCCCTGATGATGATGGCGGTACAGTATGCGGTATTTTCCAGACTGATTGACCGGGGAGGCGGAATCGACCATTATGCCATGTATCTTCTGATTGGCATTGTGCTCTTTAACGGCTTTAACGACTGCTGCAACCAGTCCATGCGGGCCATCGTAGGCAATGCGCCCCTGATCACAAAGGTGTATGTGCCTAAGTTTATCTATCCCGCCAGCAAGGTGCTCTCCGCCAGTGTGAATACGCTGCTTGCCATGATTCCTCTTTTGCTGGTGGCCCTTATCAACAGGCTCTGGCCCTGTCCGGCTTGGATATGCCTTCCCGTGGGGCTGCTGCTTTTGCTTATTTTTACCCTGGGAATGGGATTTCTGCTTTCCAGTTTGATGGTGTTTTTCCGGGATGTGGAATTTTTATGGGGCGTGTTTTCCACCATGTGGATGTACGCCACGCCCATCATCTACCATATATCCCTGCTGGGGCCTGTAATTGCAAAGCTGGAGTACTTCAATCCCATGTACCACTATATTACGTATATGCGGACCATCATCATAGACAGGGCTTTTCCCGATATGGGGCAGTTTCTTTGCTGTCTGGGCTTTTCTCTGGGGATGTTTGCAGTGGGCATGCTGGTATTTCACAAGACAGAGGACAAGTTTATCTTCTATATATAGAGGGGCAATTGGAGGAAGATTCGTATGGATATGGTAAAGGTGGAACATGTTTCCATCCGGTTTCGTCTGCAGACAGACCGCATCAGCAGTATCAAGGAAACCATGGTGGCGCTGCTGAAGGGAAAGTTAAAATATAAGGAATTCTGGGCCCTGAATGATGTAAGCTTTTCGGTGGAAAAGGGGGAGGTCCTTGGGATTGTGGGACATAACGGCGCTGGAAAGAGTACAATTTTAAAGATCATTTCCGGTATTATGAAGCCTACAACAGGGAAAATTACTCTTGGAGCCAATGTGGTTCCCATGATGGAGCTGGGCTCCGGCTGTGACTATGAGTTCACCGGCAGGGAAAATGTTTTTTTAAACGGGGCGATTTTGGGATATTCAAAGGAATTTCTGATGGAAAAGTATGACGAGATCCTGGCCTTTTCAGAGCTGGGAGAATTCATCCAGCAGCCCATCAGAAATTACTCCTCCGGTATGCTCATGCGCCTGGCCTTTTCCATAGCGGCGGTGGTGAATCCGGAAATTCTCATTTGCGACGAGGTTCTGGCGGTGGGAGACGAGCGCTTCCAGGCAAAAAGCCGGAAGAGGATGATGGAGCTGATGGGGGGAGGCACCACGGTGCTCTTTGTATCCCATAATATCGACCAGATCAGGGAGATGTGCAACAGGGTGGTCTGGCTGGACCATGGAACTGTCAAAATGATAGGAGCAGCAGATACAGTATGCAGCGCCTATCGGGAGTGGCTTGACCGGCCGGAGGAATAAGAGATGAAAAAACAGGTAACGGTGGTGATCCCCAACTATAACGGATGCCATTTTTTAAAGCCCTGCATGGAGGCTCTAAGCCGGCAGACCTGCCGGGCGTTTGAAACCCTGGTGATCGATAACGCCTCCACGGATGCCAGCGTGGAGCTTTTGCGGAGAGATTACCCATGGGCAAGGGTTCAGGTTATGGAAAAGAATTTGGGCTTCTCCGGGGGCGTGAACGTGGGAATCAGGATGTCAGAAACCCCCTTTGTGCTGCTTTTGAATAATGATACGGAGGTTGATCCCCGTTTTATAGAGGAGATGCTTGCTGCAATTAAGAAGAGCCATCGTATTTTTTCTGTCAGCAGCAGGATGATTCAGTACCACGACAGGCAGCGGATGGATGATGCGGGAGATATCTATACCCTGATGGGCTGGGCTGCCCAGAGAGGGGTTGGTCAGAGGCTTGCGGGATATGAGCGTCCTGCCCCCGTCTTTACTGCATGTGCCGGAGCTGCCATTTACCGTAAGAAGGTCTTTGAAAAAATCGGGTATTTTGACGAGCTTCACTTTGCCTACCTGGAGGATCTGGATATCGGTTATCGGGCAAGGCTTTACGGCTACACAAATACCTATGCGCCGAAGGCGGTGGTTTACCATGTGGGCAGCGGCACCAGCGGTTCCAAATACAATCCTTTTAAGGTGCGGCTGGCGGCCAGAAACAGCGTGTATGTAAATTACAAGAATATGGCCGGCTGGCAGCTGGTCTTGAACGCTCCTTGTCTGATTGCCGGGCATCTGGTAAAAATCCTTTTCTTCTATAAAAGAGGGTTTGGCAGGGATTATGTGGAGGGTCTGAAGGAGGGGCTTCAAACCTGCAGGCGCTGCAAACGTTCTGCCGGGCAGGCAAATATGATTACGCAGCTGGCCATTGAGGCGGAGCTGGTTCGATTTACATTTGTATACGCATACGAGTTTTTCAAGAGAAAGATAAAACTGTAATATATTTGCAACCATTCTTAATGGAAATACAATGAATTTGGGGTTGTTTCTTTTCAAACTTTCGTATATGATAGTTGCAGACTTTTCCGGCGGAATATATCGTGCAGGAAAAGGGAAATAATATGGTGTGAGAATGATTAAGAACAGACAAAGCGCTCTGAATAAAATACATGTCATACTGGATGCACTGATGATTGTGCTGGCCTATGTCATGGCATATATTTTAAGGTTTATTATAATTGGGGCTGAGACCTTCCAGTATGACCCTCTAAGTGTTGAGGCTTTCAGGTATTATTCCCTGCCTCTTCTGGTGCTGGTTCCGGGACTGTTGATTCTGTATGCGCTCTTTGGATTATATTCTCCAAAGAGGGTCATGGGCAGAAGAAGGGAATTCTTTCGGATCGTGGCGGCCAATGTAATCGGCATACTGTTTTTTGTTACTGGTCTGTATCTGATCAAAACCCGCTACTTCTACTCCGGTTACATGATCTTCTACTTTGCGGTTTACAATGTGAGCCTCATCGTCATCGAACGGAGTGTGATCAGAATTGTTCTTTACCAGTTTAGGAAAAAGGGCTTTAATCAGAAGCATATTCTTCTGGTGGGCTGCAGCTCCTCTGCCGAGAAGCTGATAGACCGGCTTCGTTCCCATCCCCAGTGGGGCTATCACATTCACGGTATTTTGGACGATTATCACCAGACCGGCGAGGACTGTCATGGGGTAAAGGTCATCGGAAAGCTGGATGAGCTGGCGGGTATTCTGGAGGCCAATCAGCTGGACGAGATCATGATAACACTGCAGTTGTCAGAGTACACAAAGCTGGCCAGCGTGGTGTCAGCCACGGAAAAATCCGGTGTACATACAAAGTTTATACCGGATTATTCCAATGTTATTCCCACCAGCCCCTATACAGAGGATCTTTTGGGGCTGCCCATCATCAATATCCGCCATGTTCCGCTGATGGAGGGAACCAATAAATTCATCAAGCGGGTTATGGATATTGCGGGAAGCCTTGTGTGCATCGTTTTTTTTTCGCCGGTTATGCTGTTTTGCGCCATCGGCATAAAACTGTCATCCAAGGGGCCGGTGATTTTCTGCCAGGAGCGTGTGGGACTTCACAACAGACCATTTAAGATGTACAAATTCCGTTCCATGATCATTCAGACGGATGAGGAAGAAAAGGATAAATGGACTACGAAGGGCGACCCCCGCATCACCCGGATCGGCAGGTTTATGCGCTCTACCAGCATGGATGAGCTGCCTCAGCTTTTTAATGTGCTGAAAGGCGATATGAGCCTCGTGGGTCCCAGACCGGAGCGTCCCCTTTTTGTAGAGAAATTTAAGGAGGAGATTCCCCGATATATGGTCAAGCATCAGGTGCGTCCTGGCATGACGGGCTGGGCACAGGTGAACGGCTACCGGGGAGATACTTCCATCAAAAAGAGAATTGAGTGTGATTTGTATTATATTGAAAACTGGACGATTGGCTTTGATATCAAGATTTTATTTTTGACGGTTTTTAAGGGCTTTGTAAATAAAAATGCCTATTAGTGTCCAGGCAGACGCCGGTTTACCGGTGCGGAGGAGTTATGTCAGAGGGAAATAAAAATTCTTCCAATGATAGCGAAATGCTGCGGGAGAGAAAACGGCGCAGAATACAGGAACAGCGCAGGAAAAGGAGAAACCGCAAGATTCTGGTCTTTTCCGCAGAGCTGCTGCTTTTGCTGATTGTAATCGTATGCTTTATTTTGCTGGGCGGTTTTGATAGAATGATTGTTTACGTAGATCCGGGAACCTTTATAACCAATCCGGCCGGTGAAAATACAGCCTCCGGTTCAGATATACAGCAGCCGGCGACGGAAATCCATACGGATGATGAGGGCAATACCATTGTGGTGGAAATTCCGGATGAGACAGATACCACAGCGGATGAGCAGACGGAGGAAAATATTGATGCGAACGAAAGCTATCAGGTATCCTTCGACAATCGCTATACAACCATCGCGGTTTTCGGCATGGATGGCCGGGGAGAGGTGGACGCTTACGCTAACGGCAGCAACAGCGATGTGATCATCCTGGTGTCCATCGACAATGAGACCGGAGAGATCCGCATGAGTTCCATTTACCGCGACAGTGTGATGCAGCTGTATGTGGATCGGCCCACGGATCATTTTAATAAGGCGAATTACGCCATCTGCACCTATGGTGTGGCAGCGGCGGTGAACACCCTGAACACGAACCTGGATATTAACATCGACTATTTTCTCTGCGTGGACTGGGAAGCATCGGTGGAGTTGATCAATGCGCTGGGCGGGGTGGATATCGTCCTGGAGGAGCATTTCTGGTCCATTATCAACTCGGATGGAGTGGAGGTCCCCTATTTTAACGGAATGCTGAGCGAAATCGTGGAGGATACAGGAATCGACTCGATGGCGATTCCCCAGGAATATTTCAACGGCAGCGTATGGCATGCGGACGGTCCCCAGGCGGTGGCCTATATGCGTATGCGCTACGGAGATTCGGACTTTTACCGTACTCAGCGCCAGAGACAGGTGATTGACCAGGTGATCGAGAAGGCGAAAACCTTTAATTTTTCCACGCTTCTCAAAATATGGAATATTGTCAGCAACAGCGTCAAGATGAATATCAGCGAGAGCGATATTCTGGGACTGCTGCAGAATATTTCAAATTATCATTTCAGCGCGGACAGCGGTTCCATGGGTTATCCCATCAATTACTACGATGGCGCGGATTACCCTGGCACAGGCGGAGATACTCACGCTACAAAGTGGATGATTATTCCTGTGAATGTTGTGGAAAATGTGAAGCAGCTCCATGCATTTTTATATCCGGAGATAACAGATTATACTCCAAGCGCATCCATCTATGAGCTGGACGAGGAGATGCGCCAATATGCAATGTTTGATGAGAACTGGGAACCAACCTTTGATACACAGTATTACGGAAAATAGACGGGAGGGCGAAAGCCCTCCTTTTTTCATTCATGCCCAAAGTCTTTATAGGACATTCCGGTATGCCGGTGAAAAAAATAAAAAATTTTTTGATAAGATTGTTACCTTTCGGCAGGGTATTTTGTATTGTTAATGGAAGGCGTGAAATTCAGGCCTTAATACAAGCCTGACCTCAGGGTACAGGAAGGGAGAAGGTTGTTATGGAAGAGCAAACGCAGCGCGCGGGCGAATGTGACTTTCCAAACCGTACAGTTGAAGAGGTCGTTGACTGCTATGCAGACATGGTGTACAGAATTGCCTTATCTAAGATGGGAAATCGGCCGGACGCGGAGGATATCTTTCAGGAGGTGTTCTTAAAATACATGCAAAAAGATCCCTGCTTTGAAAGTGAGGAGCATCGTAAAGCATGGCTGATTCGGGTTACCGTCAACTGCTGCAAATTATTCTGGATGAATCCTTTTCGGAGACATTTTGCACCTTTGGAGGAAGCTCCTGAGGAAGCATTTTGCGAAATGGATCAGGAGGAACAGGGGATTTATCAGGAGGTGATGAGGCTGCCATCAAATTTACGGGTGGTGATCGAGCTGTTCTACTATGAGGAGCTGTCGGTGAAGGAGATTGCGAAAAGTCTCTCCATCTCTGAGGCAAATGTGAAGATGCGTTTGTCAAGAGCCAGGCAGAAGCTGAAGCTGAACAGTGATCAATGGCACATGGATTGATGGAAGGGGTTGAAGAAAGATGGATACAGATAAGCTAAGGAATACATTGGGAAAAATTCATCCTGACAGGGCGCTTGTAGAGCGGGTGAAATCCTACCAGGCGCAAAGGGCCTTCTTTGCTATGAACAGAAGAAAGCTGTATCGAATAGCGTATGGCATGGCGCTGGTATTTGTTGTGATCTTGGCTGCGGGTATCTACAGGGGATACATGGAAAAGGAGCCTGGCGAGGAGCCCAGTGTGATTAGGGCAGGAGATGAGACCAGGGAGCAGACCGGGGCCAGCAGGGTGGAGAGCCAGAACGCATTGACCGCTGCCTGTTTTCTGGAAGATCAGGAAGCATATGTCTATGAAAATCAGAGGATCATCCTGTTGGATGAATGCACTTCTGAAAAAGTGGAAATAATTATCACAAATCCGGAGGAGGGTATGGTCTGTTATACCAGCGGCAGGGCAGATCTTGCGGCACTGTTTCCCGGTTTATTTCAGAATGAACCGGTTCTCTCTGAGGAAGGGCAAAGGCAGGCTGCGGTTCTGGTGTACCGGAATGGAGCCTGGGATGAAAAACTTCTGGGGATTTTAGAAGGGGATCAGGCAGAAGGCGTGATTCCGGAGGAATATCTGGAGAAGATTCTGGAATTTGCAAGATGAGCGTATCGTAGAAGTCTTTCGTGCAGGGTCTGTATAAGGACTTTTGATACTGAGATGAAGAAGATTAATAGAAAGGATTATTTCAGATCCGGCAGGTATTCCGGATTTGAAGGAGGGAAATTATGAGAAGAAAAATTGGAATGTTTGTATTATGCGGAGCTTTAGCTGCATCTCTGATGGGATGCTCTGGGTCAAGCAGCTCAACTGGCGCTGCTGCAGATACATCAGCAGCAGGAACAACAGAGGCAGGAACAACAGAGGCAGACACAACGGAGGAAAAAGAATCTGATCAGGACGCCGAAGCGAATACAGGGGCGCCTGAGGATACCTCAGCAGAGGATGAGGGGGAAAATGATGGCGCAGATGATAACTCCGTAGGTACAGAGGATACTCTTGGCCATATTCTCTTAAAGGATTTTCAGGATCGCGTTAACGCGGATTCTTCTCTCTCAGCCCAGGAGCTGGCGGACGCAGTGATCTCCAATGAGGTGATTACATCCACAGAGTTGAGCTTAATGACCATGCCTGTTGAGGAAGGACTCTTAAGCGGCTTTGATAACTATGAGGTTACAGGCTTTGAGGAGGGCGTGGCCTTTGCTCCTATGATCGGTTCTATTCCCTTTGTAGGGTATATCTTTGTCCTTGAGGAGGGGGCCGATGTGGAGGGCTTTGTAGCGGATCTGTCCGAGAACGCAAACCCCAGATGGAATGTCTGTGTGGAGGCGGATGAGACCGTGGTTGACTATGTGGGAAACACGGTGTTTTTCATCATGTGTCCTGAGAGTCTTAGTGAATAACATCATAATATCATCCACATAAGAAACGCATGAAAACGGATGGGGAACGATCCACATCCGTTTTTCTCTGCCTATGGGAGGTTTTTAAAAGCAGTTATGTTGTTTTCCAGTATTCATTTTTTATATTTGTTTTTACCCTGCGTACTGCTCATATATTTTATTTGTCCCAGGGGCTGGCGCAATGGATTTTTGCTGCTGGCAAGCCTGTTCTTCTATTTTACAGGAGAACCGGTATACTGCCTTCTGATGCTGTTTTCCATTCTGGAGGGATATCTCTTTGGGATTTGGATTGATAAGACGAGAGGAACCGGAAAGGAAAAGCTGCCGCTAGTGCTGTCGCTGGTTGTCAGTCTGGGACTGTTGGGCTTCTTTAAGTATGCAGATTTTTTTATCGAGATAGTAAACGGCGCTTTTGCCGCCGCCGGTATCAGCTACCGGGGCGCGGCAGCCCAGATTCCCTTGTTAAAGCTGGCCCTTCCGGTGGGTATCAGCTTTTATACCTTTCAGATCATCGCCTATCTGGTGGATGTGTACCGGGGGGAAGAGGCGGAAAAAAATCTGCTAAGCTTTGGCGTGTATGTTTCCCTGTTTCCCAAGCTGTTGGCAGGTCCGATAGTCCGCTACTCTGCAGTGCGGGACGAGATGAAAAATAAAAGACGGGAGAGCTGGGAGAATTTTGCATACGGTGCGGAGCGGTTTGTCATTGGTCTTTCCAAGAAGGTGCTTCTTTCCAACTCTCTGGCGGAGTGCGTGGCGGCGGCTAGCGATGCGGGGGAGCGGACGGTTCTTCTTTACATTCTTCACGGCGCGGCCTATATGCTTCAGGTGTATTTTGATTTTTCAGGATATTCTGACATGGCCATCGGCCTTGGAAGAATGTTTGGCTTCCGCTTTCCTGAAAATTTTGACTATCCGTTTATATCCAAAAGCATTACAGAATTCTGGCGCCGATGGCATATGACCCTGGGAGGCTGGTTTCGGGATTATCTGTATATTCCTCTGGGGGGAAACCGGGGCTCAAAGGCCAAGTGGTTCAGAAATATCTTCATCGTATGGTGCCTGACGGGTCTGTGGCACGGCGCTTCCTGGAATTTTGTGTTGTGGGGCTTCTATTTTACGATATTTCTCATATTGGAAAAGCTGTTTTTGCTGCCCTATCTGAAACGTATGCCGGTGCTTGCCCATATCTATACCCTTATTGTGTGCGTTTTCAGCTTCTCTATATTTGAGTTTGCCGAGCTGAATAAGATTGGTGAGATGTTCAGCGGGATGCTGGGACTGGGGGGCGTGGCCTTTACAGGCACCATGACCAGTTATGTGTGGGCCAGCTTCTGGAGGCTGATGGTGATTGCAGTGATCGGAGCTACGCCCCTGCCAAAATATCTGTGGCTGCGGCTGCAGGCTTCCTGTCAGGGAACCGGGGTGAAAATAGGAATGACCATTGTGGAAATGCTGGGTCTGGCGGTGCTGTTATACTGTTGTACAGCCTTTTTGGTCAGCGGTTCCTTTAATCCCTTCCTGTATTTCAGATTTTAAAGGAGGTGCCTATGAAAAAAGAAGTATTCATTACCTGGGGATTTGCGGCGATGCTGGCAGCGGGGATGGCAGCCCATATCATGCTGCCGGATCAGGACGTTTCCTGGAGCGAACGCAGAGATCTGGAACAGGTTCCAAAGCCCCAGGCATCGGAGGTGCTCTCCGGCGAATATTTTACTAAGCTGGAGGATTATCTGCTGGATCAGTTCCCCGCAAGGGATATTTTCCGGTCCTCCGCCAGTATTTTCAAGCAGGGCATATTCGGACAGAAGGATGTGGACGGAATATATCTTATTGGGGATGCGGTCTATAAGCTGGAGTATCCTCTGTCTGAAACTGCCATATCAAACGCGGCAGAGGGCTTTTTACGGATTTGCAGGGAATATTTTCCAGATGCCAATTACTATTTTTCCATCATTCCGGATAAAAATTATTTTGTGGCAGAGCAGCATGGCTATCCTGCCCTGGATTACGGCAGGCTTACCCAGCTGATGCAGCAGGGGATGGAAGATGCGAAGTATCTGGATATCTTTGGGCTTCTGGAGCTGTCCGACTACTACCGGCTGGACCTTCATTGGAAGCAGGAGTGTATAGAGGATGTGGCTGAAAATATCCTGAAGGGAATGGATGGGGGATATGTTCCCGGCAGAGACTATGAAACGGCTGTAAGCTTTGACAAATTCTACGGCTCCTACTATTTCCAGGCCGCAGCGCCCTATCTGTCCCCGGACAGCATCCATTGCCTCGGCTTTCAGGGAATGGAGGATATAACCGTCTTTGATTATGAGAAGAATCAGGAGATGCCTATTTATGCGGAGGACCGCCTGGAGGGAATGGATGCCTATGATGTATACCTGTCGGGGGCAAAGGCTCTTTTGGAGCTGAAAAATCCAGATGCAAAGCAGGAGAAAACCCTTTATCTGTTCCGGGATTCCTTTGGAAGCAGCATTGCGCCCCTCCTTACGGAAAATTATTCCCGCATCGTTATGATCGACCTGCGCTATATGACTATGAACGCCTTTATGATGGTCATGGACGGCGAGATCGACCCGAACAGCGACGTTCTGTTTCTCTATAATACCATGATTTTGAACCAGAGCAGGATCCTGAAGCTTTAATGCTGCGCTCAAAGGAATGGAGCCCAAGATTATTGAATTTATAAGTGAAAGGATTACATTTTTTTCATATCCATAACACAAAGTTGTCACAAATCAGGTGTATTCTGGCATCATAAAAACAAAAAGAGTAAATGAACATGATGGTGAAATAAGTTTAAGGAGGGAATTACAATGTCAGAAAAGTTTTTTAACGAGCCTGAAGACAGCGGGAAGATGGAAAATATAGATCATGATAATTCCGGCGTTCAGGAAGAGAACAAAGCTGGCGAGGAGCAGCGGATGTACAGGGTAAACGAAGACTATGTGGAGCCCCAATCCAGCTCCCAGTACCGTTATAAATTTGAGCAGGGTTCACCGAACCCCTGGCCCCAGGAAAACGCCCCTCAGCCGGAGAGAAAGAAAAGCGGCGTGGGGAAAAAGGTTGCCGGAGTGGCCCTGGCGGCAGGTATGTTTGCGGTAATATCCGGCGGACTGATCGCTGCTTCACAGTGGATTTCCGGCGGTTCCTCAAGCGGCGGCTCCTCCGATGGACAGCTGGTAGGGCTGACCCATGACCAGGAATCGGACGCAGCTCAGACGCAGGAAAACGGGACGGAAGGTGAAAGCGATACCAGCGGAGTCACTACATTGACAAGAAATGAGTCCAATATAGCCTCGACAGGCGAGGTATCAGCCTCACTGCTGGACGTATCCGATGTGGTGGAGGAGGTTATGCCCACGGTTGTGGCGGTGACCAACACCACGGTTTACTCAGTAAACAGCAGCTATTGGAGCTGGTTTGGCGACAGCTCCTCCAATGACCGTACGGCATCCGGCGCCGGCAGCGGCGTGATTATAGCGGACAACGGTGAGGAGCTTCTGATCGTGACAAACGCCCATGTGGTGAACCCCACGGACTATTCCGAGTATGGTTATACGGTGGACACCAGCGATATCACCATCACCTTCTGCAATGATGTGACGGTGGAGGCAAATATCAAGGGCATGGATACGGAAGCGGATCTGGCGGTCATCGCTGTAGATCTGGATGATATCGATGAGGAGACCATGAGCGCCATCAAGATCGCCACTGTGGGCAACTCTGACGAGTTAAAGGTGGGCAATGGAGTCATCGCCATCGGCAATGCATTAGGCTTTGGCCAGTCGGTTACAGTGGGTTATGTAAGCGCTGTCAATCGTGAGGTAACCATCGACAATGTGACCCGTGAGCTTTTGCAGACGGATGCGGCCATCAACCCCGGCAACAGCGGCGGCGGTCTGTTTGATGTGAACGGCAGACTCATCGGTATCAATTCTGCAAAATATGCCTCCGAGGATGTGGAGGGTATCGGCTATGCCATTCCCATCACCTCTGCGGAAAGCATTATCACCGAGCTGATGAACAAGGAGACAGTGATCCGTGACAAGGTGACGGATGAGGATAAGGCGGCATGGCTTGGCATCTCTGCCAACAGCCAGTACAGCAGCTTCTATGACGGGCAGGGCGCTTTTATCTCCGAAGTAGTGGAGGGTGGTCCCGCAGACCAGGCAGGTCTGATGCCCTACGATATCATCACCGGTTTAAACGATGCGGAAATTACCTCCTGGAACTCCCTGGTCAATGAGCTGGCATACTATGAGGGTGGCGAGACGGTAACCATCACCTACTACACGCTGGTGGAGGATGGAAGAAACCGTGAGTATGTGGAGCGCACCACGGAGGTAACCCTGGGATTTAAGAAGGATATGCCTGAAACCTCCACAGAAGAGTAAGCATGAAACAGCCGACTAGAAGGCAGGCTGGAGATCAAGCGCAGTACATGGAGCAGACGAAGGTCTGCTCCTTTTCTATATATGTAAAATGTCTTTCTCAGTATTCTGACATAAAACATAAGAAAATCGTAAGAAACAGATGTTGACAAGCAATATTGTATCGCATATAATATTGCATATGACAAGAACAGCTTTCAGATATGTACGCATGCTGTTCTCAATAACAACAGCATTATGAAGGAAAGGAAGAAACCGGGATGGTATTTGCTACAGGAGCGGCGCTTCTGGATGCAATCGTGCTGGCGGTGGTGAGCAAGGATGCGGAGGGAACCTACGGGTACCGCATTACACAGGACGTCCGGGAAGTGATCGACATTTCGGAGTCCACACTCTACCCGGTACTGCGGCGGCTGCAGAAGGATGAGTGCCTCAGTGTTTATGACCGTGAGTGTTCCGGCAGGAACAGGCGGTATTATCAGATTACCCCCAAGGGCTCTGCCCAGCTGATGCTTTACAAGTCGGAGTGGAGACTGTATGCGGATAAGATCGACCATATTTTGGGAGAGCAGAGGGAGTAACTGGAAAAAAACAGCAGGGGAAGGAGCCTGATTATGGATATCAGCAGAGAGGAATATTTATGGCAGTTGAGCCAGCAGCTTTACCGGATTCCGGAGGAGGAGCGGGAGGCTGCGCTGGAGTATTACAGAAATTATTTTGAGGAGGCGGGCCCGGAAAATGAGGCCCGGGTGATGTGGGAGCTGGGGAGCCCGGAAGAGCTGGCAAAGAGCATTATCGCAGATGTGATGGACGACTCCCGGCATGACACGGTGAGGGAGCCTCTCACAAAGCGGGAAAATGATGGCAGCGGCGCCGGCTCTTCCAAACCCGGGTGGGAAAAATACAGAAGACAGATGGAGCGGGAGGCCTTTGGAAGCAGGGAGTATTCTTACTCCGGGGCCGGCGGTTATAAAAGAGCAGACGAAAACAGGGACAGTGAGCGGCCCGCCGGAAGAAAGAGGAAGGGCGTCAACATCTGGATGATTTTGTTTCTGCTGGTAACAGTTCCTGTCTGGGGCGGCATCCTGCTGGGAGTCCTTGGGGTTGTGCTGGGTCTGGTGTTTGGGGTTATTGGTCTGGTCATTGGTCTGGCGGCGGCATTGATCGCCCTGATTGTTTCCCTGTTGGTGGGAGGCGTGATCGGCATTGTGAAGGCGATTTTTACACTG
>CALWLH010000106.1 GCA_944381475.1 uncultured Lachnospiraceae bacterium | reverse complement strand
CGGAGGGCGACCGCTGTGCTTGCACGAGCGGGCATCCGACGGGCAACGGTCATCGAGCGGCAATGCCGCGAGATGAGCGAGGTATCGCGGTGATCGGGTAGGGGGAAGGAATCTTCCCCTATCCGATTGCGATATGCCTGCTCCATGCCATTTCACAGGGGATACGGGGCGGGGGTTGACAAAAGATATTAACTGTGCTATCATAAGCGCGTAACAAATTTGTAATATTTCACAACACACTTGAAATATATTGTTATAGATTGGAAATAAAAAGGATTAATCAAAGATTTTCCAGGTTTGTTTCCAAAAAAAATTCGGGCAGTGTCGTCTGGTAAGCTGCGAAAAAACCATAAACCGGTTTCGCAGCCCTGACCAAATCTATAATGACAGCTGCTCTGTTGGAGGAATTAATATGAACTCAAAATGTAGAACCATCCTAGGAGTGATCATGCTGCTGATTATTATCAGTGTCTCAGCATATTACATCGCTTCTGAAATCTCCGGGGCGGGACGTACAGATGAGGAACATTCCACACTGACGGAGGAGAATCAGAAAAATTATCTGAGCCCCATCAGTGTAAATAACCTGCTCATTGACAAAACAGAGCCTTTTGTTGATACCGCAGCGCTGCTGAAGATGGGACTTGGAACAGAATCTGCCGGCGGGATGAAAAATACGCTGCAGAAGGTAACAGCCGGAATCCATGGCATTCACTCCGGTATAGCAGAGAGTATCAACAGCATTGGTAATCTGGTTGGCCCTGCGATTAAAAGTCAGCTTGCTGCAAAGGCATATGCCGCTGCTGTGGAGACCCGCGCGCTTACCATGGAGAATTACGAAGCGTATGTGGAGGAAAATTATCAGCGGGAGCTGGAGGGTACGATTCATCATCTTTTTGACTGCATTTTTGTCACGAATGATTCCAAGATCGAGGATTATCTGAATATCAGGGAGGTTCCGGACGGCAATATCGTCGGACGCATGTACCCGGGGACGGGAGGTACTTTTTTAGATATACAAAATGGATGGGCTCTGATTAACAGCGGCGAGGTTACCGGCTGGGTGAGTCTGGAGTATATTCTTACCGGTACCCAGGTATTGCAGAGCGGCGCGCAGCTGTCCGTGGTGGTGGATGCAGAACGTCTGATGCTCAGGGACGAGGCGGATACGAACAGTGCCTTGGTAGAGGTTTTGGAGCAGGGGACGGAGGCGTCCTATCTGGATTATACAGCAGGATGGGTGCGCGTATCCTATAATGAATATCTTGGATATCTGAAGGCAGAGTACGTACACCTGAAGGCCGGAGCAAATACCGCAGTGCCCATGAGCGAGGAGCTTTGGAACGAAACCCTGGCGGACGCAGGTCTTTTGCAGCAGGAGGCAGCAGAAATTCCTGCAGCGGATAGCGCCGTTTTGGAGGCTCCGGCTGCAGAAGCGCCCGCCCCAGAAGTACAGGCGGCGGGGGAAGCGCCCGCAGAGGAGGCAGCGCCTGTTGTAACAGAGCCCACTGCTGACGAGCTGGCAAGACAGCGCATTGATGCAATCTATGGGGAGGGACGTTCCACCATGGCGCCCATCTACTTAAGCGCAGATGATATCTACCTGCTGGCCTGCGTGATCATGATGGAGGCGGGCAATGAGTGCTATGAGGGAAAGCTGGCTGTGGCCGGAGTTGTTATGAACCGTCTTCGAAATGGATACTGGGGCAGCACTCTCCGCGAGGTGATTTATTCACCCAGACAGTTTACGGGTGCAGGTACAGGACTGTTGGATCAGTTTCTTGCCAGCGGTCCCAGTGAGGAGTGTATCCGGGCAGCCTACGAGGCATGCGCAGGTATCCATAACATTGGCAGCTATCTGTATTTCTGCAGCGTCAAATCTGCCCAGTATGACCAGTACAGCGCATACCTTGTAATCCAGAGGCAATGCTTCTACGCGAAATAAACCTTCATGCGGCCGCCGCATTTTATGAAAGCCAATATTTAAAATGATGATTCCGGCAGTGATGTGAAAGCATCGCTGCCGGATTTGTCTATCATAACTGTCAAAAAGCTGATAAGAAATTGAGCGTGATAACGCTTGACGTATGGGGCGGCTTCAGATAAAATAGGATTGTCAGAAAACTGTAAGAATTATTTATAAAAATTCCCTTGTTTCCTTCTGTGAAAAAGAATAAAATGATACCAGAGTAAACCTTCATGCGCCCGGTGGCCGGACATACCACCGTACCATGAAAGTCTGGCGGGCGCGCTTGGCATACCTGAATTGATGCCACCTATTCGGCGGGACTTTCAGGGTAAGAAACATGTATCTGCGGCAGTACAGAAAACATGGCATAGGAGCATAGATATCTTACCGGAGCGGAAAGAAAGGGGAACAGGATATGGATGCATTTTGGTGGCTGATCATTTTTATTGTTTTGCTGATATGGGAGCTTATTACGCTGGGACTAACCACCGTATGGTTTGCGGTGGGCGCAATTGTGGCCTTTGCAGTATCTCTTTGCGGGGGCGGCTTTGAGCTGCAGCTGGCGCTGTTTGTTAGCGTATCCTCAGTCCTTTTGTTCTTTACCAGACCAGTACTGATGAAACGCATCAATATGAAAACCGTAAAGACCAATGCGGACGGGTTGGTGGGGCAGCTGGCAAAGGTAACAGTTACCATTGATAATCTGCAGGCCAGCGGCGCAGCCAGGATCAACGGGCTGGAATGGACTGCAAGAAGCAGCGATGTGGATGTGCGTATTGAAGCCGGACAGATGGCCCGGATCAAGGAGATCAAGGGCGTCAAGCTGATCGTAGAGCCTGTTAAGGAAAGTGAAATTCAGGTCCCTGAGACCTGACAGATCATAAGGGGAGGTACATATTATGTATGGAAATGTGATTTTAGCGGCAAACCCGGGAGGCTTCATTCTCCTGATTGCACTGATCGTAATCATTCTGATCGTGCTGGCAAGCTGTGTGAAGGTGGTTCCCCAGGCTACCGCCATGGTTGTGGAGCGATTGGGAGGATATCTGACTACCTGGGAGGTGGGCATTCATTTTAAGGTTCCCATCCTGGATAAGGTGGCAAAGAGGGTTGTATTAAAGGAGCAGGTGGCTGATTTTGCACCCCAGCCTGTGATAACCAAGGATAATGTAACCATGAGAATCGACACGGTTGTTTTTTTCCAGATTACAGACCCGAAGCTTTACGCTTATGGTGTGGAGAATCCCATCATGGCCATTGAAAATCTGACAGCCACGACGCTCCGAAATATCATCGGCGACCTGGAGCTGGATGAGACCCTCACCAGCCGCGAGCTGATCAACACTAAGATGAGAGTTTCCCTGGATCAGGCCACAGACCCCTGGGGTATCAAGGTTACCCGCGTGGAGCTGAAGAATATCATTCCTCCGGCAGCCATTCAGGACGCCATGGAGAAGCAGATGAAGGCGGAGCGTGAAAGACGTGAGGCAATCCTTCGCGCAGAGGGTGAAAAGAAGGCCACCATCCTGGTGGCAGAGGGTAAAAAGGAGTCCGCTATTCTGGACGCGGAGGCTGAAAAGCAGGCTGCTATTCTGAAGGCGGAGGCCCAGAAGGAGGCGATGATCCGTGAGGCAGAGGGTCAGGCGGAGGCCATCCTGAAGGTACAGCAGGCAAACGCTGACGGTATCCGTTTTATCCGTGAGGCAGGCGCAGATCAGGCTGTGATCCAGCTAAAGAGCCTGGAGGCTTTGGCAAAGGTTGCGGATGGTCAGGCAACAAAGATCATTATCCCATCAGAGATTCAGAACCTTGCAGGACTGGTAACGGCTGCCAGTGAGCTGGCAAAGGACAAATAAAGTAACAAAACCGTCATGTCTGACACGGCATGGCGGTTTTTCTTTGCGATAAGCCCATCAAGCGGCCGACAGCACCTGCCTCATGCGAAGCATTATATTGGCAGGTGCGTATTGGCAGGTCCGCTTTAGCGGGCGTGCCGTCACCCGCTGTGCGACATCGCGAATCGAGTAGGGGGCTTTTTCCCCTACTCGATTTAATGAGATGGACCTGCCTGGACGCTTGACTTTTTCCGTCTGATGACTTATTCTATGATAAGATTGATACAGACAATGGGCGCTCTGCGCTTGAGGGCGCCACAGTCTTTGGGTCAGCGCAGATAAGGAGGCAAGCATGGTAAACTTAAAGGGAAGAAGCTTTTTGACATTGAAGGATTTCACAGCGGAGGAGATCGAATATCTCCTTGACCTGGCTGCGGATTTAAAGGCAAAGAAGAAGCAGGGTATCACAGGAAACAGCCTGAAGGGGAAGAATATCGCTCTGCTGTTTGAGAAAACCTCCACCAGAACCCGCTGTGCATTTACGGTAGCCGCAAAGGATGAAGGCGGATTTCCGGAGTTTTTGGGTAAGGATGACATCCAGATGGGCAAGAAGGAGACTGTGGAGGATACAGCCCGGGTCCTCGGAAGGATGTTTGACGGAATTGAGTTTCGGGGCTTTAAGCATGAGACGGTGGAGAAGCTGGCGGAATATTCCGGCGTCCCTGTGTGGAACGGGCTGACGGACGACTATCATCCCACACAGATTTTGGCGGATCTGCTTACCATGCGGGAGGTTTTCGGGGAGATTAAGGGAAGGAAATTTGTATTTATTGGCGACGGGCGCAATAACATGGCTAACTCTCTGATGATTGGCTGTACAAAGATGGGGCTTCACATTGTGATTATTGCACCAAAGAGCCTGTGGCCGAAGGCAGAGCTGGTAAAGCTTTGCGAGACCTATGCAAAGGAGAGCGGCGGCAGCGTGACGGTCACGGATGATCAATCTGCCGTGACAGGTGCAGATGTCATCTATACGGATGTATGGTGCTCTATGGGCGAGGAGGACAAGGCGGCGGAGCGTGTGGCCCTGCTTTCCGCCTACCAGGTAAACCAGGCTTTGATGGATGCCACAGGAAAGAAGGAAACCATATTCATGCACTGTCTGCCCGCAGTGAGAGGCAATGAGGTCACCGAGGATGTACTGGAGGGTTCTCAGTCTGTTGTATTTGACGAGGCAGAGAACCGGATGCACACCATCAAAGCGGTGATGGTGGCGACTCTTGGAAATCAGTAATCACAGGCAGGAGTACTCTATGAAAAACAGCTTTGGAATGGGAAGAGGCAGAAAGCAGTTCTGGGAAAATCTTCAGCTCATTTTTGCATTCCTGGTGGTGATTCTTGCCGTATTATCATTCTTCCTGTATCAGAATAACAGGATTGTCTTTGCCCTGTGCTTTTTTGCAGCAGCAGCCATGCAATTTTGCGCAGGCAGCGCAAAGATGATACCCAATGCTCAGCATAGACGTCTGCTGCAGGCCGTCATTTTCTGGTATCTGTGCGCCCTGCTTTTTCTGGCTCTAGGGATTCTGGCATTGCTGATACAGTTTTAAAGACCGGGCGGAGGGACTTTGCCCGGCGATGGATGTAAAGGATGAAGGAAAAAATCTTAAGACTGCTGCGGGAAAGCGGCACATATGTTTCGGGGCAGCGGATCTGTGAGGAGCTGGGGATATCCCGGACGGCGGTATGGAAAAAAATCAGGGCTTTGCAGGATGAGGGATATAGAATCACCGCGGTAACCAATAAGGGGTATCTTTTGGAGGAGGAGCCTGATCTGATGAACCGGGAAGCGGTGGGCAGTCTGCTTCACACAAAGACCCTCGGAAAAACCATTGAATATTTCGATGAGATAGATTCTACAAATAACTGCTGTAAGCGGATGGGGGAGCAGGGAGCAAAGCAGGGGCTTCTGGTGATCGCCGACAGACAGGCTGCAGGCAGGGGCCGAAGGGGCAGAAGCTGGGAGACTCCCGCTGGCGCCTCCATTGCCATGAGTATTCTTCTGAAACCTGGCATATCACCGGACAAGGCCAGTATGCTGACCATTGTGGCTGCCTTGGCTGTAGCAGATGCGGTTAAGGAGGTTACTGCGCTTCCTGTGGGCATTAAATGGCCCAATGATATTGTGGTGAGGGGAAAAAAGCTCTGCGGGATCCTGACGGAGATGAGCCTGGAGCTGTCCGCCATCAACTATGTGGTGGTGGGGATCGGTATTAATGTAAACAACACATCCTTTCCGCCGGAGTTGGAGAAAATAGCCACATCCCTGTTCCTGGAAAAGGGCGAACGCATCAGCCGCAGCAGGATTATTGCAGCGGCTGTGGATGCCCTTGAGCACTACTATGAGCTGTTTAACGAGGATCAGGATTTGTCAGAGCTTCGGGGGCCTTATGAGGCCTATCTGGTGAACAGAAATCAGCCTGTACGGGTGATGGCGGGAGACGGGACTGTGGAGGATGAGGGCGTGGCCCTGGGAATAGACAATCTTGGCAGACTGCAAATCCGGCTTGATGGAGGTGAGGTGAAATCCGTCATGGCAGGAGAGGTTTCAGTGAGAGGAATAGATGGATATGTCTGAGATCAACAAATTAAATGGAGAGATCCGTGAGGATGACAGCGTCCTCTGCGCCGCCAATTCCTACACAGAGAAGTATTATCTGAATCCGAGGTTTGCGGGGCTTCCGGAGGGAATCAGGGAGGAGCTGCAAAAGCTCTGCGTAACCCTGGCGGAGGAGGCCGGGGGTATCGCGGTCATGGGCTTTGATGCTGAAGGAACGCTGATTTTGAGCTCCCATGCAGAGGAGTCAGATTTTTATTACGATGAAATCAGCGCCGGGCTTCTCATCAGGAGGATAGAGAAGGAAAATGAGGAGCTGTTTGAGGGACTTGGAAATTATTACCGGGTGCGCTTTTTAAAGCTTCCACCCCTTAAAGAGGATTGATGGATGGTTAGGATTGGAACAGTAGAAGTCAGTAACCCAGTGGCACTGGGACCGATGGCAGGGGTGACAGACCTGCCATTTCGTGTGTTATGTAAGGAACAGGGCTGCGGGCTGATGTACACGGAGATGGTCAGCGCCAAGGCTCTCTACTATAATAATGCCAACACCCGTTCCCTTATGGAAATCCACCAGAGTGAGCATCCCGTTGCGCTGCAGCTTTTTGGCTCCGATCCGGATATCATTGCCGGGGAAGCGGCAAAGCTTCAGGAGGGCCCCTTTGATATTTTCGATTTAAATATGGGGTGCCCTGTGCCCAAGGTGGTAAACAATCATGAGGGGTCAGCGCTCATGAAGGATCCGCCCCTGGTGCGGGAAATCCTTACAAAGCTGGTACGGGCAGTGGATAAGCCTGTCACCATCAAGATTCGCCGGGGGTTTACGGTGGAGGGAGAAAATGCGGTGGAGATTGCAAAAATAGCCGAGGACTGCGGCGTGGCGGCTATTGCCATCCACGGCCGCACCCGCTCCCAGTTTTATGCGGGACATGCGGACTGGAACTGTATCCGCCGGGTAAAGGAGGCGGTGACCATCCCGGTGATCGGCAATGGGGATATCGCAAACGGTACGGATGCAAAACGGATGATGGAGGAAACCGGCTGCGATATGGTGATGATCGCCAGAGCGGCAAAGGGGAATCCCTGGATTTTCCGGGAGGTGGTTCAGTATCTGAAGGACGGAACCACACCCGAAAGACCCGGAAGAGAAGAAATCCAGAAAACTATTCTCCGGCACCTGGAGATGATGGCTGCATATAAGGGAGAATACATCGCCATGCAGGAGATGCGGAAGCACATTTCCTGGTATACTACCGGGCTTCCCGGTGCGGCGGCTCTTAGAAGGGCGGTAAATGGAACCGAGAGCCTTAAGGAGCTTAGGCAGCTGGTGCTTCAAATTTGATGAGCGTACGCTCCATGCCAAGCATTTAACCTGCGGAGGCGACTTGGCAGATCCGCTTTAGCGGGCGTGCCGTTTCCAGATATCAGGGATCAAAATACCTTTTGACCCCAACATCTTTGGATAAAAGCTCTTGATTTTTTATTAGGGCTTTTGTATAATCAAAACTTAGGTGTTGGCAGGGAATGCCTGCCAGATGAATAGGAGGAACAAGAATATGGCTGAAAAGAGAGTGATGACCAGCGAAGGCTTAAAGCAGCTGCAGGATGAGCTGGAGGATTTGAAGGTAAATAGAAGAAAAGAAAATGCCCAGAAGATCAAAGAGGCCAGAGAGCAGGGAGACCTCTCCGAGAACGCAGAGTACGAGGCAGCCAGGGAAGAACAGCGGGAGATCGAGGCCAGGATTGCAGAGCTGGATGAGCTGATCAAAAATGTAGAGATCCTGGAGCTTGACGAGTCCGACATGGACAAGGTTCATATCGGAAGTGTTGTGACTGTATATGACGAGGAATTTGACGAGGAGATCAAGTATTATATTGTGGGAACAGCGGAGGCGGACATCATCAACAACCGCTTAAGCAACGAATCTCCCGTTGGCGCAGCCCTCATGGGCCATGTTGCAGGGGATACGGTGGTGGCACAGACCCCCGGAGGCCCTGCTGCCTACAGGGTAATCTCCATTGAGCGAGCATAAGGAGGATTGATTTTCATGTCAGAGACAAATCAGACAAATACGCCGTCCCAGGATCTGGGACAGCTGGTAAAGGTTCGCAGGGATAAGCTTTCCGAGCTTCAGGCAGCGGGAAAGGATCCCTTTGCGATCACAAAGTACGATGTGACCTGTCACACACAGGATATTAAGGATCAATTTGATAAGATGGAAAACCAGGAGGTAAGCATTGCCGGGCGTATGATGGCAAAGCGGATCATGGGGAAGGCCTCCTTCTGTAACCTGGCGGATCTAAAGGGAAATATCCAGTGCTATGTGGCAAGGGATTCCATTGGTGAGGAAGAGTACAAGGGCTTTAAGAAGCTGGATATAGGTGATATCATCGGCGTGGTTGGAACAGTGTTTAAGACTAAGACCGGCGAGATATCAGTCCATGTAAGCAGGCTTACCCTCCTCTCAAAGAACCTTCAGCCCCTGCCGGAGAAGTTCCATGGGTTGACAAACACGGATACGCGGTATCGCCAGAGATATGTGGATCTGATCATGAATCCGGAGGTAAAGGAGACCTTTATCAAGCGCTCAAAGATTATCAAGGCCATCAGGACCTTCCTGGACGGCCGGGACTTCATGGAGGTGGAGACCCCCATGCTGGTGTCCAATGCGGGAGGCGCCGCAGCAAGACCCTTCGAGACCCACTACAACGCCCTGGACGAGGACGTGAAGCTGCGTATTTCCCTAGAGCTTCCCCTAAAGAGACTCATCGTGGGAGGCCTGGAGCGGGTTTATGAGATCGGCCGCGTGTTCAGAAACGAGGGTGTGGATACCAGACATAACCCGGAATTTACCCTGATGGAGCTGTACCAGGCATATACCGACTACGAGGGCATGATGGAGCTGACGGAGAGCATGTTCCGTTATCTGGCCAAGGAGGTCTGCGGCAGCGCCGTTATCACCTACAATGGCATCCAGATTGACATGGCAAAGCCCTTTGCCCGGATGACCATGAACGAGGCCATTTTAAAGTACACCGGTATCGATTTTGACACGGTTAAGACCGACGAGGAGGCAAAGGCTCTGGCAAGGGAGCGTCATGTGGAATATGAGGAGCGCCACACAAAGGGTGATATCATTAATCTATTCTTTGAGGAGTTCTGTGAGAAGAACCTGATTCAGCCCACCTTTATCACCGAGCATCCCCTGGCCATCTCCCCCCTGACCAAGAAGAAGCCCTCTGACCCGGAGAAGGTGGAGCGCTTTGAGCTTTTTATCAACACCTGGGAGATGTGCAACGCCTACTCCGAGCTCAACGACCCCATCGACCAGCGGGAGCGCTTCAAGGCACAGGATGCAGCGGCGGATGCCGGGGACGAGGAGGCAAACCACACCGACGAGGATTTCTTAAATGCCCTGGAGATCGGTATGCCCCCCACAGGCGGTATCGGCTACGGTATCGACAGGCTGGTGATGCTTCTGACAGATTCCCAGGCTATAAGGGACGTGCTGTTTTTCCCCACAATGAAGAGTTTTGACAAGTAAAAACCCCGTAAAATCAAGGGTTTGCGGACTTCAAGAGACCCCTTAGTGCAACGCTAAGTGCAACAAATTTCTAACGAGATGTGAAGAAATATGGTCTAAAGTGACGAATTTGTAGATTTTAGCAAACAGAATATAACCTTAAAATTAAGGACTTTTTCTAAGAAATTCTTAGGAAAAGTCCTTTTTTCGTATACTCAGAAAAAGATACGAATTTTGGGGCTTGGGCTACGAATGAGATACGAATGCGAATGGTTGACTAAGGAAATTGAAAGGAGGAAGCAGAGTCAATGAGAAACACAGCGTTAAGTGCAGCTCATATGGTCAGAAATCCGGTTAGTCCGGGAGGTGATGACATGGTTAAAGTGAGATTGCAGGGAACAAAAGAGGACATGGAGTGGTTAGAGGAACAGTTAGAGCAGATTCCTAATGTGAAAATCACGGAGTCCTCAGAGACATTTAGTAACAAAGGTACAAATAAATATTTCCGCAAATATTTAGAGGTGGAAATGACATTAACAACAAACGAGTAGAAAAGGAGATTAAACCATATGAGTAAAGTAATAATTTGTGCAAATCAGAAAGGTGGAGTTGCGAAGACTACCACTACTGTAAATTTAGGAATTGGACTTGCTAGATTAGGCAAGAAAGCTATGATATGGCATTTACAGAAAATAAAAAGCAGCTGATTAAGCGTGTGATTGCTGCAGATACACTTGGTATTTTAGCAGACTTAGAGCAGATTGTGGATAACCATATGGTAGATAAGGCGGCAAGTCTTTACTTAAGAAAATACGCCCCTTCATAATTCCAATCGTTGTTACACTGGTTGTATTGGTGCTGTTTCACAGCATCTTTATGCTTGGTTATGTGCC
>CALWLH010000105.1 GCA_944381475.1 uncultured Lachnospiraceae bacterium | reverse complement strand
GCTCTTCCGATCTCATGAAACTGATCTGTAATGATTTTCAGCAGCTCTCTTCTTCTGGGAGAGCCGCTTGCCAGAATCACACTTCTTCCCATTGCATATCTCCATGCTCATCGCGCAAATCTCTGTTCATCAGCGCCAGATAGGCCTCCTTTGCAGACTTTCCGCCAAACAGAATCTGGTTTACCTCCTCCACAATGGGCATCTCAATTTTGTAAATCTGGGAGAGCTTCAGAGCAGCCTTGGCACTGTAAACGCCCTCCACCACCTGCTGCACTTCCTCCATGGCCTCCTCGTAAGTATAACCCTTTCCAATCAGAATTCCAGCCCGGCGGTTCCTGCTGTGCATACTGGCGCAGGTGACAATCAGATCTCCGATGCCGGACAAGCCATAGAAGGTAAAGGGGCTGCATCCCATGGCGGTTCCCAGCCGGGTGATCTCCACAATACCCCTTGTAATCAGAGCCGCCTTCGCATTGTCCCCGTAGCCCAGGCCATCCGCAATCCCCGCAGCCAGGGCGATCACATTCTTTAGCGATCCCCCCAGCTCGATTCCTTTCACATCGGGACTGGTATATGCCCGGAAAAACTGACTGCTGAACACCTCCGCCAGGTTTTCTGCCAGAGATTTGCTGCGGGAGCCAATGACGCAGGAGGTGGGAAGACCAATGCTGACCTCCTCCGCATGACTGGGTCCGGAAAGCACGCAGGCCCGAACCCCGCAAAGCGTATCCTCGAGGATTTCCGTCTGGGTCATAAGACTGCTTTCCTCGATACCCTTAGCCACAGCCACAATCACCTGACCATTGGGTATAAGGTTTTTAAGCCTTGCCGCTGTGCTTCTGGTATAGGCAGAAGCCACGCTCATAATCAGTATATCCTTGTCCGACACGCATTCAGAAAGCTCCTTTGTCAGCTTGATGTCTCCAGGCAGTATAAAGCCGGGCAGATTTTTTTGCGCATGAGTCTGCCTCAGTTCGTCGATCTTTTTCTCCGTGGCTGACCAGATGGTCACCTGATGATGATTGTCATATAAAAGCTTTGCAAGCGCCACGCCCCATGTTCCTGCACCCATCACACCTATTTTAGCCATTGATATTTTTACTCCCTTTTCTTTTTGTGGAAAATTTATTTTCTGTTCCGTTCATAAGACGCTTAATATTAGCCCTGTGCTGGAACACGCAAAGTCCCACCATGACCATGCCGAGGATAATGAGTTCCACAGTTCCAACTGTACTTAATCCATAGCCCCAGACAAAATTATGCAAAAGCAGTCCAATGTACACACAGGAAACGCCGATCATGGACGCCAGAGATACATAGCCGGTTCCCAACGCGATGGAAAAGAAAATAACTGCGCAGATCAATGAAACAACTGGATCGAGAATAATTGCGAGAGCGGCCGTACAGGCTACGCCTTTACCGCCCTTAAAACCCATATAAAAGGGAAAATTATGGCCCAAAATGGCTCCAATGCCTGCAAAAAACACAAAAATTTTCACATCGCCGCCATAGCCCTTAAATAACAGCCAGGCTATCAGGCATGGAATGGCACACTTGAGCATATCTCCGGCCAGAACCATGGCGCCCGCCTTTTTACCGGCTACACGTAAGGTATTTGTAGCCCCAGTATTCCCGCTGCCATGATGGCGCAGGTCAACATGGGTAATCTTGCTGTAAATCACGCCGCTCTCAATCAGACCAAAGCAGTATCCGATTATCAAGCACAACAGCTGCTGTAAATAGTACACGGTTCAGCCCTCCTTTTCTCCCCGCTCCCGAACCAAAATACGGATGGGCGTGCCTGTAAAGCCAAAGGCTTCCCGGAGCTTATTTTCCAGGTATCTGGTGTAGGAGAAATGCATCAATTCCTTATCATTTACAAAGACCACAAAGGTGGGAGGCTTGATGGAAACCTGGGTCATATAGAAGAGCTTCAGCCTGCGTCCCTTATCAGAGGGCGGCTGCTGCAGGGAAACTGCCTCCATCAAAATCTCATTTACCACGCCGGTTTTTATGCGCAGCGACTGGTTTTGAAGCACCTGCTCCACAGCATCAAAAACCTTTGAAAAACGCTGTCCGGTTTTAGCCGAGATGTACATGATCTGGGCATAGCTCATAAAGCTTAGCACCTTGCGGATGTTTTCCTCAAACTTGTAGATGGTCTTGTCGTTTTTCTCGATAGCATCCCATTTATTCACAAGAATAATCACGCCCTTGCCCCGCTCATGGGCTATACCGGCTATCTTTGCGTCCTGCTCGGTGACGCCCTCCGTGGCATCGATCACCATCAAGACCACATCCGCCCGCTCCACAGCGGTAACGGTCCGTATAACGCTGAAACGCTCAATATCTTCATTGACCTTGCTTTTTCTGCGCAGTCCTGCTGTATCAATAAAAATATATTTCTGACCGTTTATCTCCACTTCAGTGTCAATGGCGTCCCTGGTAGTTCCGGCAATATCCGAGACAATCACCCGCTCCTCCCCTGCGATACGGTTGATAATGGTGGATTTACCCACATTGGGCTTTCCTACGATAGCGATTTTTGGAATTTCCTCCTCCTCTTCCTCCTCTGAGACTTCGGGAAAATACTTAATCAGCTCGTCCAGCATATCTCCCAGCCCCAGCTTTGAAACAGATGAGATGGGCTGTGGATCTCCAATTCCCAAATTATAGAATTCGTAGACATCCGGCATCATCTTTTGAAAGCTGTCAACCTTATTAACTACCAGCACCACCGGCTTTCCGGATTTTCTAAGCATGGTTGCCACCTTTTCATCCGCATCCTGAAGGCCCTGGCGCACATCCACAATAAATAAAATCACATCCGCTGTCTCTATGGCGATATTTGCCTGCTCTCTCATCTGGGACAGAATAATATCCTTACTCTCCGGCTCAATACCACCGGTGTCGATCAGCGTAAATTTTCTGTCAAGCCATTCACATTCTGCATAAATACGATCTCTGGTCACTCCCGGAGTGTCCTTCACAATGGATATCTGCTCTCCCGCCAGAATATTAAACAATGTGGATTTACCCACATTGGGTCTGCCAACAATGGCAACGATGGGTTTACTCATTTTTACCTCTTTCTGACGCACCTGCTGCGTCATACTGGTAGACTTTATATAAGGGCGCTGCGCTACAGGCTTTCCAGCTCATAGGGAGAATGTCCCGGGTGTCCCTCCTCCTTGGAAAAACCAAGAATGGCACTTACCAGATCGCGCCCGCTTGATTTTACAATATTCACGGGAACTTGTAAAGCATTTTCTAAATCTACCCTGGTATAATCATCAAGGAACACCTCCTCCCCGCTTCGGAACATGACGCCAGGAAGAAGCAGGACTTCTCCAAGCTCTTTTCCCGCCAGCTGCTTCATCAGATCCTGTCCGGTGATTAGCCCCGCCACTGTGATCTCATGGCCAAAGAATTCATTGATAATACAGTAGGTATGGATATGGACATTTGGGAAAATCTTCATCATCCACTGGGCATACTTTTTCAGATAGGGATAAGCAAGCTTTCCCGTAGCCAGAGACACCTCCCTGCAAAGTTTGGCTAAAGGCACATATTTTCGGAGGCCTGGCAGCAAAAACCGCCCTGGCCCACTGCTCTGATAAAAATAAACGGCTTCCTTGATTGCCTCTTTCACCTCCCCAGTCAGCAGACGAATCATTCCTACACCGTTTTCCAGCTGATTATAGCCGTCATAACGTTCCTCCTCCGGCATGGGGCGTTTGGCCAGAATATAAAACTCGTCACTGGCCTGTACGAAATGCGTCCCCTCCTTTTCGTAAATCCTTCTCTGCCAGCTTTCAATCAGGTCAATGGTTTGTGCTGCCTCCTCCGGCGTCAGCGTCCGAAGGGGATACAGCCCTTCCCGGTATTTTGTAATGCCCACAGGCACCACAGACAGGCTTTCCATGTACGGCATATATCCATACAGCTCTCTTATTGTCCTGTCCAGTTCCTCCCCGTCATTGATTCCCGGGCACAAAACCACCTGGGAATTCATGCTTATGCCCGCATCGTAGAGTCTTTTTATTTTTTTCAGCGCATCCCCGGCAAAACGGTTATGGAGCATTTCACACCTGAGCTTTGGATTCATGGTGTGAACGGAAATATTGATGGGGGAGAGATGATATTTGATGATCCGCTCCAGATCATGGTCGCTCATATTGGTGAGGGTCACATAGTTTCCCTGTAAAAAAGACAGCCTGCTGTCATCATCCTTAAAATATAAAGTCTCCCTCATCCCCGGCGGCATCTGATCTATAAAACAGAAGATGCACTGATTGCTGCAGGAACGGTAATCATCGAGAAGCGGATTTTCAAATTCTATTCCCAGGTCATCGTAGTATTCTTTTTTTACCTCAACAGTACGCTCACTGCCATCATCACCAAGCACAATCATTTTTAAATTCTCATCCTGTATAAGATACCTGTAATCAAAGATATCTTCCACTACAGTTCCATTAATGCTCAGCAACGTATCCCCTGCTCTCAGACCCGCCTTGGAAGCATTGCTTCCTGGTTCAATCTGACTGATCACATGACCCTTTAATTTATTATTTCTCATATTTTTTACCTCTTCCTGATGCGCTGGCCGCATCATCATGGTAGATTTGGAAGTTTACTCCCAAACTTTATCCCTTATATAAAATTTAGATCGTTTATTATCTTATTCTATCATGGACACATCTATTTAGCAAGCTGCCTTTCATACTTCTTTTATACTGTGATGTTGGGGTCAAAAGGTATTTTGCCCCTGATATCATACTGTAGGATCTGTTGAAATATTTTATCTAGGTTTTAATTTGCTTTACAGGAAATTCAAAAATCCCTGTTCCTATGTATTTTAACTTGACATTTTTCCCCTGTTCTTCTACAATCAAAAGGTGTTTTGATACGCTAACACTTATACTATTCAAATGAATCGAGGTACATCATGTCCAATCAGTTCACCTTTGACAATGTTATTCCCATTGGCCCCTTGAAAATTATAGCCCTGGAAGGAGCAAAGCAGCTTGCCAGCGAGGTAGATGACTACATCGTACAGTTTCGGACAAATGACGCCAATGAGCTTCGGGATAAGCAGTCCGCCTTGGAATTTCGTGGATATGACGCAGATTCCTACCTTCTAAAGAGCAGCTGTCCCAGATTTGGCTCCGGCGAGGCAAAGGGGATTCTCCACGAATCTGTGCGGGGTGCAGATGTGTACATCATCGGCGATGTGACCAACTACAGTCTCACCTATTCTGTCTGCGGACATACAAACCATATGTCTCCCGACGATCATTTCCAGGATCTGAAGAGAATGATTGCCATCTCCGTAGCCAATGCAAAGCGGGTCACTGTGATCCTGCCCTTTTTGTATGAAAGCCGCCAGCATAAGAGAACCAAGAGAGAATCCCTTGACAGCGCCATGGCCCTGGAGGAGCTGGTGGGCATGGGTGTAAAGAACATCATCACCTTTGACGCCCATGACCCCCGCGTGCAGAATGCAATCCCCCTTCACGGCTTTGACAATTTTCAGCCCCCCTACCAGTTTATGAAGGCGCTTCTTGCAAGGGAAAGGAACCTAATCATAGACAAGGAGCATCTGATGGTGATCAGTCCCGATGAGGGCGCCATGGCAAGAAGCGTGTATTTTGCAAACAACCTGGGTGTGGATATGGGGATGTTCTACAAACGCCGGGATTACAGTCAGATTGTCAATGGCCGCAATCCCATTGTAGCGCACGAATTTTTGGGTTCTGATGTCAAGGGAAAGACTGTTATAATCATTGACGATATGATTTCCTCCGGTGAAAGCATGCTGGATACCGCCAGAGAATTAAAGGAACGGGGCGCAGAGCGGGTCATCATCTGCTGCACCTTCGGCCTGTTTACCAACGGTTTTGATATGTTTGACGAATACCACGACAAGGGACTGATCGACTATGTGATTACCACGAATCTCAACTATCGCCCGGAAGAGCTGTTTACAAAGCCTTGGTACATAGAGGCAAATATGAGCAAATTCCTGGCCGCCATCATCAACACCTTAAACCACGATTCCTCAGTAGCTTCCGTCATCGATCCCACGCCTCGTATTCAGAAGCTTATTTCTGAATATAACGACGCCAGATCCAGGGTGCATTAAATCAGTCAGAGAATTTGATAAAATGAGCGAAGCGATAAACATGCCGGAAATCATTAAAAATCTAATAATGATTTCCGGCATGTTTTGCTATTGTATACATGGATTTTTAATCCTTTCAGCTACTCCTCCAGCATAAGAAAACCACATTGATTTCCCCTTCTGTCACCCATTGCGCGATGGGAGAAAAGGTACTTGGAATTACATTTCGTGCAGAGGTCCGTCAGAAACATATGCTCCTTTTTAAGGCTCGCCTCTTCCAGCACCAGCTTATTAGCAGTCCACAAATCAAGCTGGTACTTTCCCTCGGACCTGCTTATGAAAACCTGCTCCATCTGCTTCTTCGTAAAAGTCTCCTTAAACGCGCTGTACACGTCTTTCCCTACTTCATAGCAGTCCTGACATATTCCCGGACCGATACAAGCATAAATATCTGCCGGCTCAGAGCCATACTCCAAAGCCATTGTCCGCACAGTAGCTGCGCCGATTTTCCCGGCGGTTCCTCTCCACCCTGCGTGGCTTAAACCGATAACCTTCTTTATGGGATCAAAAAAATACAGGGGGATACAGTCCGCAAAGCTTGCCACCAGCACAACGTTTTTCACATTTGTGACCAGACCATCCACATCTGAAAATTCCCGCCCGAAAAGAGTCCCTGTGGGGACATCCGTCTCTGTTACAACCCGGACATTCGTGGTATGGGTCTGATGACTCGCCACAATTCTGTCAAAGGGTATCCCCAAAGCCCTACAGAAACGTCTCATATTTTCCTCATAATTGGCCCTGGTGTCCCACTGGCAGACCCTCAGGTTCATGCTGCTGCATACTCCCGAACTGACGCCTCCGATTCTCGTACTGTAGGCATGCTTTATAGGAAATCCGGAAAATGCTTCAAATTCTATCCATACCACTCCATTGTTCTCACGGGTAACGGTTGTGGCGTAATCCTTCTTGATCCAATTCATAATACTCTCCAACTACATTGCGCCGAAGGCGTTTTTTATATAGAAAACCGCTTCTCCCGTGACTGCAGCCACGTCAAATCTGCAGGGAGTATTCAAAGGGAGCTGATGCTGCTTCAGATAAACCAATGCCGTCTGATAAATCTTCCTCTGTTTTGCCGCTCCCACGGCCTCTGCAGGATACCCCGCTGTGTTGCTGCTGCGGTACTTTACCTCCACGAAGCACAGATATGAACCGTCCATGGCTATAATATCAATCTCTCCCAGTCTGCACCGGTAATTTTTTTCAAGAATTTCAAAGCCCTGCTTCGTCAAATAAGCAGCCGCTCGTTTCTCATAGCGGCTGCCCTTTTCCCTGTTATTTTCCCTCATATACAGGCTCCTAATTCTGGAATTTATTTGTAAAGGAACGTCTGTGAATTGGGCAAAGACCATATTGGCGAATAGCTTCCTCATGAAAAGCGCTTCCGTAGCCCTTATTATGGGCAAACCCATACTGAGGATAAAGCTGGTCATACATCACCATCATTCTGTCCCTGGTAACCTTGGCTATCACACTTGCAGCCGCTATGGAAACACTCTTCGCATCTCCATGTACGATATTTTCCTGGGGAATATGGATTCCGGGAATCGTCACTGCGTCATTGAGCAGCACCTGCGGCCGTACAGACAATTTGCTGAGCGCTTGCCTCATTGCCTCATAGTCTGCCTGCAAAATATTGATACGGTCAATCACATCAGGGCCGGCGATGCCTACGCCCACGGAGACAGCCTTTTCCATAATTTCGTCATAGAGCTGCTCGCGTTTTTTTTCGCTTAACTTCTTAGAATCATTCAGATACAAAATGCGGCAGTCCTTTGGAAGTACAACAGCTGCGGCAACAACGGGACCGGCATAGGGACCCCTGCCGGCCTCGTCGATACCGCATATGTACTGAAGAGCTTCATACCGGCGTTCGTAGACAGTCATCTTCTCCAGGCGCTCCAATTCCTTTAAATAGGCTTCATATCTTTTCCGGTAACGCTCCGCTAGGTTTCTTACCATGGCTCTTTTATCCGAGGTCAGCGCAGCCAAAACCTCCGGCAGTCTGGCCGGCTCTGTGCTTTTAAGCATTTCATCAATTTCATGCGTATTCAATTTTACCTCTTTCTGACGTATTCGCCGCATCGTCATGGCAGATATGGAAGTTTACTTCCAAACTTATTCCTTCACTTCTGGGCCGTTCTCAGTATTCAATATGCCAAAGCTGCTAAAAGGCCATACCCGCAGCCATGCCTTACCTTCTATCTGCTTTTTATACACAATTCCCACATCGGCCACTCTGCTGTCTGAGCTCTCATTCCTGTTGTCACCCAGGACAAAATACTCTCCATCTCCCAAAGTTATAGGCTCAGAAGCGATGCCGGCGTTTACTATGGGCGCGAGACCATAAATATCGTCCTGCAATTGCTCACCATCTATATATACATATCCATCCTTGATCTGGACAGTCTCGCCGGGAAGTCCGATCACGCGCTTGATATAGTGGACATTGTTGGCCTTGTCATATGTAAAGACAATGATATCGTACCTTTCAGGATCTGCGCCAAAATAATATGAAAATCTAGTTACAATAATATTGTCTCCGGATTCCAGTGTGGGACGCATGGATTCCCCCTCCACAACGGAACGCTGAAAGCCAAAATTAACCAAAAGCAGGCAAATACTGATGATGACCACAAGATACAAAAGCATCCAGATCAGTGAAAGAAGCGCGCTCTTTCTGTCCTCCGGCTGCACAATTTCATCATCCACATCAATTATTTCCAGCTCAACATCCTGCATTGCATTTTTCTTGCTCATATCATTCACTCTCTTTTCCTAAGGTTGGTATTTCCAGTGAGATTCGCCCAAGCCTTCCGGAACGAAAATCTTCCAACAAAAAGCGGCAGGCCTTATTGGTGTCAGCTTCCCCGCCCTTTTGAAGCGCAAAACGGGCAACGGCAATATTTTTTAGGACGATATAAGGATCCTCATGCATCTCAATATTGTAACGGTTCGCCAAAGCATCCGGTGAAATCACAGAAAGCTCCCTGATCAGACAGGAAGCCAGCTCAGAAAGCTCCATGATCTCATCATTGATGGACCCCAGATATGCCAGATGCAGACCCACCTGCTCATCCTCAAATTTAGGCCATAAAATACCGGGAGTATCCAAAAGCTCTACCTGCTTATTCAGTCTGATCCACTGGTTTCCACGCGTCACGCCGGGTTTATTTCCGGTTCTGGTACAGGCCTTTCCTGCCACAGAATTGATCAGTGTGGATTTTCCAACATTAGGGATACCTGCCACCATAATACGCACAGGACGGCTGACAATGCCCTTTGCCCTGTCTCTTTCAAACTTTTTTTGCGCTGCCCGCATAATGGCGTCAATAACGGGCTTTTTGGCAGAACTGCTTCTGGCGTCCAATAAAACCGTTTGAATGCCCTGCTTCGCGAAAAAATCTCTCCATAATTTATTTGCCTTTTCCTCTGCCAGATCAGCCTTATTTAAAATGACCATCCTGAGTTTGTTATTCGCTATCTTGTCTATATCCGGGTTACGGCTGCTTAAGGGGGCTCTTGCATCCAACAGCTCCACAACCATATCCACCAGCTTTACATCATCCTGCATGGCGCGCTTTGCCTTAGCCATGTGACCGGGATACCACTGAACCTGCATCTCTCTCCTCACTGTAAAGTTCCCGCATCCTTGATGGGATAAATGCAGAACCATACCTTTCCAATAATTGAAGATCGCTTTATATCTCCTACATTCTCAAAACGGCTGTCCTCGCTGAAGGAAGGATTATCTCCTAAAACAAAGTAGGAATCCTCCTCCAATACCAAGGGCTCCTGAGCCCTTCCGGCAACCTGGATATCACCGATAAACTCACTGTTTAGAATTTCACCATTGATCAGAACTTTTCCCTCAAATATTTGAACCGTCTCCCCAGGCAAACCAATAATTCTTTTTACACTTGGGCTGCCGTCTGCACCTTCAAATAGTATAATATCAAATCTCTTGGGCTCCCCAAGCTGATATACAATCTTGTCAATGAGAACGATGTTTTGATCAAGAATTGTTTCTCGCATGGAGCTTCCTGATACTACAAACTGTTCCCCGAAGAGCTCTGTCAGAAAAACAGCGAGCACTGCGATAATCATCAGGTTTGAAATCCAGATCATAGCAGGGCGAAGGAAATGCGGCCGTTCATTATTTAAATATTTCATGAACATCACACCTTCATAGGGGCTATATTTATGGCATACATCCCGTGCTGCAGGAATTGGCGAACCCGTAGCCCCATAACATAGTATCAGCAAATGAAGAAAATTACAAGTCACTGTTTACATTTCTTCAAAATCTGCCCTTGATCTTTCCAGCGCCATATATGCAATCACATACAGCAAGTTTAATCCCATCACCACGAGGGCCGTAGCTCCTGCGGCAAGTCCGAGCCATAGTACATAGCCTAAAAATCCAGCAGGAAACATATTATAAAAAAGAACAAGTATCTCTCCTGTTACAGATACCACAAAGGCTATATACCCGCTGGTGGTCACAAACCCAAATTTCCGATCATAGTTCTTAAAAATCAAAAAATGCAGCAGGCACAGCAGCAGAATGACGCCGGGGACAAACATAAAATGCAGAAAAAAGCCTTCAATCTGCGTATAATAATTGATGTCCGCATAAATTCCGAATGCGCTCAGTCCCACCCCCAGACCGGCCTGTAAAACAATTGATAACACCATCAGAAACCGAAATATACCGTTTTTTTTCATGATCATTTCCCCATCAATGCCAAATCCCCTATGCCCATTGCGGCTGTGTTCCCGTACTATTGACATTGATTTTTTTCTAAATTCACAAGTTTACTCCATGCATCACATGCACGCTGCCAAAACACTCTTTAAAAAGAAAAGGACAGCTTAAACTGTCCTCTTCGTGATGAATTATTTTACTAATTCCTTTACCTTAGCCCTCTTACCAGTTCTTTCACGCAGATAGAACAGCTTTGCACGGCGCACTTTACCACGACGTACAACCTCAATCCTCTCTACATGGGGAGAGTGTAAGGGCCATGTCTTCTCCACACCGCAGCCGTTGGACATCTTGCGCACTGTGAATGTCTCACGAACACCGCCGTTCTGTCTCTTGGTCACTGTACCCTCGAAGACCTGAATTCTTTCCTTGTCTCCCTCTTTGATCTTTGCGTATACCTTTACGGTATCGCCCACTCTGAAGCTGTCTACTTCAGCCTTCAGCTGCTCAGCTTCAATCTCCTTGATGATCTCGTTCATCACTTTACCTCCTGTCCAATGTTCATAATACTAGCCCTGGGGCACACCTCTCGTACCAGAGGAACATTGCTTTTTTATGCTATGCAGTATCTGCAATCAGCAACTTCAAAAGTATATCATAACAATTATAAATTTGCAATCACTTTTTTCGCGATTTTTGAATTATTTGCTCTTACTATTCATCTCCATTGTGCTCCTGGATACGCTGGGAAAGAAACTGCATTTCCGCATCGGTCAGCTTTGCCTGCTTCAGCAAATCCGGTCTTCTCTGAAGAGTTCTGGCTATAGACTGTTCCCTGCGCCATTTCTCAATATTCGCATGATGCCCGGTAAGCAAGATTTCCGGCACACGCCTTCCCATAAATTCCTCCGGCCTGGTATACTGGGGGTACTCCAGCAGATTATCCTGAAAGGATTCGATGTCTGCGGATACATCATTGTTTAAAACCCCTGGAATCAGCCTGCTCACACAGTCCATAATCAGCATGGCAGGAAGCTCTCCGCCCGTGAGAATGAAATCTCCGATGGAGATCTGATCCGTAACGATCATATCCAGTACACGCTCGTCAATTCCCTCATAATGGCCGCAGAGAAGCACCACATCCTCATACTGAGCCAGTTCTCTGGCAATGGACTGGTTGAAAACTCTGCCCTGGGGCGACATATAGATGACCGGATGGGGCCCGCAAATCTGTCTTTTTAAATCCTGGTAGCAGTCATACACCGGCTGGGCCTGCATCACCATACCCGCGCCTCCGCCGTAAGGGTAATCATCCACCCGGCGGTTTTTGTTATGGGTATAATCCCTGATATCCACCGCTCGGACAGAAATAAGCCCTTTGTCCATAGCTCTCCCTGTAATGCTGTGATGCATACCTGCATTGATCATATCAGGAAACAATGTCATTACATGAAAATTCATCCTACTCCTCCAACAGCCCTTTCATCAGATGCACACAGATCTGGCGCTTTTCCAGACTGATATCCAGAATACACTGGGGAATGGCGGGCAAAAGCAGCTCCGTACCGTTTTCCATCCGCACTGAATATACATCGTTTGCGCCGGTCTGAAGCACATCCGTCAGCCTTCCCAGAAGGCGTCCCTCATCCGTCACCACATCCATACCTATTAGATCTGCAATGTAGTATTCTCCCTCCTCAAGAGGAATCGCATGGGCTCGGTCCACGTACAATTCCTGCTGACGCAGAAGCTCCGTCTCATTCATGGTACTAAATTCCTTAAATTTCATAATCACCATATTTTTAAAATATTTGACCCGTTCCACATGCAAAAGCTGTTGGATTCCCCGCCCCACCATCAGGACTTCTTTTAAATCATCAAAACGCCTTATATCATCCGTTGTGGGATAAACCTTCACCTCACCGTGAACCCCGTGGGGGCTGGTAATCACGCCCACCCGAAAATAATCATCCAGATTCGTCATCAACCCATTCCTTTCAAAATTCAATCAGCTTTCCCTAAAGCCTGCTTCTTTGCAAATTCCGAAGGCAGACCCAAGCTGATGATTTAGACAGACTTTGAAAAAAGAAAAAGAGGCTGTTATTTAACAGCCCCCTTTAGTTACTGAATTTCCAGCATAACCTTCTTCTCTTCATCAATGGTTGCAGCCTTCAGCACAGAACGGATCGCCTTTGCGATACGCCCCTGCTTGCCAATAACCTTACCCATATCCTCCGGGGCTACACTTAAGTTCAGGATGATGGCGTCCTCCTCCTCGGTCTGTGTCACCACAACCTGATCGGGAGCATCCACCAGTGATTTTGCAATCACCTCAATCAACTCTTTCATTGCGCTACCTCCCTGCAGGAATGGCTGAATTATTTCTCAACGCCTGCAATCTTTAACAGCTTTGCTACAGTCTCGGTGGGCTGCGCACCAGCCTTTAACCACTTCTGGGCCTTCTCTGCATCAATCTTGATCACGCTGGGATCCTTTGTAGGATCATAGTAGCCGATTTCCTCGATGAAACGGCCGTCTCTGGGTGCTCTGGCATCAGCAGCAACCACTCTATAAAAAGGCGCCTTCTTCTGACCCATTCTCTTTAATCTTAACTTAACCATCTTAATTCTACCTCCTGGATTTCTCCTGATATTAATGTATTTATATTTGGAAACGCTTCCAGCGTTATTCCCTAAAAGGAAAAGGGCAACTTGAATTTTCCACGCTTGCCCATGCCTCCCATCATACCGGGAAGCTGCTTCATCATCTTCCTGCTTTGCTCAAAGCCCTTTACCAGCTTGTTTACCTCTGCGATATTGACCCCCGCGCCCTTTGCAATGCGGTTTTTTCTGGAGGGATTTAAAAGGTTCGGGTTTGCCCGCTCCTCTTTGGTCATGGACAGGATGATGGCCTCTACACGGTTAATCTGTTTGTCATCAATCTCCGGCATCTGCATCTTGCCGCTCATGCCCGGAAGATGCTTTAAAATCTCACCAATGCCTCCCATATTTCTCATCTGGGCCATGTACTCCAGATAATCGTTAAAATCAAACTGGGATTTCTTGAGCTTCTGCTCCATCTCCCTAGCCTTTTCCTCATCCACAGCCGCCTGAGCCTTATCGATCAGGGTGAGAATGTCCCCCATACCAAGGATTCGTCCGGCCATACGGTCTGGATAAAACTGCTCCAGGTCAGAAAGCTTTTCTCCCATTCCCACATATAAAATGGGCTTTCCGGTGACTGCTCTGACAGACAGAGCCGCACCGCCTCTGGTGTCGCCATCCATCTTTGTGAGGATGACGCCGTCCACGCCAATCTTCTCATCGAAGCTCTTTGCCACATTCACCGCATCCTGACCGGTCATGGCGTCCACCACCAGAAGGGACTGATGAATATCAATGTGATCCTTAATCTCCTGCAGCTCCTTCATCATGTCCTCATCGATATGAAGACGGCCGGCAGTATCGATCATCACCACGTTATAATCCTGTTCCCTTGCGTATGCAAGAGCAGCCCGGACAATGTCCACCGGCTTGTGATCCGTACCCATCTCAAAGACAGGTACGCCCTGCTTTTCACCATTGATCTGGAGCTGCTTGATGGCTGCAGGACGGTAAATGTCACAGGCCACCAGCAGGGGCTTTTTCCCCTGGCTTTTTAATTTTCCGGCAATCTTTGCCACTGTGGTGGTTTTACCGGCGCCCTGAAGTCCCATCATCATGATAACGGTGGTTTCATTTCCAGATTTTAAGGAAAGCTCCGTGGTGGTGGAGCCCATAAGCTTGATCATCTCCTCATGGACGATCTTGATCACCGTCTGCCCCGGATTTAAGCCGTTTAAGACCTCTGTCCCCACAGCCCGCTCCTGTATGGAATTGATAAACTGCTTTACCACCCGGAAATTTACATCCGCCTCCAGCAGCGCCATCTTTACTTCCTTTAAGGCGGCCTTCACATCCGCCTCAGTCAGCCGGCCCTTACTGCGAAGGCCCTTAAAGACGTTTTGCAGTTTTTCTGTTAAGCTTTCAAATGCCATGTTTACCTCACTAGTGATCCGCTGCTATATCCTCCGCCAAGGAGATGATCGCCCCTACCAGCTCATTTTCCTGAGCCTCATCAAGCTTTCCCGCAAGCTCGCGGATCTTAGCCGCCTTTTGCCTGTCAGATAGAAACCTTTCCACCAGATGCAGCTTATCCTCGTAGCCCTTTAGGATATTGTCGCAGCGCTTTATAAGATCAAATACGCCCTGTCTGCTGATGCCCTGCTCCTCGGCGATCTCTGAGTAAGACATATCATCAAAAACCACTGCCTCATATATGTGCTTCTGATGCTCTGTCAGCAATTCTCCATAAAAGTCATACAGCAATGTTTGTTCAACAATTCTTTCCATTTCCATACCACCTGGTGTATCTTACAACAAAAAAATCCCTGTGTCAAGGATTTTTTCTTGACACAGGGATTTTTACACATTTTTACCTTGTTCTGACGCATTTGCCGCGTCATCATGGCAGATTTGAAAGTTTACTTTCAAGCTTTCCTATACCAGCTGCTTTGCCTGATCTATGTGATATCATAAGCATTAAATAGTTTTTATTCTTATTGCGCATTTATTTGCATTCAAAGCACTGTAAGCATCGTTCACAATATATGAAATCGACGCATCCCAATTACCATAACAGCAATCTGGAAAATAACAAAAGCTTCCTTGATTAAAATCTCCATCTATCAGCAAAGATGGATATGGATACCCCATGTTGTCTTGTTCTATCTCAAGATAGAAGCAGTGAAAATCAGGCAAAGCACGATCTAAACTGGAATAGATCTCAGATACAATATAGTATGCTTCATATGCATCACTAGATGTATCCGAAATACGATATAAAATATCACTAATTACACACCAAACATTCCACTTACCCTGCCATTCATTGGTAAAAGAGATCTCATATCTTTTTGCAGCTTGATTTGGCAAATCAAAATTATCTTTTTTGTATAGAGAAAACATCCAGTCCCATTCGTTTTTTTCTTTCGGATCCAAAATTTCTGACATATCCCTGTTGTAATAGATGTTCTCTGAATTACTGGAAACTTTTAGGACAAGAGCCTGCTCTTCATCTCGATATATTGACACCTCTTTAGGAAAATTCTGCATGGAAACAACCTCACCTTGCATAGAAAAGAAATGCTCAAGAAACCCTATTATTTCATTTTTGATTTCGCTCTCATAAAAGGTTGTATCAAATGCGACTTCATATGCAGTGGATGTGTACGCATAATTTAGAATTTCTACAATATTATTTAATACACTTCTTTGCTTTTCGTTTATGGCATATCCATATACATAATCCTGAAGCTCTGACAATATTTCAAATTCAGAGTCTGTATCAGAAACCTCCATATATCCAATATTCAGTCGCTTAACTGTTTCAATCGCATCCTTTGCATCGTCCTGTCCCCCTCCATACTCCAGATAATCCCCGCCAATGGATGCGCAGAGCTCACCCTCACGCCGCAGTTTCTCAAGCTGATTAAAAAAATCTGTACATTCTTCAAGATCGATTCTTCTGCCAGGGAGCGCTGTCACAGTTATTTCTTTTTCAGTTTTGTCGATATTTGTTGAAGCCTTCACAGTGATATGCTGATATTCACAGGTGAAATAAGTCTCAGTACTGCGATTCTTATATACTAAAACGCCATCCTCCATAAGATATAGTTTCACTATATCGTTTTCTCCCAAAAGCTGTCTATCTAAGGTTTCCTGCCATACAAGTCGCCCCATCTCATCGGTAACTAAAAGCTTTACTTTATTTTCACTTTGCCAGTCCGTATAGGAAAGACAGGAACTATATACCTGATAGGAGGAACGCGCATTTATATAAACTAACGTCAACTCATCCATATGTGAATTCGGCTGCGTTGTGCTGGTTGACAAACTCTCTGTGGATAAAGTCTCTCTATCTACGGTCTCTGAAATTCCTGAAGTCTCCGAAACCTCCTGTACGTGTTCTGTATCAGAGCTGATACCCTGATGACAGCCGCTAATAAAAAAACAGGAAAACAGGGCAAAGCTAAGCCAAAATATATTATATATTGATGTAGTTAAAGAAAATATTTTTCTTTGTTTCACTAGAAGAAACACCTCCGACAGTTTTGCTTACATTGGTAATTCATAAATTGTTTTGATATACGAAAATTTACATCCGCCTCAGTCAGTCCTTGCTGCGAAGGCCCATAAAAATGGTCCGCAGTATTTCCAATCACTAGGCGCATCTTACAGCAAAAAGCCCCTGTGTCAATTTTTTTCTTGACACAGGGATTTTTAACATAAACAACATCACTTGGCCTGATCCACATAATTACATTCACCGCTGACAGCGTTAATCTCTGCCACATATCCGCCGTAGTAGTCGTTATTAACAGTTACATACCAATACAGATCTCCTCCGTGAGCGTTTAGATTTACCGTAGTTGTGAGGGGTAAATCTGTATCAGCTGTATAGGCTTCAAATGCATGCCCATATTCATCTTTCAGCATCTGCACAACACTCTGCGTCGCCAGTTGCTTATCCAATAAAGCGATACCATTCTCCTCTAATTCCAGCACCTCTGTTTCCAGATTCATTCCTCATATCTGATCGCCTATGAAATGGAAGGAGGCAATAACGATATCCTCTCCATAAATTTCCTGATGTAAATCCAGGGTATACATTCCAACGGACAAATCTGTGACAGACCAGTCATCCGCAGAAATATCAAGGTCAGAAGAGATCTGTTCAAGATAATCCTCAGATTGATCTATCAGCACCTGGCTTTCAACTTCTTCTGGCTCAATATCTTGATTCTTTGACACAAGATAGCGGAGATTCTCCAAATTCTCATCAAAGTAATAGACATAATCCTCATCCGTGTAGGCAATATAGGCATTGTCCAGTGCGGTATCCGATTCATACTCATCCATCTGTGCTAATGTTAAGGCTGTGCCGCTCAAAGAATACTTATTGATGTCAGCGTTTTTTTCATCACTCCTGTCATTTTCTGCAGCAAAAGGTTCAGAAGCATCCGCAGTTTCATAACCCTGTGAATTAGCACTGCATCCCGCCATGAACAAACCGGCGGATAAAAGGAACCATATATTTTTCCATCTTTTCATAAGCTGCTCCTTTCCTAAAATAAAATCCTGACTTCAAAGGCCAACAACTTTGCTTATTTTAATATTTATATTCTCCATTTCCGAAAAATTTCACCGAAGTAACAACCGTATCTGATGATCCGTATTCATCTCGGGTTTGAGTTTGCGCCTGTACGTATGCCCAAGCAGCATTTCCACCCAGTCCAATAAATTTTTGATAAAAAATATTCTCATAATATCTACTGGAGGAAACGTAAACTGTATCTTCGTATCCAATAGCAGCTTTTGCTCCATTTGCTATAAGTGTAGAACACAAATTCTTATTTGAATGGATATTTGTCTTTGCGGAATAGCAAGCACTTACAAATACAAATTCAGCACCTACATCTGTAGTAATATCGTCTGGTCCATAGTATACACCATTTTTTAAAACAACTTTACTGCCTTCCTGCAAACCATGTGAACTTAAAAAAACAGCTTTATAATGAATCAAGTGCTGGTTTAAACCATAAACGATAGTTGGTCTTGTTTCTAAATTGGTGCTGTAACCTTTTGTGGTAAAATATGACTGAAGCATTTTCGAATGTTCCTCGTCATTTAAAAAATAATCATCACTATATATAAAAGAAGCTTTAACATTTGCCGCATAAGCAAAAACAGGCATGGATATCAGAATACAAAATATAGCCAAAATAAACATCTTTTTTAATAATATTCTATTCATATTTATCCCCTCCCTTTTTGTTTTAAAGTTTTCATCTTATATAATATATAATATAAAATTATTTTAAATATGTCAAGCAGGAATACTAGATTAGGCTCCATAACAATACTTTACCTCTTCCCGCTATGCAGGAAGAAGGGACAGGGAATATACACCAGCAGGCTCACGCACACATTCACCAAAATCACCCCTAAAAATGCGATGTATACATTTCCGGCAAAAAGCCCAAGGATAAATGCCAGCACAACAGGAAAGAAGGGCAGCATACGCACAATTCCCTGAAGAATATTTGATAAGATTTTTGGCAGATAGGAGCTGATGATCAGGTTTACCAAAAGCGCCGTCATGCCAAAGAACACATGCATGGACAAAAGAAGCAGTCCGCAGGAAAGTCCGTATCCCGGGTGCAGGCTGATGACGGAAATGACAACTGTTGCCGGGATCAGATCCAGGGCGCCGTCCAGAACCTGGCCGCCCATTCCCCAGCCGATGAGGGCAAAGGGGGATTCCGGAATCATGTAGATAAAGTTGTGGGACAGATCCTGCTGGAGAGGGTTAAAAAAGCTTCTGAAGAACATGCACACAAGACAAATAAACATGGGCACAAGGGTCAGGGCCAGAGGGCTGATTTCCTTGACAATAAACCGCATAAAGAGTCCGGCTCCCGTGCAGATCCAAAAGTAAACGCTGGCTGTGGAGCTCCAAAGCCCTCCCAGGCGGTACATCCGTTTCCGGTTCAGGATGGTCTTTGCAAAAAACACGGAGGCTCCCTCATAGCCCTCAAAGGAGAGCTTTTTGTTTCTTCGTTTTTCCCAGACCTTTCCTGCCCTGCCTTCGTGCTTGACGCCGTAGGACATGCCGCCGGCTGCGGCATATTTGATCTGCTCCTTTGCATCCTCAAGGACAATGGCATTCGCAAAGGCATCCTCATAGAAGTCGCAGTCCATGCGCCAGGTTACTGAAATCAAAAGTCCTGTTCCCACAAGGGTGAGGAGCATAAAGAGGCCGCAGAGCAGATACTCTCCTGACACCGCATAAACCGTGTAGGCCATAAGCCAACCCACAAAGGGGATACAGTAAGCTCCTACTGAGCCAAATACCGTATTCAGTGATTCATAAATCCCCAAGCCTAAGCCAAAGTGCAATACTGCGGGTATTGCAATGGGCAGAGCCATAAAACAAAAGCCGTACTTCCCCACAAATTTTTTTAAGTTCTCACGTCTTGACAGGAATATATAGGAAAAAACCCCGATAAACTTGTTCACCATGGTGAGGACGATAAAGCCAATCACCAGGAGAAGCGCTCCCCATATGTTCATTCCCATATTTATAAGGTTTGGAATCTGATACAGAATGTAAAGACTTCCCATAAGAGACGTGCCTATCTGGCAGATCATCTTAAACAGCAGCACCGACTGGGGCTTAATAGGTGCGGGAAAGAGAAAATTTACATCCTGCATATCAAAGATATTCACCCCGTTTTTGGAGCCTCCCACAATGCCTAAGACAATGAATATCCACACTACCACACAGCCAACTGCCGCAGTGATCAGGCTTCCTATATCATATATCTCACCATTTTCGTATAATATGCACCCATCGTCATCTATCACCAGGTCAAGCTGGGGATTTGGCACATAGGGCTCCTCTGTCTCCTCACTGATTTCCGTATTCGCCCCCGGCTCCTCTGAAGCTGAGCCAAAATTGTCCGCAATAAAGCCGATCAGCACTATTGCTGCGATGAAAATTCCCAGCCCAAGATATATCTTCCACTGGCGCTTCACGGAGTTAACAAAGTTTTTCACCATAAACCAGAGGGCAAGCTTAACTACTCTCATCGCTCCTCCTGTCCGGGCTTTTCAGACTTTGCCCCTTCCGCTGCGCTAGTCATATCTGCGTCCCTCATATCCTCCGCGTGAAGTCCCTCTGTGATCTCAAAGAAAACCTGCTCCAGGGTCTTTCCCTCAGCCTCCAGCTCCTGCCGGCTCACATTTCCCTTGATGCAGCCCTTTTGCATAATGATGGCCCTGTCCCAGAGCATATCCATGCTGTCGATAATGTGGGTAGAGATAAAAAGGGTCTGCCCCTCCTCCCTCATCTGGTTCATCAGCTTTTTCATCTCTTTAATTGCATGGGGATCCAGGCCGATCATGGGCTCATCCATCAACAGCAAAGAGGGTCTTGGAAGCAGGGCGCAGCACAGGGAGAGCTTCTGCTGCATACCCTTGCTGAGCTCATTGCCAAATTTCTTTAGCTTGTCGTCCAGCTCAAAGCGGGCCAAAAGCTCATCCCGGTAAGCCTCGTAGCCCTTCAGCCTGTATGCTCTGGCAACAAATTCCATATGGTCGGATACTGTCAGATTCTCATACAGGGAGGGTATCTCCGGCATATAGCCGATAAAGCGCTTCGCCTCCACACTCTTGTTGGGATATCCGTTCACCGTAATCTGCCCTTCATACTTTAAAAAACCGATGATACTCTTCATCAGCGTACTCTTTCCCGCACCGTTTGGACCCAGCAGCACGTTGATGCCCCCATCGGTCAGGGTAAAGCTCACATCATCGCAGGCCTTCTCCTTATTGTATCTCTTGGTAACATGACTGACAACTAACATACATTTTCTCCTTATTTAGTCAATACCACCCGGATTGCTCCGGAAGCTTCTTAAAAGGTATCATAGCATATTTCCTATTAATATAAAAGTGTGATTTGTTTACTTTTTTCTTACATGCACAGTGATCACAATAAACCAGCAAAAGAAAAGGCATTGATGGAAAATTTCCCATCAATGCCCAAAATATCATATTCCTACAGCTGGGGCTTTACGATCTTCGGCTTAAAGCCCGCTTCCTCCAATGCCTTTACGATCTGCTCCTTGTGCTCTGCCCCGTAGGCCTCCACCGTAATGCGAAGCTCCACCGCCGCGTTTCTGTTAATAGAGACAAACTGGTTGTGATCCAGGCGAATCACATTACCGTTGTTCTGGGCAATCACCGTGGCAACGTGAACCAGCTGTCCCGGTTTGTCCGGCAGCAGCACCGACACAGTAAAGATACGGCTTCTCTGAATCAGACCGTTCTGAACCACGGAGCTCATGGTGATTACATCCATGTTTCCGCCGCTTAAAATGGAGACAATCTTCTTTCCCTTCACATTCAGATGCTTCAGGGCCGCAACCGTCAGAAGCCCGGAATTCTCCACCACCATCTTGTGATTCTCGATCATATCCAGAAAGGAAACAATCAGCTCCTCATCGGGAACGGCAATGATGTCATCAATATTTTCCTGTATGTAGGGAAGCAGCTTATCTCCGGGAGTCTTGACAGCGGTACCATCCGCAATGGTGGTCACTGATGGAAGGGTCACAATATGCCCCGCCTTTAAGGATTCCTGCATACAATTTGCCCCGGCAGGCTCCACGCCGATGACCTGAATCTTGGGATTTAACTGCTTTGCCAGTGTAGAGACGCCTGTGGCAAGCCCGCCTCCGCCGATGGGAACAAGAATATAATCCACTGTGGGAAGCTCCTTGACGATCTCCATGGCAATGGTACCCTGACCGCAGGCCACATCCAGGTCGTTGAAGGGGTGTACAAAGGTATACCCATGCTCTTCCGCCAGCTGATACGCATAGTCGCAGGCTTCATCGTATACATCTCCATACAGAACAACCTCTGCTCCATAGGCCTTTGTCCGGTTCACCTTAATCAAGGGTGTTGTAGTGGGCATGACGATCACTGCTTTACATCCATAGGCCTTTGCAGCATAGGCCACACCCTGGGCATGATTTCCTGCGCTGGCGGTGATTAGGCCCTTGGCCCGATCCTCCTGGGAAAGGGTGCTGATCTTGTAATAGGCGCCCCGGAGCTTATAGGCGCCGGTATACTGCATATTTTCAGGCTTTAAATACACCCGGTTGCCAGTCTGGGCGCTGAAATATTCGCTGTACACCAGCTTGGTCTCCGCGGTGACCTTCTGCACAATCTCCGTGGCTTCCTCAAATTTTTCCAGTGTCAAATACTTATCATCCATGTCCGTCTCCTTTCCTCTGTCTGTTTTTATTTAAAACTGTATTTATTAAAATCAAAGGTATTCACATCAAAGCTTCCTTCATCCACAAAAATTTCTGTGAGAAGATCCCATACCTCTGGACGCATGAAATATTCTGAGGTAAACAGCTCTCTGACAGCAGCTTCGTCCACAGGGGCTGTCTCTTCTTCATCAACGGGTTCTTCTTCCGGCTCATCCTGTACAGCTGTTTCAGCAGCTTCTATGTCAGGCTGCTGTGCTGGTTCTGCGGGGCTGTCTGTTTCCGCAGCTGTCTCAGAGACGTCAGGCTCCGGATATGCCTCCTCCGGCTTCTCCTCAAATTCAGGCTCGGTAAACAGGGCGTTCACATAGGATTCTGCATCAAACTTCTGCAGGTCACCGATCTGCTCCCCCACACCGATATATTTTACCGGCACACCCAGCTCGGACTGAATAGCCACGGCTATACCGCCTTTCGCAGTTCCGTCCATCTTTGTAAGTATAATACCGGTAATCTTGGCCGCCTCCATAAATTCCCTTGCCTGCGCCAGAGCATTCTGGCCGGTTGTTCCATCCAAAACAATCAGGGTCTCACGGTAAGCCTCGGGATAATCCTTGTCAATGATGCGGTTGATCTTTTTCAACTCCTCCATCAGATTCTTCTTGTTGTGGAGACGGCCTGCGGTATCGCAGATCAGGATATCCGTTCCCCTTGCCTTTGCAGACTGGACTGCATCGTAGATCACCGCCGCAGGATCGGATCCCTCCTGATGAGCAATGATATTGACTCCTGCCCGCTTGGCCCACATATCCAGCTGCTCGATAGCCCCTGCACGGAAGGTATCCGCAGCAGCCAGGGTCACCGTCTTTCCTGCCGCCTTCAGCTGTGCTGCCAGCTTGCCGATGGAGGTGGTTTTTCCCACACCGTTGACGCCGATTACCAGCACCACAGCTTTCTGATTCTCAAAATCATAGGCATTTTCTCCCAGATCCATCCTTTGGCGGATACCCTCCATGAGGAGCTCCTTTACAGCCCCAGGATCCTTCAGCTTTTCCTCCTCCACCCGTTCCCGGAGATTTTCAATAATATCATTTGTGGTGCGGACGCCGATATCCGCCGTAATCAGGATCTCCTCCAGATCCTCATAAAACTCCTCATCAATGGTTCCTCCGGAAAAAAGATCATCCAGCTTTGAAACCAGGCTGTTTCTGGTCTTGGCCATTCCGTCAAATAACCTTTTCAAAAAACCCTGTTTTTCTTCCATATGAAAACCTCCGATTAATTATCCAGATCCTGCTCGATCAGGTTGACACTCACAAGTGTGGAAACACCCTTCTCCTGCATGGTGATGCCATACAGACGATCCGCCATGACCATGGTGCCGCGTCTGTGGGAAATCAGGATAAACTGGGTATGCTCTGTCAGCTTATGAAGATATCCTGCAAAGCGGGATACATTGGAATCATCCAGCGCCGCCTCAATCTCGTCCAACAGGCAAAAGGGACTGGGCTTCAGATTCTGGATGGCAAACAGCAGCGCTATGGCCGTCAGAGCCTTCTCACCCCCGGAGAGCTGCATCATGTTCTGGAGCTTTTTGCCCGGAGGCTGGGAGATGATGCGGATTCCCGCTTCGATTACATCCTCATCCTCCACAAGCTCCAGCTTCCCATGACCGCCTCCGAAAAGCTCCCCGAATACCTTGTCAAACTCCACCTGTATCCGGGCAAACTGCTCATTAAACTGTTTTCTCATACCCTCGTCCAGCTCGTTGATGATGCCGTGAAGCTGCTCCTCAGCCTTTGTCAGATCCTCATACTGCCCCTTCATAAACTCATATCGCTCTGCAACCTCCTTGTACTGCTCGATCGCATTCACGTTGACGCTGCCCAGCGCCTTGATGCTTCCCTTCAGGGAAGTGACATTTTTCTTTAACTCGCCCATGGAAAGAGTGATTTCTTCCGGGGAAATCTGGGCCTCGGAAGGACTCAGCTCATACTCTGTCCAGAGATAGGTAACCAGCTGATCCATATGCTCCTCCAGCTTTTCCCTTTGATTTTGCAGCCGGAGAAGCTCCACCTCCAGATTCTTCTGCCTGCCGGAGATTTCCTGCTGTCTGGTAAAGAAATCCTTCTGCTCCTCCATAACCTTTGCCTTCTGCAGGTTCAGCTGGCGAATTTGCTCCTGTGCTTCATCCCTTGCTTTTAGACACGCGTCATGCTCCTCTGTCAGTTCATCTATGCCATGTCGAATATTCTCCACTGCCTGCTGAATTTCCTTCTCCCGTTTCAAAAGGCCATCTCGTTCCTCAGACAGCTTTTCTAACTCACCCAGGATGCGGGTCTCACTTGCAAGGGTAAATTCCTTCTTCTGCTTCAGATTTGAAAGCTCCAGCTGCACCCGGTTCAGGGAGGAGGAAAGCTGCTCGCGTTTCTCCTTCTCCTCAGAGAGCTTTCTCTCATCATCGCTGATCATTTTTTCTGAATCGCTGTTTTCGTCCTCAATGGAGTTTAAGCTCTGTGCCAGGCCTTCCTTTTCCTGACGAAGCTTTGCAAGATCGGCCTCCATCTGCTTCATCTCCGATGCGGCATCCGCCAGGGAAACCCGGATGCCGTCCAAGCGTTCCTCAGCCTGGGTCAGCTTGAAGCGTTCCTCTGTCTGGGTGAGCACCAGACTCTGGAGTTTCCCGGACAGCTCTCTGCACTGAATTTCAGCCTTTTCAAGGTCCTTGCGATTCTTTTGCAGGGATTTGGAATATTCTTTGGTCTGCCGCAATGCCTCGTCCGCAGATTGCTTCAGCTCCTTAATCTCATTTTTTCTTCCCAAAAGATTACTGCTGTTTTTATATGTTCCGCCTGTAAGGGAGCCCCCCGGACTGAGAAGCTCTCCCTCCAAAGTGACAATGCGTATGGAATAGCGAAATCTTCTTGCAATCTCCGATGCGTGATCGATATGATCCACCACCAGCGTACGCCCCAGCAGATGAGTGATGACATTCTCATAAATCGGATCATATTTCACAAGATCCGATGCAATACCGATGGCGCCCGGCGCCTTCAATGCCTCGGGATAGGAAAAATCCGTTTTCTTCTGAAAGGCGTCCAGGGGCAGGAACGTGGCACGCCCATATTTATTGGTCTTCAGATAGGAAATTAAATCCTTGGCCGTACGGGTGCTGTCCGTCACAATATTCTGAATGGTTCCCCCAAGGGCGATTTCCATGGCTGTTTCATATTTTTTATCTAAATGAATCAAATCCGAAATCACCCCTAAAGCGCCTGCCCCGGATCCCTTTGCATACTCCATCACCCGCCGGATACTGTTCTGATAGCCCTCATAGCGTTCATCCAGGTTCCTTAATGCCTCCGCTCTGGAGCTGGAAATCTTATAATTCTGTTCGGCGTTTCGCAGCTGATCCTGGGTATCCGACACTGTTTTTTGAAGAGATACTAAAAGCTGCTGCTGTTCTGAAAGCTTCTTCTGTATGTCCTTTATAGAGTGTTCCAAATTGCTCAGGGACTTTTTCTGTCCATCAATCTGTGATATGGTCTCCTCATGGTCACTGGAAAGCTTCAGACTTCTGGCGCTGATCTCCCCCCTGCGGATCATCTGCTGCTGCTCCAATGTTGTATAATGCTGAAGTCTTGCAGCCGCATCGGATTTTTCGTTCAAAAGAGAGAGGAGACGCTCCTTATTACTCTCCACAGAGCGCTCATGATTTGCAATCCGGATATCCAGAGCCGCCAGCGTATTGGTCATATCATACTCCTCATTGGCAAGCTCCCGCTCCCGCTCGACAGCTTCTGCTTTCTGATTCAGCACAGAAGCCTTCTCCTTTTTATAGCACTCCTCTTCTGACTGGAGAACCAAAAGCCGCTCACTCACATGGGCAGCATCCGTATGCTCTGTATTGATCTGCTCCTTCAGGACAAGAATTCTGCCGTTCTTCTGCTGGATGTCCACATTGGAGTCATTATAGATTTGATTCTGCTGTGATATCTTCTGCTCCAGCTGGCTGACCAGACAATTCACTTCCTCATACTGCGCCCGCAAATCCTCGTTGGCTTTTGCAGTCTCCGCCAGGTCTCCAGTCACAATTTCCGTGTTTTTCTCTACCTCACCCAGCCGTCTCTGGGAATCCTGATAATCCAGCGTAAAAAGAGCACGGTCAAATTCCTTCAGCTCATCCCGCAGCTTTAAATATTTTTTTGCACTTTCCGACTGACGCTGCAAGGGTTCCACCTGCTTTTCAAGCTCCGATAAAATATCTGTGACCCGCACCAGATTGGAGTGCTCACTCTCAAGCTTTTTAAGAGTTTCCCTCTTTCTGCGTTTAAACTTGACGATCCCCACTGCCTCATCGAAGAGCTCCCTGCGCTCATCGGGCTTATTGCTCAGGATCTTATCGATTTGGCCCTGGCCAATAATGGAGTAGCCTTCCTTTCCGATTCCGGTATCATAAAACAGCTCCTGAATATCGCGAAGCCGGCTCACCACTCCATTGATTTTATACTCGCTCTCCCCAGAGCGGTATACCCTTCTGCTGACAGTAACCTCCTCATAGTCTATGGGAAGCTTATGGTCGGAATTATCCAGAGTAATGGCCACATAAGCGTAGCCCTGGGGCTTTCGCAGCTCCGTGCCGGAGAAAATAACATCCTGCATATTGGAACCTCGAAGCTGCTTTGCGCTCTGTTCACCCAGCACCCAGCGAACCGCATCCGCCACATTGCTCTTTCCTGAGCCATTAGGCCCCACAATGCAAGTAATGCCGTTATGAAATTCAAAATTGATCTTATTTGCAAAGGATTTGAATCCCTGAACCTCAATGCCTTTTAAATACATCCGTAGCTAGTCCTCTTTCTGTAACAGTAAAAGGGCCTGATATGCCGCCATCTGCTGGGCAGACTTCTTCGTCCTGCCAACGCCCTCTCCCAGAATCCGGCTCCCCACACGCACCTGCATGCGAAACCGCTTGTCATGATCCGGCCCCGATTCCTCCAAAAGGTCATAGGCCAGCTCCTCGGTATAATGGGACTGGATTTTTTCCTGCAGAATGGTTTTGCTATCATAAAAAAATTTTTTATGTTCCATATCGTTTAACACGAACTTCAGGACAAATTCTTTTGCGCTGGCAAAACCACCATCCAGATAGATCGCACCAATCAGTGCCTCCAGGGCATCGGATATAATGGAATCCCTGTTTCTTCCCCCTGTATGCTCCTCACCCTTTCCCAAGCGGATAAACTGCTCCAGACCAAATTGTCTGGCACAGAATGCCAGCGTCATCTCACAGACCATGGAAGCCCGCTGCTTTGTCATTTCTCCCTCGCTTTTTCCGGGCATGGTTTTATAGAAATATTCGCTGGAAATCAGCTCCAGCACCGCATCCCCCAGAAACTCAATGCGTTCATTGTGAAAGGAGCGATCCTCATGATTTTCATTGGCAAAGGATGTGTGTGTCAAGGCCAAAAGAAGGAGTTTTTCATCTTTGAAATCATATCCAATGCGCTCCTCCAATATATTTAAGTTTTTATCCACCTAATCCTCCTTCTGTGCGCTTGTTTCCTTTGCGAAGGAAGCGGCTATTTTTTCAGCTATATTCTGCCTTGAAAAATCTATGCACTGCATCACTGCGTTTTTAATCTCTTTAGCGGTGGCGCTTCCATGGCTTTTCACCACCAACCCTTTTAACCCCAGCATGGGGGCTCCGCCATACTGGCTAGCATCAAATTTTTTCAGCTTAGCCTTTAACGAGGGATAAACCAATGCCGCACCAATCTTATTCTTTGTGCTGGAAGTAAGAGTAGACTTCAGCATTCCAAGAAGCATGGAGCCTGTAGCCTCGTATGTTTTCAGAGCCACGTTGCCGGCAAAGGCATCGCACACAATCACATCCGCCTTGCCATCCAGTATATCCTTTGCTTCTACACTTCCGATAAAATTGATTCCAGGCTCCGCCTTTAACAGGGGATAGGTTTCCTTTACCAGACTATTTCCCTTCTCCTCCTCGGCGCCGATGTTTAAAATTCCCACCGCAGGATTCTTTATACCCATCACATACTCCATGTAAATGGAGCCCATATGAGCATACTGAAGCAGATATTCCGGTTTTGCATCCACATTGGCGCCGCAGTCAATGAGCAGGGCTCCCCCGCGCAGAGTAGGAATCACAGGAGCGAGGGGTGTTCTTCTCACGCCTTTAAGCTTCCCTACAATGACCTGGCCTCCCACCAGTATAGCCCCGGTGCTGCCGCTTGACACAAAGGCATCCGCCTTTCCCTCCTTTACCATCTTTAAGGCTACTACCATGGAGGAATCCTTTTTTGTGCGGATGGCATTTACGGGAGATTCACCAGTCTCGATCACCTCTGTGGTGTGGACAATGGAAATCCTGCTCTCATCAAAGCCATTCCGGTCCTTATCTGCGCGAAGCTTCTGAAGCTCCGCCTGAATTGCAGCTTCATCGCCAGTAAACGTGATAGTCAGATCATCCTTCCCAGTTGCAAGAAGCGCATCCACCGCGCCCTTAATAATTTCAGCAGGGGCATAATCGCCCCCCATTGCGTCCAGTGCTACTCGTACCATCGTCTCCTCCATTTACCTTTTAATAGCAATAAAGGGCTTTCCCGGCATACGGAAAAGCCCTTCCAACACATCTTTTTATTCAGCGGGGATGATCTCCTTCTTGTTGTAAGAGCCGCAAGCCTTGCATACTCTATGAGGCATCATAAGCTCGCCGCACTTGGGACACTTCACAAGGTTCGGAGCGGTCATCTTCCAGTTTGCGCGCCGCTTGTCGCGTCTTGCCTTGGAAGTTTTATTCTTAGGACAAATTGACATGGTTCACACCTCCTTATTATTGGCATTAAAGATATCTAAAATCCTGGCCATACGGGGATCAAGCACCGTGTTGTCACAGTCACAGGGCCCATGGTTCAAATTCTTCCCGCACCCCCGACATAACCCCTTGCAGTCCTCACTGCAAAGAACGCTTATCGGCATATTGACGAAGAGCTCGTCCAACACCAATAAATCCACGTCAAGACTATATCCGCTAACATATGGCAATTCATCTTCACTGTCTGCCGGGTGGTTCATGTCCAGCTCAGCTGTAAGTTCCAGGTTAAATGGAACCAATACGGGCTCCAGGCATCTGGAACAACACATCCTCAACCGGAACGCAGAATGGCCCGCTACTGTAATATGCTGGCGCGATGTGTGCGTCAGCTTCAGCTCCACCTCCGACTTATTAACAAAGTCGTATGTCTCGCCTCCAAAGGTGACCACATCCGTTTCCAAAGGACATTTCAGCTCTTTTTCAGAATGCTCCCTTTCAAACAGCTTTGATAAATCTATCTGCATACATACTCCCTCTAGTCTGAATATGCACACCTCAAGCATTATACTCATGCAAGCAGGTTTTGTCAATAATAAAAATAATTTTTTTAAAATTTAGTTCAAATCCCTTTTTGCTCTATTTATTTAAAGCCGCCTGCTCCGCCTCAAGAGCCTCCGCCTGGATGGCTGTGATGGCCACAACCCCCACAATATCGTCTGAGCTGCACCCACGGGACAGATCGTTGACAGCTCCAGCCAGTCCTTGCGTGATGGGGCCGTAGGCCTCTGCCTTTGCCAGACGCTGAACCAGCTTATAACCGATATTTCCTGCATCAAGGTCGGGAAATACCAGAACGTTTGCATGTCCTGCCACTTCACTGCCGGGAGCCTTATATGCAGCAATCTCGGGAACAATGGCGGCGTCAGACTGAAGCTCCCCGTCCAGTTTTAGCTCAGGCGCCATCTCATGGGCAAGCTTTACTGCGTTCACCACCTTATCTACATCCGGGTGGCTTGCGCTGCCCTTGGTAGAATGAGACAATAGCGCAATGATGGGCTCCTGCTGAACCAGCAGGCGAAAGGTCTCTGCGGAGGAAATGGCAATGGCCGCCAGCTTCTCAGAGGTAGGGTTCTGCTCCAACCCGCAATCGGAGAAAATAAATGTACCCTGCGCACCCATATCGCAGTTGGGAATAATCATTAAGAAGAAGGCAGAAACAAGCTTTGCCCCGGGCTTCGTCTTTAAAATCTGAAGGGAAGGCCGAAGGGTATTTGCACTGGAATGGCAGGCCCCGGAGACAACGCCATCTGCATCGCCGCATTTAACCATCATGCAGGCAAAATACATAAAATCTGTGGTGAGAAGTCTTCTGGCCTCCTGGTAAGTCATACCCTTGGATTTGCGGAGCTCCACAAACGCATTGATGTATCGTTCCAGATCCGGAGAGGTATTTGGGTCAATAATCCTAATCCCAGACACTTCCAGCCCCTTGCTGTTTTCCTCAACCATTTCCGGTGTTCCAAGGATGATCAGCTCTGCCATCTGCTCCTTCAAGATCTTTTCTGCAGCGGCCCAGACCCTGGGCTCCATGCCCTCTGGAAGTACGATGGTTTTGTCTGCTGCTTTTGCCCTTGCTTTGATGGTGTTAATAAAACTCATACATGTTTTGACTACAGGCGCACGCAAACTCAAAAGCGCACGCTGCAGTGCTCTCCTTCCTTCGCTTTATTCTCTTTGCTAGGTTTTTCACCTGTTTATTTTTCGCTGGTTTGCCGAACCAAATGATGGTTTTATCTTAGCGCAATTATTTCTTGTATACAAGATACATTATGCATTTTTTGAGATTCCAAAGTATTTTGCCGTTGATTTGATACAAAAGTATATTTAAAATTTGCAAAAATATAGCTGATGTTCCGCTTATAACATACTTATAAGCAATTTTACCATTCTTTCTGAAATATGACAAGTGAAATTGTTGATTTTTTACGAAAAATGCTTTAGGATAGACAATGAACCGTGTATCAGAAAGGATATGCCTCCATGAAAGTTGTCGGAATAATAGCAGAATTTAATCCTTTTCACAATGGGCATGAATATATTATCCGCCAGGCCAAAGCCATCACCGGAGCGGATTACTGCGTGGTTGTCATGAGCGGTGATTTTGTGCAAAGCGGAAAGCCCGCTTTTTGCTCTAAGGAGCTTCGCACCCGCATGGCTCTGTCCTGCGGTGCCGACCTGGTACTGCTGCTGCCGGTTTTTGTATCCACCGCCAGTGCTGAAATTTTTGCGGAGGGCGCAGTGGCTCTTTTAGACAGTCTCGGCTGCGTAGATACCCTGTGCTTTGGGAGCGAGCAGTGCAACCTGGGACTTTTAGAGAAAATTGCGGATATTCTGCTTGAGGAGCCGGAGGAATACAGACGCAGCCTGCGGGCGGGTTTGGCCGCTGGCATGTCCTTTCCTGCGGCAAGGGAACTGGCCGTAAGGGACTATCTGGGAAAGCAGCCCTGCACCCCCACCATGTATCCGGAGGATTTAGCCTGCATGATTTCTCCTGAGGCGGTGCATACCGCCCTTTCCTCTCCCAACTGTATCCTGGCCATCGAATACCTGAAGGGGATTAAAAAGCTTCACTCCAATATATTTCCCATTGCCATTCCCCGGAAAAATGTTGACCATTTAGAACCGGATATGAAGCGTGATAGGGCCTTCTGCTCAGCCACCGCCCTGCGCAGATTTATCGTCGCTGGAACAGATGGAGAGCAGCTTCTAAATGACATCAAATCCTATGTGCCTAAAAATATTTTCCCCCTGTACAAGAACCAGCTTTACAGCAATTTTCCGGTTTCGGAGGACAGCCTTGTCAGCTGGCTTTGTCATCTCTTATTAAGCGCTTCTTCCGAACAGATCCGGCAGATCAGCGACTGTGATGATGCTCTGGCCCGTTCCATCCTCTCAGTTCTTTATAAGCAGCAGGGAAACACCCTCTCCTATGAAAAAATCCTTCAGGAGCTTGCAACAAGGAATTATACAAGAAACCGGATTTCCAGAGTATTGCTTCATATTCTGCTGGGTATCGGCAAAAATGATATAAGGGAATTTAAAAAGCATCACTATTGCCTGTATGCCCGCCTGCTGGGTTTTCGTTCTGATGCTGCGCCCCTGCTGCATAAAATCAAAGCATCTGCAAGTCTTCCCATGATCAGTAAGCTGGCGGATAGAAAGGAGCTGCTGAAATGGTATCAGGCTGCCCTGGAGCTTGAGAAAGAGGCGCTGCGCATGATGGAGCTGGATATTCTGGCCGGCAACCATTACAGTCTGCTGCAGAGGGAACTGTATGGAACAGATCTCATTCATGAAACCCGGAAGAATATTGTAAAGTTATAAATGACAGCAGTGGGGTAATCTATTTTCGCCAGAAAAGCTGTCCGCCTTATGACGGACAGCTTTTTCGTCTCCCTAATTTTTAAAGCTGTGGATCGGGGCAGGAATTCGTCCAGTTCTGTTGATAAATGCGGCACAGGAATTGGTGTTCACCGGCATCACCGGAGCATAGCCCAAAAGTCCGCCAAATTCCACCGTATCACCCACGCTCTTTCCGATGACAGGGATCACGCGCACCGCCGTTGTCTTCTGGTTCACCATGCCGATGGCCGCCTCATCCGCAATAATGCCGGCAATGGTTGTGGCAGGGGTATCTCCAGGAATTGCAATCATATCCAGTCCCACGGAGCAGACGCAGGTCATCGCCTCCAGCTTTTCGATGCAAAGCTTTCCTGCCGCAACAGCCTCGATCATACCGTGATCCTCGCTGACAGGGATAAAGGCTCCGCTTAAGCCCCCCACATAGGAGGAGGCCATAACGCCGCCCTTCTTCACCTGATCGTTTAACATAGCAAGGGCTGCGGTGGTTCCTGGTGCGCCCACGCTTTCAAGACCGATTTCCTCCAGAATTTCCGCCACGCTGTCGCCCACAGCAGGAGTAGGCGCCAGGGACAGGTCGATGATACCAAAGGGAATGCCAAGACGCCTGGAGGCCTCCTGCGCCACCAGCTGTCCGACTCTTGTAATCTTAAAGGCTGTCCGCTTGATGGTCTCACAGAGCACCTCAAAATTCTGACCTCTGCAGGCCTCCAGGGCGGATTTTACAACACCGGGGCCGCTGACGCCCACATTAATCACAGCATCCCCCTCGGTGACACCGTGGAAGGCTCCTGCCATAAAGGGATTGTCGTCTGGGGCATTGCAGAATACCACCAGCTTTGCGCAGCCAAGAGAATCATGCTCCTTCGTGGCCTTGGCCGTCTCCAAAATCATCTCTCCCATGAGACGCACCGCATCCATATCGATTCCTGTCTTGGTGGAGCCCACATTCACAGAGCTGCAGACCCGTTCTGTCTCAGCAAGTGCCTGGGGAATGGAACGAATCAGCAGTTCTTCGCTTCTGGTCATGCCCTTGCTGCAAAGAGCGCTGTACCCTCCCAGAAAATTAACACCCACGGTCTTTGCAGCCCGGTCAAGGGTTTTCGCGATGGTCACATAGTCCTCGCTGGACTTACAGCAGGAGGCTCCCACCAGGGAGATAGGAGTCACAGATATACGCTTGTTGACGATGGGTACGCCATACTCCAGCTCAATCTCCTGACCAGTCTTTACCAGATCCTTTGCCACCCTGGTGATCTTATTATAAATCTTCTCATTTACAATAGTTAAATCCGAATCGCAGCAGTCTAACAGGCTGATACCGATGGTGATGGTACGCACGTCCAGCTTTTCCTGTTCAATCATCTTGTTGGTCTCGTTTACCTCAAAAATATTGATCATCCTTCTACCCTCCGGATTAAATTCTGTGCATTTTTGTGAAAATCTCTTCCATCTGCATGCGGATTACTACGCCAATCTCGCTGCCCAGGGTCTCCAGATTCTTGATCACATCACCTGTGGACTTTGATGCCCCACTGATATCCACGATCATCATCATGTTGAAATATCCATCGACGATGGTCTGGGAGATGTCCAGAATGTTGATCTTAGTCTCAGCCAGGTAGGTGCAGACCTTTGCGATAATACCAACTGCATCCTTGCCAACTACTGTGATAATTGCCTTTTTCATAAAAGCCTCCTGCTATACATAAGTATATTCTTTTATTTCTTTAAACAGATTTCCCCACAGGACACGTCAATAAAGCCGAACCTGTGAACCCATGGATATATTACCATAGAATTTTGTAAATTTCATCTCTTTTATCTCGGAAATTTGAATCCTATATTTCGATGATCTTTGTCAGCCGATCCCTCTCTGCCACACAGATATCAAAATCCGCCGCATGATAGTCGTTTGGCGCCATGTCCACCTCCGTTTTTACGCTGAGGAGGGCCAGCTCCGGATAATTGTTCTCCTTGCTGAGATGTCCCAGGAGAATATGCTTTAACCCGTCATGGAGAATATCTGTCAAAAGCTGTCCGCAGCGCTCGTTGGACAAATGGCCGAAATCGCTCATAATCCGCCGCTTTAAGGGATAGGGGTAGGGCCCCAGCTCCAGCATATTCAGGTCGTGGTTTGCCTCCATCAGCACAGCATCCAGTCCCATGAGGTGATTCACTGTATATTCGCTGTAATTTCCAAGGTCCGTTGCCACAGCGCATTTATGGTTCCCGTTCTCCACCCGATAGCCCACCGGTTCCGCGGCGTCATGGGTATTGCGAAAGGGAATAATTGTCAGTTCCCCCAGTGTTAAATGCGCGTCCGCCTCTATGGGCATGAGCAGGGATTCGTCCTCCACCACCCCCATTCGCCTGATCTCCGCAAGGGTTCCTGCCGTTGAGTAGATGGGAATATGAAATTTCTTAGAGAAGACCCTTAGTCCCTGAATATGATCTGAGTGCTCATGGGTAATAAAGATACCTGAAAGCTCCTGGGGCTTTACATCCAAGGATTCGATACCCTCTTTGATTCTCTTACAGGACACGCCTGCATCCACCAGAATATGCGTATGCTCCCCGCCGATATATGTACAGTTACCGCTGCTGCCGCTGGCAATGCTTACTAATCTCATGCTCCTACCAACATGGGGCGCTCTGCCGCCCTCATCCTTCTATCTCTTTTACTTTGAAACCCCCGCCGCCGGATAGGCGGCATCAATGAAGGTCTATTCTGTTAATCTGTGCGTCCACCTGGAAATAAACCTCCTCCGGGCCTCCGCTGTTATCAATGGTCACGCTGCATTTCTTTCTGAAAAATTCTTCACTCATCTGACTTTCCATAATGGTCAGACATTTCTCCCTGGAATAGCCCCGGCCTTCCATCAAACGCGCGATCCGCACTTCTGAATCCGCATGGACATACCAGATCTCATCACAGAGTACATCCGCATGGCCCTCAAAGAGAAGGGCGGCTTCTATCACAACCAGATGAGGATGATCGGAAGGGTTAATTTCTGCCTCCAGCCGTTCCTTCTGCAGCATTTTGGAAATTTTTTGAACCACCGCCGGATGAACCAGCTCATTGATCGTTGATGTACCGCAGCCCTGCTGAAAAATTTTCCTTGCGAGCAGCGCTTTGTCAATTTTGCCATCCTCTCCAGCCAGATCCTCGCCAAATTGCCTCAGGATTTCCTGGTAGGTCTCCCCGCCAGGCTCCATCAGCGTCTTTGCCACCAGGTCCGCCATGATAATCCGGGCATGATATTTTTCCTTCATATAGGACAGGATTGTGGATTTCCCTGCACCCACGCCTCCAGTAATACCGATTACAACCATTTTTGCCATGATAATTATTACCTAATATGTGATATTTTTTTACTTGGTGTCATACCATGTGTTTCCCACGGAAACGCCAATCTCTAATGGAACCTGTAAGGAAAAGGCATCCCGCATATTTTTTTCCAGAAGAACCTTCACTGCCTCCACCTCTTCGATGGGTGTTTCCAGCAAAAGCTCATCGTGGACCTGCAATATGATCCGGGCCTTAAGCCCTTCTTCCTCCAGAGCCCGTTCCACATTCAGCATGGCAATCTTCATGATATCTGCGGCGCTTCCCTGGATGGGTGAATTCATAGCCACCCGCTCCCCAAACTGTCTCTGCATAAAATTTGAGGACTTCAGCTCCGGGATGGGGCGTCTGCGCCCATACATGGTGCACACATACCCCTTTTCCTTTCCCATAGCCACCTGTCCATCAAGATAATTCTTAACCCCCGGATAGCTCTTGAAATAGGCTTCGATATACTCATTGGCCTGCTTTCTGCTGATGCTTAAATCTTCGCTGAGCCCAAAGGCACTGATGCCATAGACGATTCCAAAATTCACCGCCTTGGCGTTCCGCCGCATCTGGGGCGTTACCTCCGAGAGGGGCACATGGAATACCGTGGCAGCCGTAGTGGCGTGAATATCGCTGGAATGCTTATAGGCGTCGATGAGATTCTGATCTCCCGAAATATGGGCCAGAATACGCAGCTCAATCTGGGAATAATCCGCATCCACAAAAACGCATCCTTCTTTTGGAACAAAGAGCTTTCTGATGGCCCTTCCCAGCTCCATACGCACCGGAATGTTCTGAAGATTTGGATCGGTGCTGCTGATTCGGCCGGTGGCAGTGATGGTCTGGTTAAATTTTCCATGGATACGTCCATCCGGGCCGATAAATCCTGCCAGACCATCCGCATAGGTGGACTTCAGCTTTGTCAGCTGCCTGTAATCCAGAACCTTTTTTACGATCGGATACTCCGGAGCCAGCTTATCCAACACATCCGCCGCTGTGGAATATCCGCTTTTTGTCTTCTTTGCTCCCGGGAGCTTCATCTGGTCAAACAGCACTTCCCCCAGCTGCTTTGGGGAGTTGATGTTAAAGTCCCTTCCGGCCTCTTGGTGTATTTCCTGCTCCAGGCGGCTGATTCCCTCCACCAGGTTGTCCCCGTATTCCTTAAGGGCTTCCTTTTTACAGATAATGCCCTGGCATTCCATCCGAAAAAGCGCTCCCAGAACCGGCAGCTCAATATCCCGGTAAAGGGTCTCCTGTCCCGTTTCAGAAAGCTTTTGAAGCAGCACCGGCATGGACAGATAAGAAACCCAGGCGGAAAGCACTGCAGCCCGCATGATTTCCTCCCTCATTTCCTCTTCATTAAGATGCTCCCTGTGCTTTCCTAAAAGCTCCGGGAGTCCCGGAAGGGTCAGCCCCAGATAGTCCGCCCCGATCTCCTCATAGCCGTAGGAGGACTGAAGAGGATTCAGAAGGTATGCAGCCAGACCTGCATCCAGATAGGAATAACGGCGAAACCGGTCCTGCCCGGACAGCAGATACATCTGCTCCTTTGCGCTGATCCAGGCAGCGCCGGAGGAAAGCAGATCCCTGATGGTATTCCGAAACCAATCCTCATTGACAAAAAAGCTCCGGGGAATATAGGTCACCTGCTGTTTTTCTTTGCAAAGGGCCAGGCCGTAAATACGCTCATGATCCCGGACTACACCGGCTCCCACAAAGCCCCCTGCCTCCCCTGCTCTTTTTGCTTCACTCACAGCCCCGAAGGCCTCTGACAGATCTTCCACGATCTTCACCTCCGGCTCACCGGTTATGGCATTCTGACCAGCGCCTTGAAAGCGTTCCAGCATGGACTTAAAATTATATTTCTTTATCAGCTCATACGCCTGAGGGGTATAAATATCCCCGAATACCGCCTGCTTGAAATCAAAATTGATATCCGCATCCGTCTCAATACGGGCCAGCCTTTTTGAGAGCACCGCCAGATCATAATGCTCCTCAAAGGCTTTCTTCGCCTTGACAGGGGTGATCTCCTCAATATGCTCCCTGCATCCCTCGATACTGTGAAACTGGGCTATCAGCTTTCCGGCGGTTTTTTCACCCACTCCCGGAAGTCCTGGAATATTGTCGGAGGAATCCCCCATCAGGGCCTTCATGTCGATAAATTCAGAAGGGGTGACGCCGTATAGCTCAAAAACACCCTCCGCATTATAGCGGAACGTCTCCGTCTTTCCCCCTTTTGTCTTTGGAATAATGACCGTGGTCTTATCCGTGGCGATCTGCAAAAGATCCCGATCCCCGCTGACAAGACTTACCAGCAGGCCTTCTTCCTCGCTTCTTTTCGCGATAGTGCCTAAAATATCATCCGCCTCAAACCCTTCCTTCTCCACACAGCAGATATTCATAGCCCGAAGCAGCTCCTTCAGCATGGGAACCTGCTCCGTTAGCTCCGGAGGCATGGGCTTTCTCGTCCCCTTATATTCCTCATACATCCGATGCCGGAAGGTGGGGGCTTTCACATCAAAAGCAACCGCCAGATATGACGGCTGCTCCTCCTCAATCAGCTTGAACATGATATTTAAAAACCCGTACACACCATTTGTATGAAGTCCCTCTCCGTTTGTAAGAAGGGGTACGCCGTAAAACGCTCTGTTAATGATGCTGTAGCCATCGATCAAAACGATTTTTTCCATGGTTATACCTCACAAAAATCCGAAAAAGCGCAGAGATGCAAAAACCAGCGCAGCATACGCCAGAAGCTGCGTAAGAAACAGCGCGGCGCTCCTGCGCTTAGCAATTTGCAGATAGTGCCAGCCCTGGCTGATTCGCCCCGCCAGCATCCCTGTAAAGTCAAAGCTGGCGCAGGTATCGCTCTGCAGCCCCTGGAGGCCTTCAGAGACAATATACATAATATCCAGCTCCTCGTAGCAGCTCTTGCAGCCCTCCACGTGCTGGAGAAAACCCTCCAGCTGATCTTCTTCTATTCTGCCCTCTATAAAGGGTTTAATACACAATGACGCCTGCTCACAATTCATAAAACCACGCTTTCTTTTATTCCTCTACAGTAAATTGAAAAATCGTATGACTCTCAAAATCCTCCCCTGCCTTTAAAACGCTGCTGGGAAAATTCGGATGATGGATAGCGTCCGGGAACTGCTGGCTCTCGAAGCAGACTCCATCGTAATCCTTGTAATACCGTCCGCCCTTGCCTCCTTTCCCAAGAAAATTTCCCGTATAGAGCTGCAGACCGGGAAGATCCGTATAAACAGAAAGCTTTCGCCCGTTTGTGGGATGCTTCATGTATGCCACCAGGGACAGCCTGCCCTTATTTTTCAAAATATAGTTGAAGTCATAGCCCTTTGCATTCTTCAGCATATAGTCGTTGGCGTAAAAATCCCGCTTTAAGGGCTTGGGGGTGCTGAAGTCCAGAGGGCCTCCCTTAATATCAAGAATACGGCCTGTGGGGATGTTTCCCGGACGATTATGAGTTACCTGATCCGCATCAATCCACACTATGGCATCCAGGGCGCAGCCGGAGGCATGTCCCCCCAGGTTCATATAGCTGTGGTTGGTGAGATTCAGCACGGTATCCTTGTCAGATTTTGCCTGATAATCCATGCACAGACTTCCATCCTGCTTTAGGGTGTAGGTTATATATACATCCAGGTTTCCTGGAAAGCCCTGATCCCCGTCGGGGCTGAACAGGTGCAACT
>CALWLH010000104.1 GCA_944381475.1 uncultured Lachnospiraceae bacterium | reverse complement strand
GGAGCAATCCGTGAGCATTCGCCCATGCGAAGCATTTTATTGGCGAATGCGACTTGGCAGGTCCGCTTTAGCGGGCGTGCCTCTACCCGATATCAGGGGTCGAAATACCTTTTGACCCCAACATCATTAATATATATTCGGAAGGGGGGAGGTCAATGATCAGGGTATATCTGTATAAGAAGGTTGGCGATTTCCAACCCGACTATGCGTGGCAGCACGACATGGGACTGCGGCTTCTTGCCGGAGTAAAAGAACAGCCTGAAAACGCAGGGCTTTTATTTCACAATATCAGCCACAGCAGGGGACTGGTGGCAGTGGCGGTGGCAGATGCGCCGGTGGGGGTTGATGTGGAATGTGAAAGAAAAGTAAGCGGCAGGCTGGCACCCAGGATTCTTTCAGAAAGAGAACAGCGTTATCTGAGCAAAACCGGCGGCGCCATGGGACTGCTCCAGCTTTGGACATTGAAGGAAAGCTACGGTAAGGCTCTGGGGGTGGGAATTGCCTATCCCCTTTCCGGGGTGGAATTTATCCCGATGCCTCCCGAGATGCCCCGGGGATGGCAGAGGGTGGAATGCTCTGAGAGCGGCATGAGCTGCTTCAGTATGCTGCAGGATGATTTTGTCATTTCCGTATGCCTCTGCCGGGCCCATGGAGAGGAACCTGTTTTCGTATCTTGTTACAAAACAAATCGGTGTGTGACATAAATGTTAAACATGCTTTAAAAAACAAAAGAATTTCCAAAATCGCTTGCAAATCTGTATTTCCATGTTAAAATATGACCTGAGAAGACCTTGAGAGGCAGAATGAGCCTCCGGCCTTTGTTATTTGGAGGAAGCAGTTATGAAAAAATTGAAAGGAACCCTGGCGGGGGCGGCTTTTATCGCGCTTGCTGTACTGCCTGCAGCCACCGCTCTGGCAGAGGGGGATATTGTGATTATCGGTACAGACGGCTCACAGGCCGCTGCTGAAACCGCACCCAACGGCGTATATGTGGGTAATATTGCTGTGGGGGGGATGACAGCTGACGAGATCGGACAGGCTATAGACAATTATATCAATACAGTCAACGGTCTGCAGCTGGAGGTTCTGTCTGAAAAGGGAAGCACCCGGATTGCGGTTGCGGATATGTCCCTTTCCTGCAGCAATCGCGACGCCCTTATTGACGCCGCCATAGGAAATCAGAATATCGGCAATCTGATCACCCAGTATAAGCAGGCAAAGGATCTTGAGCGCAATAACCTTCGCCTTGAGATGGATTTGTCCCTGGATGCCAGTGCTCTGGCAAGTTATCTGATCAGCCAGATCCCTGCGCTGGAGTCTGCGCCCGTCAATCCCACGCTTTCCAGAAATGAAAACGGGGAATTTGTGTTCATTGAAGGGGTCAGCGGTTTTGCCATTGACTATGACGGAACCTATGAGGCTGTACAGGAGGCGCTTTCCAGCTATGACGGAAGCTCCGACACGCTTCAGGTTCAGGTCTCTGGCGTTGAGACGGAGCCCGCCTATGATATGTCCGTGTTTGACGGCTTTGGGGATGTGCTGGGCGAATGGACGACGAATTATAACGCGGGAGGGGACTCAGAAAACCGTGCCATCAATGTGCGCCTTGCCACCAGCAAGATTAACGGTACCGTGCTGATGCCCGGGGAAACCTTCTCCTTCTGTGCCGCGGTTCAGCCCTTTACAGCGGAGGAGGGCTACAGGGACGCCGGTACATATATCGATGGCCAGGCAGTGGATGATCTTGGAGGCGGTGTATGTCAGGTTTCCTCTACGCTCTATAATGCAGTGCTTTGGGCGGAGCTGGAAATTCCCCAGGGAGGAAGGAAGCCTCATTCCAAGAGCGTCGATTATGTCCTGCCTTCCATGGATGCTATGGTTTATGTGAAGGATGGAAGCGACTTCCGGTTTACCAACAGTACGGATCATGTGATTTATGTTGAGGCATATACCACAAAGGCCAGCGGCTCCACGGAGGATGTGACCTTCCGCATCTATGGAACGGAGTACCGTCCTGCAAACAGAACCATCGACTATGAATCCATCGTCCTGGAGGAACGATGGCCGGATCCTGTATATGAGATTGTTTATGACGATTCCCTTGATATGTATGAGGATGACCCAGGCCGGGACGTGATATACAACGAGACCCTCGAAATGCCCCATAAGATGATACGGTCAAAGCTTGTGAAGCATGTTTATGTGGACGGGGTTGAGCAGGGGGAAGCCATTTACATGCACACGGACACCTATGGATTGACGGTGGGTAAGCTGGCGCTGAATTCCAAGACCACCATCACCAAGATTGAGTATGACCCGGACACTCTGGGAATTATTGAACTGGAGCTCTCAAATATTTATCTGGACGAGGCAAAGAATAATCCTACCCCGACTCCTACGCCAACCACGGAGCCGGAGACCACGAAGGAACAGGAAACCACAAAGGAAGCTGAGACCACCAAGACGCCTGAAACCACCAAAGTCCCTGAGACCACAGCGACTCCGGAACCGACGGCGCCGCCGGAGACCACAGCCTCTTCCGAAACCCAGGCGCATTCCACGGAGGCTTCTGCGGAGGCTGACACAGCGCCGCAGGAGGAGTAAAATGAATTAAAGAAGATCTCGTTCCCGGAGAGCCTGTTAAGGCTTTCCGGGATTTGTGGATGGGGATTGTACCAATTTAAAAAAAGTGCTTGCATTTTAAAAGGAAGTGTGGTAGACTATCACTCGTTCAGTGATTTTTGGTGACATAGCCAAGCGGTAAGGCGTGGGTCTGCAACACCCTGATCTCCGGTTCAAATCCGGATGTCACCTTGAAGGGTTCGGTTTATCCGAACCCTTTTTTGTGCGATAAGCCCATCAAGCGGCCGCCATGCTTGCATGAGCGGACATTTGATGGGCAAGTACAGCGAGCAGCTTTGCTGCGAGCTGTGCGACATCGCAAATCGAGTAGGGGGCTCTTTTCCTTTACTCGATGTATGACGGGCGTGGCGTTACCCGGCTGTATTGATGATATGTAAAGCCTGAAAGGTGGTTATAATGTCTTTTGAAGAATATAAAAAAGCTCAGAAATCCGGACAGAAATCCTATCATGCGAAGCTTCTGGCAGGTGAATATCCATACCTGCCGGCGCTGACGGATATGCTTCCGGAGGGAAAGATTTTAAAGGAGGTGCGTCTGGGATTGGTGCAGATTCCCATGGACCAGATTGCAGGCACCTATACCCGTGCCAGACAAAATGCCTTTGCTCCCAATTTTATGCCTCTTTTGGATACAGATACGGAATTTGCCCTAAAGTGGTCAGCTCTCTGTGACGCGCATCTGGAGGAGGGAATCCATGACTCCATCACCGCATATGAGTATATGAACCGTTTTTATGTCCAGGAGGGCAATAAGCGTGTCAGCGTTATGAAGCATTTCGGGGCGGTGAGCATTCCCGGCACTGTGATCCGTATTATGCCGGAGCGGACGGAGGAAAAGGACAATAAAATTTATTATGAATTTGTGGACTTCTATGAGCTGTCCCATATCAATTATCTGTTTTTTAGCCAGACAGGTCGTTTTGAAAAGCTGCAGATGCTGCTTTTTGGAGATGCGAAGCATGTATGGGATGATGAGGAGAAGGAGATTTTCTACTCCTTTTATTACCGTTTCCGAAATGCATATGAGGCGAAGGGGGGAGGAAAGCTCCCGATTACCGTGGGCGACGCTCTGCTCTCCTACATCGGTGTTTATGGGTATGACGAGATCAAGGATAAGCTTCCCGCCCAGATTCGGGAGGATTTAGGGAAGGTATGGTCCGAGTTTGTGATATTGAAGGAGGAGCAGCCGGTGGAACGGGTGCTGGAGCCGGAGGAAAAAACGCCCCCCAAGAAGTTGATCAGCAGAATCATTCCTTCAACGCCAAAAACCTTAAAAATCGCATTTGTGAATGATAAAACTGCGGAGACCTCCAGCTGGACCTATGCCCATGAGCTGGGAAGGCAGCATCTGCACAACGCATTTGGCAGCCAGGTGGAGACCACGGCCTACAACGATGCGCTGGCAGATGGAAAGGCGGGGGAGATCATCGAGCAGGCTATTGCAGATGGCTATAAGGTGATTTTTACCACCACGCCCCAGCTGGTGTCCGCCAGCTTAAAGGCAGCGGTGGATCACCCGGAGGTGCGCATTTATAACTGTTCCCTGAATATTTCCCACAGCTATATCAGAACCTACTACGCCCGTCTCCACGAGGCGAAGTTTCTGACCGGTATCATTGCAGGAGCGCTGGCGGACGATAACCGTATTGGCTATATTGCGGATTATCCCATCTATGGCATGGCTGCAAACATCAACGCTTTTGCCATGGGAGCCAGCATGTCGAATCCCCGGGCAAAAATCTATCTGAAATGGTCCACGGTAATGGGAAGCGACCCTATAGAGGAGTTTAAGGGGGAGAGAATCTTTCTGGTTTCCGGTCAGGATATGATCACGCCGGTGAAGGAGAACAAGGAGTTTGGCTTGTTTAGACTGAAGGACGGCCTGGTCAATGTGGCCACAGCAGTCACGGACTGGGGACAGCTCTATGAGCGGCTGGTGGATCGGATCTTGAAGGTGGGCGTCACAAAGGATGAGCCTTCAGATACGAAGAAGTCCTTTAATTACTGGTGGGGACTGGATGCGGGGGTTGTAGATGTGATCACCTCCACAAAGCTGCCCAGCGGAACGATGCGCCTCATTGATCTGCTGAAGCGCAGCATCAGCAGCGGCGCGTTCAATCTGTTTGAGGGCGAGCTTTATGCCCAGGACGGTATAAGGGTCAATGAGAGCGGCGTTCTGACCCCGGAGCAGATCGTTCACATGGATTGGCTGGCGGAGAATGTGGTGGGACGCATCCCCACGCTTTCTGAGTTAAAGCCGGAGGCCAGACCAATTGTCAGTCTCCAGGGATTAGAGGATGCGAAGGAGTGATAGAAAACCGGCAAATTGATGAAGGGATGAAGGCTGCAGAAAGATGGATTTTGCAGTAAGGTATGGGCATGAGGATACTGGCACTTGCGGATGAGGAATCCAAGGCGTTATGGGATTATTTTGATCAGAGCAGACTGGAAGGGATCGATCTGATTATTTCCTGCGGGGATCTGAACCCCCATTATCTGTCATTTCTGGCGACCTTTACGAAGGCGCCGGTAATATATGTGCATGGAAATCATGACGCGCGCTATGATGAGGATGGGCCGGATGGCTGCGAGTGCATAGATGACAGAATTTTTGTTTATAGGGGCGTCCGCTTTCTGGGGTTGGGGGGGTCCATGCGCTATAAGCCTGGAAAATATCAGTATACGGAGAAGGAGATGAGAAAAAGGGTGCGCCGTGTATGGAAGCAGCTTTTGTACCACAAGGGCTTTGATGTGCTGGTAACCCATGCCCCGGCGCTTCATGTAAATGACGGAGATGATCCGCCCCACAGGGGTTTTGAATGCTTCTGCACGCTGATGAAAAAATATAAGCCCCAGGTCTTTATACACGGACATGTCCATGCCACCTACGGTGGGCGCTATAAGCGGGAGGACATGTTTGAGAATGTGCGGGTAATCAATGCCTATGAACGCTACGTTTTTGAAATTCCTGATGCTGAGGTTCAGGAACGGCTGATCAGCTATGAGCGGTTCCGGCGATGGAGGTGGGAGCATTTCAGAAAGTAGATGGCGCAGTCTGCTTCTTACTTTGCCGACAGATGGGATATATTTTTTATCAGCACGCTGGTAGTGCCGTCGGGATTGGAGATGAATTCCACACTGGCAGCATCCTGATATTGTTCCATGGGAATATGAATCTCGATACCGGTGTCCGTCACCAGAAACTGCTTTTCCAGCTTTCTGGTGGTGGACGCCTTTTTTGGCCGTATTTCTTCGCTGGTTAGATTGTACTGAGCCAGGGCTGCGTCTAATTTTTCTCTGGCCTGGGGATGCTCGGGATAGATTTTTTCAGGAAGCTCCTGGAGCACAATGGCTCCTTCTGCGGCGATTTCAGATTGCAGAACGCTTTTTGCTTGAAGCTCCTTCTCAAAGCTGTCCTGAAAATATTCTTTATTCACCTTTTCCACAGCCTTTGTGACGATGTCCATCCTGGCTTTTTGGGAAAGCTTGCCGCGGCATCCTAAAAGCATGGCGGAAAGATAATGCTGCTTTTTTCCGTCGATCTCGTATTTCTTTTCCGCTACTCTCAGGGAGTAGTCCAGGAGATTGATCAGCACGCCCTCGCCGGGCTTTGCAGCGGCGCCGGGAAGCGCTCCGGCATAGCGCTTGATGGAGTTGTACTGGCCGCCCTGTTCCTGGGGCGACGTGCTGTGGACAAAGGCTGTCCGGTAGCCCATCTTTAAAATGGCCAGATACATTGCGCCCTGGATCTGGCATGTGACAAAGAACAGATCCCCATCCGGAATGGCGGCATGCTCCTTCATGAGATGAAAAAATTCCTCGCTGGCTGCCCGAGAAAATGCAGTCAGCGCATTTTCGGAAAAGCCATAGAGGGCCTTGAAAAACGCGGAGTTTTCCTCGTCAAAGCTGCAGTCCTTCACATCATCATCGGTCAGGAGATGGAAAATCTGGCTGCGAAAGAGCTCCGAGGCGTCCATGCTGATATCCATGAGATAATCGGAGAAAAGGGGTGCGGCCAGAGATGAATCCAAAATATGTAAAATGGCCTTTCTGATTATAATCTCTTCCTTTTCCATAAAGGGCCTCCTTATAAAGGTTCTTTTGCAATTTATGATTCTAGCATAAGATTGTCAAAAATTCAAACCCTGGTTTGACCTGCTGTTTTTAGTTAATCTTTAAGGATTGTCCAATTGACATTTTCTTTTTTCTTTGATATGGTAGATATGATTTGCCGGCAATTTTTGTCGATAAAATTCGGAATGAGGCGCAATCATGAATAAGAGAAATATAAGAAAATTACTGGCTGCGGCCGGATTAACTATTGTAAGTGTGATATCCGCAGGATGCGCAGGCCCCACATATACGCAGGTGCCCAGCTCCCAGGAGAGCTCCTCCGCCCCGCCCTTTATAATGCCGGGGGAAAGCGTGATGGAGGCGACCCTTGATGCTGCGGAATCAGAAACGGAGACCGCCCACCAGACTGTACATATTGATTTGGAAAGCACCGGTGAGGCGCCCCCAGAGTCATCCTCGGAGGAAAATACTGAGCCTCCGGCTGCAGAGCATGTGGTCATGCTTGACCCGGGACATGGGGGTGTGTGGACAGGGGCATTGGACGGCGCTTATCAGGAAAAGGATCTGGCCCTCAGGACTGCTCTATATTGCAGGGACTATCTTCTGGCGAATTATGAAAATGTCACGGTTTATTTGACCCGTGACAGCGACACGGAATTTTCCTATGACCAGAAGGAGGATTTGGAGGAACGGGTGAAGCTTGCAAAGTCCTATAATGCGGAAATACTGGTGAGCCTGCATTTTAATTCTGACCCTACCAACACCACCAATGGTTCGCTGGTGTGTGTGTCAAAGCAGTCCTGGGTTGCTGAAGAGTCCTCTGCCCTTGCAAACAGCATATTAAACCAGCTTTCACAGCTGGGACTTGCCAACAGGGGACTCTTGCTCAGGGACAGCGAGGAATATTTTGATGAATATGGTTCTGCCATGGACTATTACGCCATATGCAGACACAGCGCTTCCGTGGGAATACCGGGCATTATCGTGGAGCACTGTTTTATGAGAAACGAAACGGACAGGAGCTTCTACAGTACGGATGAGGCCCTGCAGCGGCTCGGACAGGCAGACGCCATGGGCATCGCACAGTTTTTGGGACTTCAATACAGGGAGTAATACGGGGGTAGATCATGAGGAGATTAGTCGGACTGGCTACAGGACTGATGCTGCTGACGCTGACGGGATGCGCAGCTTTGACTGCACTGGGAACGCAGGCCGGTCAGGTTGATGTTTCCGCCAATGATGCGCAGGAGACAACTTATGGGGAGGATGCGGAGGAGGCGTCTTCTGAGACAGCCGAAGAACGCCCGGCGAAGGAGTCGGAGGCGGAAACGGAGCCTGTTCCGGTTCAGGAGATTTCCTTTGAAAGCACCCGGGTACATGCAGTAAAGGGCGAGGAGTTTACGCTGGATTTATCGGTGCTTCCGGAGGAGGCAAATACTCCCAAAAAGGTTATATGGGTAACCAGTGATCCCAAAGTGGTACAGGCGGATGACACCGGAAATCTGAAGGCTGTAGGCGGCGGAACAGCGCTCGTGATCGCTTTCATGGGCAGGCAGACCGCCGTATGCCAGGTTACTGTGGATGTGCCTCTTGAGGAAATTGTGCTGAGAGACCTGGAGCTGGAATATAATTCTCAGACCACATATGCCCTTGATATGGAGCTGCTTCCCGGGGATACCACGGAGCAGGAGGCGCCGGTCTATGAATCCGACGATACGGCTGTCCTGGCGGTTGATCCAATGGGCGGACTTCACACCGTAGGTACGGGGACGGCGAACATTACCGTGACGGTGGGAGATCTGAAAACAGAATGCCGGGTAAGGGTTGTATCCCATTTAAAAGCCCTTGAATTTGAGCAGAAGGACGTTTCTTTGGAGCTTGGAGGGAGCCAGAAGCTCTCTGTCCTGCTTTCGCCCTCCAATGTAACGGATGAACCCACTCTGAAATTCAGCAGCAGTGACCCGCAGATTGTTTCTGTGGATCAGAATGGCGTTATTAAAGCGCTTTCCGCAGGTACGTCCAGGATTACCGTCAGTGCCGGAAATATATCCGCGGAGTGTACCGTTTCGGTGAAAATTCCTCTTGTGGGGATAAGTCTTGGACAGGGGGTCGTGCAGCTTGAAAAGGGGGGCAGCCTGCAGCTTCAGACCCAGCTGCTGCCGGCGGATACCACGGAAAGTCCCAGGGTTTCCTACAGCAGCAGCAACACCTCTGTGGCTGTGGTGGATGAAAGCGGAGTTGTGAGCGCTGTAGGGACGGGAAATGCGGTGATCAGCGCCAGTGCCGGAGGGTATACCTCCAGCTGTACTGTGGCGGTGACGGCCTCCCTGCAGTCCATTTTTCTGAACAAGACGGATATCACCATGCGCAGCGGGGAGAGCGCAGCCCTCAGCGTGGGCTATTTTCCTGCTGATACCACCGATGACCGGACTGTGTTGTGGTCATCAAGCAGCCCCGAGGTGGCGTCGGTAGACGGCGGGCAGGTTACAGCTGTTTCGGCGGGAACCTGTACGGTGACTGCAACAGTGGGTGGACAGAGCGCGTCATGCATTGTCCGGGTTTCTTCCTATCAAGAGACTTCCTCCGATGCATTGAATGAGGAAACCTCTATGGGAGAGCTCCCTCAGACCCAAAAGGTGATCGTGCTTGATGCGGGCCATGGGGGAAGCGACCCGGGAGCGGGCTATAATGGTCTGGTGGAAAAGGATATGAATTTAAAGGTGGCCCTCTACTGCAAGGCCTACCTGGAGGAGCATTATACCGGCATGGTAGTGCTTCTTACCAGGAGCAGCGATACGCAGCTTGCAAAGGATGAGACGGGGACGGATCTGCGGGCCAGATGTGAATATGCCGCCAGCGTGGGGGCGGATATGATGGTCAGCCTGCATTTTAACAGCTCCCCCGCCCACACCAGCAGGGGCGCGCTGGCGCTGATTTCCAAGCAGTCCCATGTGACAGGGGCGTCAGCCTCCCTGGCAAACAGCATTCTTGCTCAGCTCTCTGCTTTGGGTCTTCAGAACAGAGGAGCTGCTATAATGGAAAGCGCCGCCCTGCCGGGACAGGATTATTATGCAATTAACCGGATTTGTGCCAGCTATGGGATCCCGGGTATTATTGTGGAGCATTGCTTCATGGATCAAGGGGCGGATGCGGCCTTTTGCGACTCTGACGAGGATCTTCAGAGACTGGCCATAGCCGATGCCATAGGGATTGCCTCTTATTTGGGATTGGCAGCAAAATAGAAAATGAAAGGCTGGTGCATGGGAAAATGGAAAATATCGAGATATTCAAGCAGTGGATGAAGGAGTCTGAATATGTGGTGTTTTTCGGGGGAGCAGGAGTTTCCACCGAGAGCAATATTCCTGATTTCAGGAGTCAGGATGGACTCTATAACCAGGAGTACGCATATCCCCCTGAGCAGATATTAAGCCATACCTTTTACAGGAGAAGGCCGGAGGAGTTTTTCAGGTTTTACTATAACAAGATGCTCTTTCCCGATGCACAGCCAAACGCTGCCCACAGGGCTCTTGCGAGGCTGGAAGCGGAGGGAAAGCTGAAGGCGGTTATCACCCAGAATATAGACGGTCTGCACCAGAAGGCGGGCAGCAAAGAGGTTCTGGAACTCCATGGAAGCGTGCTGAGAAATTTCTGTGAAAGCTGTCAAAAATTTTATGATTTGAAGGGCATGATGGAGCGCATGGAACAGGGGGAGAAGCTGGTGCCAAGGTGCGGCTGCGGCGGACGGATCAAGCCCGACGTGGTGCTCTATGAGGAGTCCCTGGATTACAGCGTCATGCAGAGAAGCATTCAGCACATTGCAAAGGCGGATATGCTGATTATCGGGGGGACGTCCCTGGTGGTATACCCGGCTGCCGGTTTTATAGACTACTTTCAGGGCAGACATCTGGTGCTGATCAACAAGGCGGAAACCTCCCGGGATAATCAGGCGGACCTGGTGATTCACGATTCGATCGGGAAGGTTCTGGGAAGTTTTTTATAGGCGATGGATGCTCCTGAAAGGTATACTTTGGAATGGGCATTGTTTTGGGACGATGTTACCCGGGGATTGCGTTTATTCTGGATGGCGCAGGCCCCGGGTATTTTTCTCCACCTGTTTTCTGGGCAGCATGATCTGGTGGCCGCAGCCTAGGCATTTGAGGCGAAAATCCATGCCTACCCGGAGGATTTCCCACTCCCTGCTGCCGCAGGGATGTTCTTTTTTCAGTTTTACGATATCACCGAGCTGATATTCCATAATCATACCTCCAAAGGGATTGAGAAAATGCAAAGTCAGGAGCAATTCTCCGCTATCATCATATCCCATCCGGGGAAAAAAAGCAATGGAGGGAAAAGAGATTCAGCTTGAAAAGATATCAAAAAATATTTTGGAATGTGAAAATTGGACTTGCAATTTTCCATCGATTATGATAAAATCACCCTTTGTGATATAGTATCAAACCTTGCTCCCTGCCGGACAGGGGGCCAGAGACCAGAAGGAGGAAAAAGACGCATGAACAAGTATGAATTAGTAGTTGTTTTAAGCGCAAAACTCGAGGATGAGGAGAGAGCAGCAGCTCTTGAGAAGGTTCAGGGCTACATTACCCGTTTCGGCGGTACTGTAGAGAACGTTGACGACTGGGGCAAGAAGAGACTTGCATATGAGATCCAGAAGTCCAGAGAGGCTTTCTACTACATCGTAAACTTCGAGGCGGCGCCGGATTGTCCCGGACAGGTGGAAGAGCATATCCGTCTGATGGAGTCCGTTGTTCGTTTTCTTTGCGTAAAGAAGGAAGCATAATTGGTGCACGAGCAAACAGCCCGTGACCATTGCGGGTATGCATTTGCGGCATAGAGTAGCTATGCAGATAGGAGAAAGAATGAATAAAGTTATTTTGATGGGGAGACTCACCAGAGATCCAATGGTTAACTACTCCCAGGGAGAGCGTTCCATGGCGATTGCCAGATTTACACTGGCTGTGGATCGCCGCTTTTCCAGAAGAGACGCGAACAATGGGGAGCAGCAGACAGCAGACTTTATTCAGTGTGTAGCCTTCGACAGACAGGGTGAATTTGCTGAGAAGTATCTTCATCAGGGAACAAAAGTGGTTGTCTGCGGTCGTATCCAGACCGGAAGCTACACCAACAGAGAGGGGCAGCGGGTTTACACAACCGATGTGATTGCGGAAGAAATTGAATTCGCGGAGAGCAAGGCTGCTTCATCCGGTAACAATGGTGGTTATCAGTCAAGCGGCGGCTATCAGGGCGGACAGCAGTCCGCGCCGGCAGGAAGACCTGCTCCTGAGACAGCATCCATTGACGGTTTTATGAACATTCCGGACGGTGTAGAGGACGAGGGCCTGCCGTTCAACTAATGGAAACATGAGAGAACATACGGCGGGTATGCCGTGTGTGGAAGGAGGCAAATATGGCATTCAATAAGGCTGATAAGGCAGATGCTTCTAAGTTTAAGAGAGGCGTTCGCAGAAAAAAGAAGGTTTGCGTATTTTGTGGCGAGGACAATGTCATCGATTACAAGGATGCAGCAAAGCTGAAGAGATATATTTCTGAGAGAGGGAAGATCCTTCCCAGAAGAATCACAGGAACCTGCGCAAAGCATCAGAGAGCATTGACCGTTGCGATCAAGAGAGCGCGTCATATTGCGCTGCTGCCCTACACAGTAGAGTAAGCCTTCATGCGCCCGGCAGCTGGACATACCGCCGTACCAGGAAAGTCCGGCAGGCGCACTTGAAATACCCGAACGGATGCCGCCTATCCGGCGGCGGGACTTTCAGGGTAATTTCAGCATTTTGACATACGGGAAGCAGTGGATCATGCCTGCGTCCCGTGGCATATGACAATCACTGACCCCCGCATTTTTGCGGGGGTTTTTACATTAAAAAATATGAGAAGGGGCGGAGAGGGGGGCTGCGCATCGCAAATGGTTGCAAACGAGGCCGAATCGTGGTATTATAAAAAACAGCATGTTGATGTGCCGGAACAGTTTTGTTTCTGTGAGTCTGGAGAGGAGACCTGTAGATGAAGGAACAGCGCAAAATGAAGACATCATTTCGGGTTTATTTAAAGTGGCCAATTTGGATGAGTGTTCTGGTGGTTCTGATGATCCCCCTGATGTTCGCATTGGATTTGCAGGGAGGAATCGCAGCCTCCGTTTTTGGGGCGTTTTATGTGGCCGCATCCGTTTATTTTTATCTTTATTACCGGAATCATGTCTCAAAGGAACTGGTGAGCTTTGCTTCGGAATATGCCCAGGTTCAGAAAAATATCCTTTATGATTTGGATGTCCCCTATGGTATCTGTGATGAGCGGGGGAAGGTGCTCTGGTTTAACGGAGCTCTGAAAAAAGCCGTGGGGGAGGAGGTTTTGGACAAGGAGCTGCTTCATAATATTTTTCCCGAGGTCACAAAGAAAGCCTATTCCGGAGAGGATGACATGTCCGTTACCCGGGTGCTTTACCAGGCAAGAAATTATCGCCTTACCCTTAAAAAGCTTGGGTTTTCCGGCATACTGCAGAGCCTTATATCCGACGACCAGCTGAATTCTGCCGCAGCGGTTTATGCCCTGTACATGTATGATGAAACAGAGATCCTGCGCTGCCAGAGGGAGCTGGAGGATAACCAGCTGGTTGCGGGTCTTATCTATATGGATAATTACGAGGAGGCGCTGGAAGACCTGGAGGATGTGAGAAAATCCCTTCTCATAGCCCTGGTTGACCGAAAGATTACGCAGTATTTCAGCAGATACCAGTGCATCCTAAAAAAGCTTGAAAAAGATAAATATCTGTTCGTGGTGGCTTGGAAGTATCTGGAGGATATGCGCAGCAGAAAGTTTTCTCTGCTGGAGGAGACAAAAGCAGTTAATATCGGTAATGACATGGCTATCACTGTCAGCATTGGCATCGGTATCCACGGCGACAGCTTTGCCCAGAATTATGAATACGCAAGAATGGCCATGGATCTGGCTTTGGGGCGGGGCGGAGACCAGGTGGTTTTAAAGGACAGAAACAATGTGGAATATTTCGGCGGAAAATCCCACTCCGTGGAGAAAACCACCCGGGTGAAGGCCAGAGTGAAGGCCCATGCCCTGCGGGAACTGATCGAGAGCAAGGAACGGGTGCTGATCATGGGACATCATTTAAGCGATGTGGACAGCATCGGCGCCGCCATTGGCGTTTATCGGGCAGCGAGCATTTCAGGCAAAAAGGCCTATATTGTGCTGGATACGGTCATCGGCTCCATCAAACCCCTTTTGGAGCGTTTTAAGGAGAGCACGGATTATGAGGAGGATCTGTTTATCAGCTCTGAGCGTGCAAGGGACCTGGTTAATGACAATACAGTTGTTGTGGTGGTGGATGTGAATCGTCCCAATATGACCGAGTGCCCCGAGCTTTTAAAGCGGACAAAAAACGTGGTAATCTTAGATCACCACCGACAGACCAGCGAGCGTATCGACAATGCGGTGCTTTCCTATGTGGAGCCCTATGCCAGCTCCGCCTGCGAGATGGTGGCAGAGATCCTGCAGTATTACGAGGATGGTATACGCATCAGGAGCCTGGAGGCGGACGCCATGTATGCGGGTATTGTGATCGACACAGACCACTTTAAAAATAAAACCGGAATTAGAACCTTTGAGGCCGCGGCGTTTCTTCGGAGAAATGGCGCGGATGTGACCCGGGTAAGGAAGATGTTCAGGGAGGATATGCAGGATTACAAGATCCGGGCAAATGCCATCCATGAGGCGGAAATTTTTATGGATACCTTTGCCATCAGCTCCTGTGCAGGGGAGAGCAGCGAGAGCCTGAATGTGATTGCAGCCCAAACTGCCAACGAGCTTTTAAATATCAGAGGTATCCAGGCCAGCTTTGTCCTGACGGAGTTTGAAAATAAAATCTATATAAGTGCCCGCTCCATCGATGAGGTCAACGTTCAGATTGTCATGGAAAAGCTGGGAGGGGGCGGACACATGAGTATAGCAGGCGCCCAGGTACCGGGAAAGACACTGGAAGAGGTAAAGCAGCAGCTGATGGATACCATCGCCGAAATGCGCGGAAGCGGAGCGATTTAAGTTTAGGAGGATGTTAAAATGGAAGTAATTTTGTTGGAGGATGTAAAATCCCTTGGAAAGAAAGGGGACAGGGTGAAGGTCAGTGACGGCTATGCAAGAAACATGCTGCTCCCCCAAAAGAAGGCGGTGGAGGTTAATGCGAAGAGCCTGAACGACTTAAGGGCCCAGAAGCTTCGGGAGGAGAAAGAGGCAAGAGAGAAGCTGGCGGCCGCTCAGGAGCTTAAAAGTAAGATTGAGGAAAAGCCTGTTACTGTATACGCGAAAACCGGAGAGGGCGGCAGGATCTTTGGCTCCGTATCCACAAAGGAGATTGCCACTGCTGTGGAAAAGCAGCTGGGCTTTTCCTTTGATAAGAAAAAGATGCAGCTGGAGGAGCCCATCAAAGCCCTTGGAACGGTCATTATTCCGGTGAAGCTGCACAAGGACGTCACTGCGCAGCTGACAGTGAAGGTTACGGAATGCTAAAGGAGAGGTCATGGAGGAACAGCTGATTAAACGGGTGATGCCCCACGATGCGGAAGCGGAGCAGGCGGTTATTAGCTCCATGCTCATGGATCGGGATGCTGTTGTGACCGTTATGGACATCATCACAGCGGAGGACTTCTATCATCAGCAGTACGGGGTGATTTTTGAAGCCATCACGGAGCTTTTCAATGAGGGGAAGCCTGTGGACATGGTAACATTGCTGTCCCGTCTTAGGGAGAAGGATGTTCCGCCGGAGATAAGCTCCCTGGATTTTCTGCGAAGCTTTCTTAATTCTGTGCCCATATCATCAAATGCGGGCTATTATGCCAATATTGTCTACGAGAAATCCATGCTGCGCAGGCTGATCAAGATTAATGAGGAGATCGCCAATACCTGTTATCTGGGAAGAGAAAGACTGGAGGATATTCTTGGAACAACGGAGAAACGGGTTTTTGACCTGCTTCAGAAGGGGACGGGAGGAGCGTTTACGCCCATAGATGTGGTCATGTCCAATGTTATTGACAACATTGACAGGGCCTCCAGAAGCAGCAGCTCTGTGACAGGTTTGGCAACAGGCTTTACAGATCTGGACATCAAAACCTCCGGTCTGCAAAAATCTGATCTGGTGCTGATTGCAGCCCGTCCCTCCATGGGTAAAACCGCATTTGTGTTAAACCTGGCCCAGCATATTGCAATTCGCCATCCCCATACAACAGCGATCTTTAGTCTGGAGATGAGCAAGGAGCAGCTTGTGAACCGTCTCCTTTCCATGGAGTCGGGGGTTGAAAGCATGAAGCTCCGAAATGGCAAGCTTTCGGAAAATGATTGGGCGGATGTGGTGGAGAGCTCCGGGGTGATCGCCCAGTCCGCCTTGGTGATTGATGATACGCCGGGAATCTCCATCGGCGAGCTGCGGTCCAAGTGCAGGAAGCTGAAGCTGGAGAGGAATCTGGAGCTGGTTATCATTGATTATCTGCAGCTCATGAGCGGCGGCGGAAGAAGGAGTGACAGCAGACAGCAGGAGATATCTGATATTTCCCGCTCATTAAAGGCGTTGGCCAGGGAGATTCAAACGCCGGTGATCGCTCTGTCCCAGCTCAGCCGTGCCTGTGAAACCAGGCCGGATCACCGTCCCATGCTGTCAGACCTCCGGGAATCCGGCGCCATCGAGCAGGATGCGGATGTAGTCATGTTTCTGTACCGGGATGATTACTATAATAAGGATACGGAAAAAAAGAATATCGCAGAGGTGATTCTCGCAAAGCAGAGAAACGGCCCCATCGGTACGGTGGAATTGGCATGGCTGCCGGAACGCACAAAATTTGCAAATCTGGAGCCTGCTGGCAGAGGATCTCAGCCAGGATTGTAGAATATGGATGAATTACAGAAGTCTTTTCCATATGTCAGGGACAATGGCATACGGAAGGGACTTTTTATATGTCCGAATTTGTCGATGAGTATAGGTTGTCATGTATAGGGAAATATGTTAGAATAAGTGTATTCCACAGAAGAATAACAGATGAGAGGTCATCCGCTTTTATGCCTTTTTGCGCAAAGCCCGTTTTCACAGCAGATGAAAAAGGCAGTGCCGCAGATAAGCGGATGACTTTGTTTTTTTGGGGAATCGGAGGAGATGACAATGACAGATACATATTACATGATTTCGGAGGCTTCAAAGCTTGTACATGTGGAAAGCCATGTGCTGCGTTACTGGGAGGAAGAGCTGGGGCTGGATATTCCCAGAAATGAACTTGGACACCGTATTTATTCCCAGGATCATATACGCCTTTTTCGTGTTGTCAAAATATTGAAGAAGAAGGGATACCAGCTGCGGGCGGTGAAGGAATTGCTCCCCCATCTGCAGGAGTTAAGCGAGGAGGAGGTAAGTCATTTTCAGAGCATCAATTTTGAAATGGTTGTGGAGGAAAAGAGTGAGGAGCGGTCCGGCGGCGGTGAGTTTCAGCGAGTGACCCGGGAACAGGAGGATGAAAAACTGCCCAGCCTGGGAAGCCCAGAGCATCAGGAGCACATGGAGCAGTTTGAAAAGCTCATGAGTGATATTATTGTAAGGGCTCTGGAACGCTATGAGCTTCAGAGGGTGGAGCGGGATGCAGAGGCGCCCGTGGAGCTGTCCGAGCGCTCTCTGGGGCAGCTTGTAGAGCGGATTGAGGCTCTGCTGGATAGACGTGAGGAACGGGAGGAGGAGCGATGCAGGCTTTTGGACGAGTGCATACGCACCTATCAGCGCATGAACCAGGAGCAGGCCAGAAGGGGCTTCTGGATTTTTAAGAGAAAAACCGGGTAGACTCTGGAAACCCTTTATGAAAATGGCAGGCTCGCACAGCGAGCCTGCCATTTTGCATCCTCATTTTAGAGAGAAATTAAGCCTCCGGAGCAATTGCGCCAACAGGGCAAGCGCCAGCGCAAGCGCCGCAATCGATACAAACAGACTTATCGATCTCAAACTGGCCGTCTCCCATGGAGATAGCCCCTACAGGACATTGTCCCTCGCATGTACCGCAACAGATACAAGCATCACTGATTACATGTGCCATTTTAAAAGTCCTCCTTGTGGTTGGTATTCAGACTCAATCGGCGAAAGCCGATAAGCTCACACTATTGTTTCTTTTCCTCTTCTGCTTTTGCGTTCAGATAGGTTTTCCGGGCCCTCCATGCCGAGAGGATTATATCTCTTGCGCGGATCGCGTCCTGATTGGTGAGAGCCGGAACACCCTCCAGCACATATTTCATGCCCAGCTTATCATACTTTGGCTTACCCATGGTGTGGTAGGGCAGAACATCCAATGCCTTGATATTGTGAAGCTCTGCGAGAAAGGCGCCCAGACGTTTTAAGGGTTTTTCCTCATAGGTAATACCGGGAACGATGACATGCCGAATCCATACAGGAATCTGCTTGTCGCTTAGGTATCTGGCAAAGGCAAGAATACCTGTATTGGGCTGGCCGGTCAGCTTCTTGTGCTCCTCGTTGTCAATATGCTTGATGTCCAGCATAATGAGATCTGTGGAGGCTAAAAGCCTGTCCAGTTTTTTCATAAACTCAGGGTTATCCCCGTTGAAAACAATCCCGGAGGTGTCCAGGCAGGTGTGGATCCCCTTGGCCTTCGCCTTTTCATAGAGCTCTGTCAGAAAGTCAATCTGCAGCATGGGCTCGCCTCCGGTGGTGGTCAGTCCGCCGCCCTTATAAAATTCCTTACAGGAATCATATTCAGCTAGAAGATCCTCGGCGCTCCTGAGGGTGCCGCCGTTTACGTCCCAGGTATCCGGGTTGTGGCAATACTGGCATCTCATGGGACAGCCCTGAAAGAAAATTACAAATCTTGTTCCCGGTCCATCCACGGTGCCGAAGGATTCTGTTGAATGAATACGTCCTAGCATATTGATCACTCCTCAAGCAAAAGAGATAAATAAAGACCATCCTCTGCCATGGGCTGGCAGAGGACGGTGAAATACCTTGCGGTCTGTCTGTTAATTACAGAGCCTGATGGAAGGTACGATGAATAACGTCGTCCTGCTGCTCCTTGGTCAACTTGATGAAGTTTACTGCGTATCCGGATACACGGATGGTCAGCTGAGGATAGTTCTCAGGATGAGCCTGCGCATCCAGCAATGTCTCTCTGTTGAGCACATTCACATTCAGATGATAGCCGCCTTTTTCAGAGTAGCCATCTAACAAACCGATTAAGTTATCTACCTGCTGTTCACTTACTGCCATTTTAGTTACCTCCTTGTTTTAATAAGAAATTAATTGTTATCCTCGTCATGATCCATTCCCTGCATCAGGGTCGGTGCCTCACAGGGCATCAACTTGGATCCGCAGGTGCTGCAGCCAAAGGTTTTTACCTCCTTTGTTCTTGCATTTGGATCATTAACGTCCAGATTCACATGACCACCGCCGGTGCTCATGAAACCATCCAGCATCGCTACGATATCATCTACATTCTGTTCCTTCTGATCCATAACTGCCTCCTTTATGACGAATGAATATGCCAAAGGGCTTTGGAGTCATGAGTCTCATGACTCCGTCACCTGCTTCAGCGGATTATTTTGTTAAGTCAATATCCAGGTCGCCAGCGAATACCTGATCATCCTTGCCCAGAGCGCCGGGGATGATGGAGAAGGTGTTGGAGATACCATCCTGAGCATCCTCGAAAGGAATCTTCGCAACGGATGCAAGGGATGCCGCAGCACCATGGGTATCACGGCCGTGGAGAGGGTTTGCGCCGGGAGCGAAGGGCTGGCCAGCCTTTCTTCCGTCAGGTGTGTTGCCCGTTGCCTTGCCATAGGTTACGTTGGAAGTGATGGTAAGGATGGAGGTGGTAGGGATACCATCTCTGTAGGTGTAGTTGCTTCTTACATAGTTCATGAAGGTTGTAACGATATCTGCCGCGATCTCGTCTACACGGTCATCATTGTTGCCGTACTTAGGGAAATCACCCTCGATCTGATAGTCAACTGCCAGACCGGTCTCATCGCGGATGACCTTTACCTTTGCATACTTGATAGCGGACAGGGAGTCGGCTACGATGGAAAGACCAGCGATACCAGTTGCGAAGTATCTCTTAACCACTCTGTCGTGAAGAGCCATCTGCAGTCTCTCGTAGCAGTACTTGTCATGCATGTAGTGGATGATGTTCAGCGTATTTACATACAGAGCTGCCTGCCACTTCATCATGTCGTTGAACTTATCCATTACCTCATCATAGTCCAGATACTCGGAAGTGATAGGTCTGTACTTGGGGCCAACCTGTACGCGGGTCTTCTCGTCGATACCGCCGTTGATTGCGTACAGCAGACACTTTGCCAGGTTTGCGCGGGCGCCGAAGCACTGCATCTCCTTACCCACAACCATGGAGGATACGCAGCATGCGATAGCGTAGTCGTCGCCGTGGATGGGTCTCATCAGGTCATCGTTCTCGTACTGAACGGAGGATGTCTTGATGGAAATCTCAGCACAGAACTTCTTCCAGCCGATAGGCAGTCTGGTGGACCAGAGAACGGTCATGTTCGGCTCCGGAGCCGCTCCCAGGTTGTTCAGCGTGTTCAGGAAACGGAAGGAGGTCTTTGTAACCATTGTTCTTCCGTCAACACCCATACCGCCCAGGGACTCGGTTACCCATACGGGGTCGCCGGCGAAGATCTGGTTGTACTCAGGTGTACGAGCGAACTTTACGCAGCGCAGCTTCATAACAAAGTGGTCGATGAACTCCTGAATCTCTTCCTCGGTAAATGTACCGTTCTTTAAGTCACGCTCAGCGTAGATATCGAAGAATGTGGATGTACGTCCCAGAGACATCGCAGCGCCGTTCTGCTCCTTAACAGCTGCCAGATAGCCGAAGTATGTTGCCTGGATTGCTTCCTGTACGTTTCTAGCAGGCTTAGAAATGTCGCAGCCATAGATCTGAGCCAGCTTCTTTAACTCGCCTAAAGCCCTGATCTGCTCGGAAATCTCCTCACGGTTGCGGATTACATCGGGAAGCATGGTGCCTGTACCGCATACATCCTTCTGTACTTCCTTGTCCTCAATCAGACGGTCAACACCGTAAAGAGCTACTCTACGATAGTCGCCGATGATACGGCCGCGGCCGTAAGCGTCCGGAAGACCAGTGATGATATGGTTTGTACGAGCTACACGCATCTCCTTGGTGTAAGCGTCAAAAACACCTGCGTTATGTGTCTTTCTGTGGGTTGTGAAGAACTCTACAATTTCAGGATCTACCTCATATCCATTGTCGGAGCAAGCCTTCATAGCCATGCGGATACCGCCGTAGGGCTGCATGGATCTCTTGAAGGGCTTGTCGGTCTGGAAACCAACGATCTTCTCCAGATCCTTATTTAAGTAGCCGGCACCGTGGGATGTAATGGTGGAAACAACCTTTGTGTCCATGTCCAGAACACCGCCTGCTTCTCTCTCCTGCTTTGTCAGGTCCATAACCTGTGCCCAGAGTGTTTTTGTGGCTTCGGTGGGTCCGCAAAGGAATGAAGAATCACCCTCATAAGGAGTGTAGTTCTTCTGAATGAACTCTCTTACGTCGATAGCTTTTTCCCATTTGCCACCTACGAAACCATTCCATTCTTCTCTCATGATATTCCTCCTAATTAGATATAGTAGTGTAGTGGATTATAGTAGAAATGCCTGCGGCATTTGCTTTCTATGCCCCTATTATATATGGTTTCGGAGGGTTTCGTCAACACTTTTTTGTATCTTATTGTATACAATATGCACGAAAATACAAAAGAAAATTTTGTTAACAAAGGATATAAATACATACATAATTTAAGAAAAATTGGTTAAAATGACTATAAATCTGGCACAATTTTGTCTGAAATAATTACAACGGGCCTTCTTTTCTGAGAAGTACGGGGGTATGGGGGAACGCTATGGCTGATTTCCTGGGAATGCCCCTTCAAGCAGTAAAATGTATTTTCTTAGATACATGGCTTTTTGTTGCAATATTGAGACAAATGATTTATAATGCCTTTAAATATAGGGAGGAATAACAAAATGGTTAATAAGGATACATTGATTGGCGAGCTGCTTCAGATTGACATTGGCACGGCCCCTATTTTGATGGCTGCCGGCATGCACTGCATCGGATGTCCCGCATCCCAGGCGGAAACCCTGGAGGAGGCTGCCATGGTACATGGCTTGGCGGCGGAAGAGCTGGTGGATGAGATCAACCGTTATCTGGAAAAGAAAAAGGCCGGAGAAAATGAGGCTTCGGCAGAAGGAGCGGAATAATGAGAAGGGTATGGAACAGGCTGGCATGCGCCGGACTGACAGCTGTAATGCTGGCTGGATGCGCTTCAAACAGCACCAGCCAGACAGACGCAACCACGGCTCCGGCCTCTGCAGCGGAGGACATACAGACCTCCGCCCAGGAAACCACCGCGGAAGAGACAAAGCCGGAGGAGACAGAGGTAAACCGGGATGAGAAAAAGTGGACAGAAGGCGCGGCGCCCCTGACCGATTATGTCTCCGATGAGGAGATGGCGCTGGCGGATTACTGGACGAAGGTGACGGATGATGCGGCTCTTGCGGCGGTTATGAGAAAGGCCGCGGCCGGCGAGAAGGTTACCATCGCCTGCATCGGAGGCTCCATCACCCAGGGGACCATCTCCAGCGGCGAGAGCGATGCGGAGGTGGGCTTTAAAACCTGCTACGCGGACATTTTCCACCAGTGGTGGACGGATACATTCCCCGATGCGGAGATCGAGTTTATCAATGCGGGTATCGGGGCAACCAATTCCTATCTGGGCGTACACCGTGTTCAGGCGGATGTGCTGGATTATAATCCTGATCTGGTGCTTGTGGAGTTCTCTGTCAACGACGATGGGTCAAACTTTACCCAGACAAGCTATGACAATCTGGTCCGCAGAATCTATGAGGCGGAGAGCAGTCCGGCGGTATTGCTTTTATTCATGGGGCAGACCAACGGGTCCACCGCCCAGGAGGCAGATGCGCTGATCGGCTACAATTATATGACTCCCATGGTCAGCTATATCAATGTGATCAACCATATGATGGAGACGGGAGTATACACGGATAAGCAGCTTTCCGGCGACGTCACCCATCCTTCAGCATTGGGACACGCCATTGCGGGAGAGATCCTCTGGAAATATCTGAATAATGTAAACGCTTACCGGGATACATACCAGGAGCCCCAGGCCTTTGAGGCAGACCCTGTCACAAGGGATAAGTACATGAACGCGCAGATCCTTGACAGCTCCAGCATCACGCCGGAGGATCTGGGAGATTTTGAGGAGAGCAGCAAGTTCTACGTATTTCCCAACGACTGGACCTGCACGGAAGGCGAGGGCAACCTGACCTTTACCATCACATGCAGAAACCTGGGCGTCATGTATTACCGAACAACAAATGGAGACAGCGGTCAGTTTGAGGTGTATGTGGACGGAGAGCTGGCTACCAGGCTGGATGGAGATTTTTCCGGAGGCTGGGGAAATTACGCCGAATCTGCTGAGGTATATACCTCGGATGAGGCGGCGGAGCATACCATCGTAATCAAAAAGGCTGCGGATTCCACAGGCGATGAGTTCACAGTGCTGGGACTTCTGGTTTCCCAGTAGAAGCAATGCTTCAAAAATATACAGTTAAAAATAAAACGCAGGCTATGCAGCGCCTGCGTTTTGCTTTTACATCGGCGAGTGGGGAATTCTGCCCTTTGACTTGCTTTTAAAAGGCTCTTATGGTAAGATAGGGGAATAATTAGAGGGCGGTATTTTGTGCCCGGGTTTTAGGCAGGAAGGAACATGTACAGCTTTTATCAGATATTGTGGTTGTTTTTATTGTATTCCTTTATAGGCTGGACGGTTGAGGTCGCGTTTGTGACATTGAGTACAGGACGCCTTGTAAACAGGGGCTTTCTGAATGGCCCGGTTTGTCCCATCTATGGCTTTGGCATGATCGGGGTGCTGTTGCTTCTGGAACCGGTAGCCGATCAGCTTTTTGCGCTGTTTTTCGGAGGAATGCTTCTTTGTACCGCTGTGGAATGCTTTGGAGGCTGGATTCTGGACAAGATATTCCATATGCGTTGGTGGGACTATTCAAAGCAGCCCTTCAATTTTCACGGCTATATCTGCCTGGGCTACAGCGTCATGTGGGGAATCGGCGTGGTGCTGGTTGTGCGGGTCATCCATCCTCTCATTTTCGGGCTGGTGACTTCCGTGCCCAGGAGCATCGGCATTGTGCTCCTGGTGCTCCTCTATCTGGTCTATGCGGTGGATTTAGTGGTCTCCCTGAAAACCGTCATTGGCATTTCTAAGAGCCTGGGAGAGATGGAACGGATCGCAAAGGGACTTCATCAGCTGGGAGATGAGATGAGCCAGCTGGTTGGAGGCGCGGTGCTTGACACAACAGAGTTGCTTGGGGTGGATCGGGAGACTATTGAAGAGCGCAGCGGGCGTTTTATTGAAAAGAGCAGGGAGCGGATTACAAGGAGCGTGACAGAGCTGGAGGAGCGAAGGGCGGAGTTTGCAGAGAAAAGCATGGCGGAATTTAACGAACGAAAAGAAGAGCTGCAGCACCGCATGGAGGAGCTGGAGCAAAAGGGACTGCGGCTGCGCCAGAGCATCGGCAGCTCCCGTATCCTTAGAGCCTTTCCCGGCCTTCGCCGGGACGAAAGCCGCGTCAGTCTGTCTGAAGAGTTAAAAAAGCTGGAGCATGACTGGAAGCATGAGAAGGATATGACGGAGGAATGATATCCGGGCAGTGCTGAAAAAACCTGCGGTATCATGGGCAGGGACTTTTGTTTCCAGCATTTTTTGAAAACAGGGACAATATAAGAAAAGCTGTAAGGAGGGGCAGGGGAGCCTGCGGAGAAGGAAATGCCGAAGTTTTATGAGCCAGAGGTGCTGGCGCATTTGCAAAAGCTGGAGATGATGATATTATCCGATTTCAGGAAGATCTGTGATGAGAATCACCTCACATATTTTGGCTACGCGGGCACGGGAATCGGCGCCCTGCGCCACAAAGGGTATATTCCCTGGGATGATGATATCGACATCTCCATGCCCAGGAAGGATTATGAGACCTTCATGAAGCTTGTGACGGAGCAGATGGGGGATAAGTACGAGGTGCTGAATACGGAACGGGATATCAATTTTCCCCTGGCTACCACCAGACTGGTGCTTAAAGGGACGAAGTTTCGGGAATATTCCATGAAGGATGTGGATTGCAACTGGGGGATCTTTCTTGATCTGTATGCGCTGGATAATGCTGCGGACGGCTGGCTTGCCTATCAGCTGCAGATGTGGAGCGCCTGGTTCTGGGGAAAGCTTCTGATCCTCCGAAGCATCCCAAGGCCCTATCTGTATATCCATGGCCTTCCCGCAAAGCTGGTGACGGCGGCCTGCGTTGCGGCTCATCATGCTATGAAGGCTCTGGGTATCTCAAAGGAGTGGCTTTATAAGAAGAGGGAGAGGGCAAACCGCCGCTACGAAAATAAAAAGACAAAGCGAATCGCATATTTCTGTGATCCCCTGCCTTATACAAATACCTTTCGCAAGACAGACATCTATCCTCTGCGCTATCTTCCCTTTGAGGATGGGCTTTTACCCTTTCCCAATCATCTGGAGATGCTGCTGACAAAGATGTACGGCGACTATATGACGCCTCCTCCGGTGGAGAAGAGAAAGACCCATTATCCCTATGAGCTGGATTTTGGCCCCTATCCCATGAAAAAGAATGAAAAGTAGGAGTTTATTATGGCACAGCCTTATGAATTAACCATCCTGATGCCCTGCCTGAACGAGGCGGAGACACTGGAAACCTGTATAAAAAAGGCAAAGACCTTTTTGGAAACCGAGCATGTAAACGGAGAGATTCTGATCGCGGACAATGGAAGCACGGATGGCTCCCGGGAAATAGCAGAGCGCTGCGGCGCCCGGGTGGTACCTATTGCGGAGCGGGGGTACGGCGCAGCCCTGATTGGCGGCTGCAATGCGGCCCTTGGAGAGTACGTAATCATGGGAGATGCGGACGACAGCTATGATTTTTTGCATCTGATGCCCTTTCTGGAAAAGCTGCGGGAGGGGTATGACCTGGTTATGGGAAACCGATTTAAGGGCGGAATCGCCAAGGGGGCCATGCCGCCCCTGCACCGCTATATCGGAAATCCGGTGCTGAGCTTTATCGGGCGTTTGTTCTATAAAAGCGATATTGGAGATTTTCACTGCGGCCTCCGGGGCTACAAGAGGGAATCCATATTAAAAATCGGCCTCCAGACCACCGGCATGGAATATGCCAGCGAGATGGTGGTGAAGGCGACCCTTTACAAGCTGAAGATTACAGAGGTGCCCACCACCCTTTCTCCCGACGGCAGAAGCCGGGCGCCCCATCTGAGGAGCTTCCATGACGGGTGGCGTCACTTAAAGTTTCTGCTGATGCACAGCCCCAGCTGGCTGTTTCTGTATCCGGGTATATTTTTCGTTGCTCTGGGAGCCCTTCTGATGCTGGTGATGACGGCGGGAACGCTTCATATCGGAAATGTGGGCTTCGACATCAACACCATGCTCTACGCGTCAGCGATGCTGATGATCGGGGTCAATACCATCTTTTTTAATGCATTTACCAAGACCTATGCCCAGGTGACAGGATTTATTCCCATGCCTGAAAAGAAAAAGAGTTTTATGACGGTTGACAGAGGAATTTTTCTGGGGGTTCTGCTGTTCCTGGCAGGACTGGTGCTGACCATCGTGGCACTGGTGAGCTGGAATAAGAGTGAATTCGGAGCCCTGAATCCCCAAAAGATCATGCGCCTGACCATTCCCGCAGTCACCTGCATGGTGGTGGGAATCCAGATCACATTTTCCAGCTTCTTTATAGGGATTTTAAAGATTAAGCACCGGTAGAAAATAACAAGAGAAAGCATAGAAGCGGACCGGAATATTTTTGCAGAGAGGACAGGTGAAAAGTATGAAGGATCAGCCGTTGGTTAGTATTTGTATTCCCGCATACAACAGTGAACGTTATATTTTGGAGACGGTGGAGCGTGCTCTGAACCAAACCTGGAAAAACCTGGAGGTACTGGTTGTGGATGACGCCTCTACGGATGGAACAGTGGATAAGCTGAAAACCATCAAGGACCCAAGATTTCGTTTCTATGTCAATGATCAGAATATGGGAATGGCGGGCAACTGGAACCGCTGCGTATGCCGCTGCAGAGGCGCGTATGTGAAGCTGGTGCCTGCGGATGATATTTTATATCCGGATTGTATTGAAAAAAGCGTGCCCTATCTGATGCGTCACCCGGATATCAAGCTGGTGGTGACAGGGACGGATCTCATCAACGATGAGGGACAGATCCGGGGGCGTTATGCCCACTGGCCTGTCCGGGGCGTCTTTAATGGAAAGAAGCTGGCAAAATCATCGATTCTGCTGAATAATTTTTTCGGAAATCCAGTATGCGCTCTTTTTAGGAAGCAGGATTTTGAGGCTACCGGCGGGTTTGACGAGGATATTCCCTATATTTTGGATTTTGACCTTTGGCTGGGACTGTCCTCTATGGGAAGAGTGGCAGTGGAGCCGGAGAGCATGAATGCCTTCAGGGTGCGCAGGGACTCCAACACCGGGAAGCTGGTAGGAAAGGGGGGCGCGGATTATACGAAGGAGCATATCCGTCTCATGTACAAGCATCTGCGCTGGGGACATCTGCGCATGAGTCCCGCAGAGCAGATGTTCAGCATCTCCTGGAGATGGCTTAGAAACTGGATCATTGCTGCCTATATCCGCATATCTGCCGCGAGGTAGTGTATCAGGTCCATCCCCCGTCAAGGGTGATGACCTGCCCTGTCAGATAGTCGGTGGCGCGAAGGAGCATGTACGCAAGCTCCGCCACCTCTTTTGGGGTTCCGGCCCGGCCTGCAGGAATTTCCTCATACAGCGCTGCCATTTCCGCCTCGGAGAGGCAGGCGTTCATTCCCGTGTCGATGAGGCCGCAGGAGATGGCGTTTACCGGAATATGACTTGGAGCAAGCTCCTTTGCCAGGGCCCTGGTAAAGGAATTGAGCCCCCCCTTGCTGGCGGAATAAACCGCCTCGCAGGAGGCGCCGATATTTCCCCAGACGGAGGAAATGTTGATGATTCGGGGGCTTTTTTTGCTTTTCAGGAGATCCGGTATCACAAGGGCGCAGAGAGCTATTGCCGATGTCAGGTTTGCGGAAAGAATATCGCCGATCTGAGCGGCGGTCATATCCTGTAAAAGCCCTATATGGGCGATGCCGGCGTTATTGATCAGCACATCTATATGGCCAAAGCGCTGGTGGATGCAGTTCAGCATATGGGTTCTGTCCTCCTGGGACGCCACATCCCCCACAAGCTTTAAAACATGGGCATGTTTTTCTGTCAGCAACGTTTCAATGCTGCGCAGGTCCGGGTCATCGTGCCGGCTGTTGACCGCCAGGTTGAGGGGTGTTTCTTCTATATAAAATTGCTCCGCGATCTTTAGGGCAATGGCCCGGCCGATGCCTCTGCTGGCGCCGGTAATCCAGATGGTTGTGCTCATAACTGTCTGCCTCCGATGATTGAGTGAATAAATTCAGTATAATAGAAAAAAATAAATAGTCAATAAGGCATTTTTATACAGGTGTCAAAAGGTCTGGCGTTTCATGCTTGCATGAAAAAGACAGACTTTGGGACACCTTGCCTTGGAAGGGAGTTTGCATGTACGATACGATCATCATAGGATCCGGCCCTGCGGGGCTGTCAGCAGCCATTTATGCAGCCAGAGCGGATCTCTCGTTTATAGTTATCGAAAGGGAGCCTGTCAGCGGCGGGCAGATCATCAATACCTATGAGGTGGATAACTACCCGGGGCTGTACCATTTGAACGGTTTTGACTTGGGACAGAGCTTCAGGGAACATGCGGAAAAGCTGGGGGTCTCCTTTGTTGAGACCAGGGCGGACACAATTACTAAGACGGAGAAGGGCTTTCTGGTATGCTGTGAAAAGGAAACCTACGAGACAAAAACAATCATTCTGGCAACGGGAGCGCACCACAGACTGCTGGGCGTCAGAGGAGAGCAGGAGCTGACGGGAAAGGGCGTTTCCTACTGCGCTACCTGTGACGGAGCCTTTTACAGAGGAAAAGAGGTGGCCGTGGTGGGGGGCGGCGATGTGGCCGTGGAGGACGCCATCTTTCTTGCCAGAATGTGCAGAAAGGTGTACCTTATTCACAGAAGGGACAGCCTGCGTGCCGCCGGGGCGCTTCAAAAGCAGCTTTTTGCCCTGGACAATGTGGAGCTCGTGTGGGACAGCAATGTGACAGAAATCCATGGCGAGGGTAAGGTGGAAGAAATTATGGTGCGCCATCAATCTGGCCTGGAGGTTGCGTTGCCGGTGTCCGGAATTTTCATCGCCGTAGGGATTGTACCGGAAAGCGGGCTTTATCAGGGGCTTTGTGAGCTGGATGCGGGGGGCTATGTAGCTGCGGATGAAAGCTGCGCGGCAAGTACGCCCGGGCTTTTTGCGGCGGGGGATGTGCGTACAAAAGCGCTGCGCCAGGTGGTTACTGCCGCTGCGGACGGCGCCAATGCGGTGCACAGTGTGGAACAGTACATTGTCGCTTCATAGGGCTTGATGCAGGATGGATGAAATGTCGAAGAAGAAAAAAAACTGGCAAATTTCACAATTTTCCGCGGATATTTCCTTGACAAAGAAAATAAGCTCTGCTACAATATGTCCGTAACAAAGTGTAACATTTTTGTAATAAATTAAGAGAATTAATTTAAAAGTTTTATTTTTGGAAATGCGTTTTTAGAGAAGGCAGGGTTTACGTAATGAAAAAGGGTTTGAGCATCACAGCTTTTGGCTTAGCGGTTATGGCCATGAGCGCAGGATTGTTCCAGACGTCCGGGGCAGCGGGAATTGTCAGCGCCGAAACATCCATTGCAGGTGCGAGCTTTGCTCTGGATCAGTATAATATGAATTCTGACACCCATGACGCGGTTCTTGAGCTGCTGTTTGGGAATGTGCAGAAGGAGGCAGAGACTTCTTCTGTAGAGACGGTTCAAGAGACAGAAGCTGCCGCGCAGTATGCGGTTGCAAATTCCGGGAACTATGTACGGGTTCGCAGCATACCGGCTACCACAGACGATGCCACCATCATTGGAAAGATGTACGACGGCGCAGTGGGAACCATTCTTGGAACTGTTCAGGGCGAGGACGGCACATGGTACCGCATCTCCTCCGGCAGTGTGGAGGGATATGTAAAGGCGGATTTGTTTATTGCCGGTACGGAGGATGACCCCTATATTGCAGAGGCATTTAGGATCATCGGCACGGTATCCAGCAACACAACGGGATTGTATGTAAGAAGCGGCCCCTCTGTTGAGACGGATCCCATCACCCTGATTGGTACCGGAGCACAGGTGGTTATCATCGGTGAGGAGGGAGACTTTTATCAGGTTCAGCTTGACGCAACCTGTACAGGTTATGTACATAAGGACTATATTGATGTAATTAAGACGTCTGCCCAGGCCATTTCTCTGGATGAGGAACGTATTATGGCGGAGCAGGCCTATGAAGATCAGCTTGCCCAGGAAACACAGCAGGCTGCGGAAACGGTGACCACTCCGGTTGAAACAGCGCCTGAGACCGCGCCGCAGCCTGAGACGGAGCCGGTGAACACCCCGGCAGAGACTGTACCGCAGACCACGCCCCAGCCTGAGACGGAGCCGGTAACTACTCCGGTGGAGACAGTGCCGGAAACAACGCCTCAGCCTGAACCCACACCGGCGCCGGTTGTAGCGGTAGGTGTGCAGGCAGGATATAACGGCGGCGTCAAGTATGTTGGAAACACAGTAAGCGCTGCGGAGCTGACAGTGATGGGCGTGTTCAGCGATGGAACCACACATCCGGTTGACGGATGGGGATGTGCGCAGGTTGGCATGGCTCTTTCCGAGGGTACCAATACCTTTGTTGTGGTATACAATGGCTTTGAGACATCCTTCACTGTAGAGGCAGTTGCACAGCAGCCTGCTGCAGAGACAGATACAAATGCAGATCTTCGTTCGGCGCTGGTGAATTATGCTATGCAGTTCCTTGGAAACCCTTATGTGTACGGCGGAACAGATCTGGTTAACGGAACGGACTGCTCAGGCTTTACATCTGGAATATATGCGCATTTTGGCATGAGTATTACTCGTACGTCCCGCTCTCAGGCTGCGGCGGGAAGAGAAATTTCACTTTCCGATGTGAAGGTGGGAGATCTGGTATTCTACACGAACCTGCAGACAGGCGTGATCGGACATGTGGCAATGTACATTGGCGACGGCAAGATTATCCACGCTGCCAGCGAAACCCTTGGTATCATTATCTCTGACATGTATTATCGTCAGCCCTGCAAGGCAGTAACCTTCTTAAATTAAATTAAAATAATATATTGAAAGCCACCGCGAATGCGGTGGCTTTTTTTAAAGAAGCTTTTATTCAAAGGTGGGCTCTATCAGACCAAAGGCGCCGTCCTTTCTCTTGTATACCACATTGACCTCGTCTGTCTGGTCGTTGCAGAATACATAAAAGCTGTGACCTAAAAGCTCCATCTGGAGACAGGCCTCCTCGGCGTTCATGGGCTTGATGCCAAATTTTTTCGTCTTTACGATCTTTATTTCATTGGAGTCCTCGAAATCCTCGTCCATGTAGCTTTCGGTGAAATTTCCCGCCTGTTCCCTGGCAGTGAGCTTTGTCTTATATTTTTTCAGCTGGCGTTCAATGGTTTCCTCTACCAGGTCGATGGATACATACATATCCGTGCTGGTCTGCTCAGCCCGGATGGTGCTGCCCTTTACAGGGATGGTAACCTCGATCTTTTGACGATCCTTTTCTACGCTCAGTGTAATCTGAGCCTCTGTCTCCTCTGTGAAGTAGCGTTCCAGCTTTCCGATTTTTTCAATGACTGCGTCTTTTAATCCGTCCGTTATCTCAATATTTCTTCCGCTGATTATATATTTCATATTCTTACCACTGCAGTGGTTTCGTGCTCTGCCTCCTGACAGCTGGGGTGAATACCTGCCTGCATTTTTCCTTTCGATTTTATTGATACCCCACATCCGCGCACATTGATGATGCATTTATTCTAGCATATCGCGGAGAAAAAAACAAGACAAAATACAAACAGTTTGGGATAAAAAGTCGGTCTTATCCACAAAAAAGGTCAAAAGTTCTGACAATAATTATCCACAAGCACATTCTGTGCGAATTGAAAACAAGGCCATATATAGAAGTTATCCACTAAAACATGCTTTCTATCGGTGGATAAAGTGGACAACTAACTCAGAACACGGAAAAAAAGGCTGGGCTTATGTGGATAACTTAGTGGAAAACAAACAGTAAATGTGGACAATTTTGGAAATATATTATTTGAACAAGGTTGTCCGAAAAAGGGCGGTTGTTTGACAAAAGTCCGGCAAATGTCTATACTTTATGCATCGGGTTTTATGCCGCAAATCAGGCGGCGGAATGGAGAAGCAGGTGTGTGATATTTATATGCAGATCAGCGATCCTCTGATCAGATGGTTTGTCAGGGAGGGACGGGATCTTCCATGGAGGCGGGACAGGAGCCCGTATCGTATATGGGTCAGCGAGATTATGCTGCAGCAGACCCGGGTGGAGGCGGTGAAGCCCTATTTTGCCAGATTTATGGAGCGGCTGCCAGAAATCTCGGATCTTGCTGAGATTTCCCAGGAGGAGCTGGATAAGCTGTGGCAGGGGTTGGGATACTATTCCAGAGCCCGCAGCTTAAAAAAGTGCGCCCAGGTGCTGATGGAGCAGTATCAGGGGCGGATGCCGGAGGATTATGGGAAGCTCCTGGCTCTTCCGGGAATCGGAAGCTATACCGCTGGGGCAATTGCATCCTTTGCCTTTAATCTTCCTGCGGCGGCAGTGGACGGAAATGTGCTGCGGGTTCTGTCCCGGCTGACGGCTAGCAGAAGGGATATTGGGCTGCAGTCAACTAAAAAATATTTTGAGTCGGAGATTGGGTCGTTCTTAAAAACAGGAGGCTGTGAACCCAGGCTGTTTAATGGGGCAATTATGGAGCTTGGCGCTCTTCTTTGCGGCCCGGACAGAGCGCCTGCATGCGGCCGGTGTCCGGTGAGGACCCGCTGTGCAGCCCATAATCAGGGCTTGACGGAGATTTTGCCGATGAAAAGTCCGAAAAAACCCAGGCGTGTGGAGGATTGGACTGTATATCTGGTGACCGATGGGAGCAGGATATTGATTGAACAGAGAGAGAATAAGGGGCTGCTGGCAGGCTTGTATCAGTTTCCCGCTCTTTCCGGATATTTAGAGTCAGGAGCTTTCTTTGAAGATCGCCAGGTTCCATATACCTTTGCAGCCGGACCGGAGGCAAGACATGTGTTTACCCATGTGGAATGGCATATGCGCTCCTGGGTGATCAGGTTGTCAGGAGAGGCGCTGATGGGGCTGCAGACAGGCAGCAGACGGGCTGTGACGAAGCAGGAGCTTATGGAGCGCTACGCCATTCCCAGCGCCTACAAGGCTTATGTAAAGCTTCTCCGGGAGCTGTAATCATAAAGAGATATTTCATGCCACTCCCCGGCATCTTTACATAAAACAGTTGAAAGAATTGAAAAAAGGTGGTATCATATTGCAAAGTGTGTCTTTTTTTATGGACAGATAGGAGCGACTATGGGAGCATTAACAAAGATATTTGGAACACACAGCCAGCATGAGCTGAAGCGCATTACGCCCATCGCGGACAAGGTCGTGGCCATGAGAGATGAGATGATGGCCTTAAGCGATGAGGAGCTTCGGGGAAAGACCCAGGAGTTTAAGGAGCGCCTGGCAAAGGGGGAAACGCTGGATGATATACTGGTGGAGGCCTTTGCCACAGCCCGGGAGGCCACCAGGCGTGTGTTGAATACAGAGCATTATTATGTACAAATCATCGGTGGTATCATCATCCACCAGGGGCGTATTGCAGAGATGCGTACCGGCGAGGGAAAAACCCAGGTGTCCATCCTGCCCGCATACCTGAACGCCCTGGAGGGCAAGGGCGTGCATATCGTCACCGTCAACGACTATCTGGCGGACCGCGATTCCTCCTGGATGGGAAAGGTACACGAATTTTTAGGTCTGACGGTGGGCTGCGTCTTAAACAGCATGAACAATGACGAGCGCCGTGCGGCCTATGCCTGTGATATTACCTATGTGACAAATAACGAGGTGGGCTTTGACTATCTCCGGGACAACATGGTGATCTATAAGGAGCAGCTGGTGCTGCGGGATCTCCACTTTGCTATCATTGATGAGGTGGACTCGGTGCTCATTGACGAGGCCAGAACGCCGCTGATTATTTCGGGTCAGAGCGGAAAGAGCACCAAGCTCTATGAGGTCTGCGATTATCTGGCAGGCCGCCTTCAGCGGGGTGAGTCCAACGAGCTGGGCCGTATGGAGCTGATCCTGGGCGAGGAGGTCAAGGAAACAGGGGACTTTATCGTGGACGAGAAGGATAAAGTGGTGACCCTGACTGCGGATGGTATCAAGAAGGTGGAGGAATTCTTCAATATCGAGAATCTGTCCGACCCGGAAAATCTGGATATCGCCCACAACATGGATCTGGCTCTGCGGGCCCACAACCTGATGTTTCGGGATAAGGACTATGTGGTAAAGGATGATGAGGTGCTGATCGTGGATGAGTTTACCGGCCGTATCATGCCGGGACGCCGCTACAGCGACGGCCTTCATCAGGCTATCGAGGCAAAGGAGAAGGTAAAGGTCAAGCGGGAAAGCAAGACTCTGGCCACCATCACCTTCCAGAATTTCTTTAACAAATATAAGAAGAGAGCCGGTATGACCGGTACTGCTGAGACGGAGGAGAAGGAGTTTCGGGATATCTACGGCATGGATGTCATCGTGGTTCCCACAAACAAGCCTGTTGCCCGTATAGATCAGCAGGATGCGGTGTTTAAGACCAAAAAGGAAAAGTACAAGGCGGTTGTGGACGAGGTGGAGCGTGCCCATGCAAAGGGGCAGCCTGTTCTGGTGGGCACCATCAACATCGACACCTCGGAGCTTATCAGCGGCATGCTCAAGCGCAGGGGCATTCAGCACAATGTGTTAAACGCAAAGTTCCATGAGCAGGAGGCGGCCATTGTGGCGGACGCCGGCCATCACGGAGCTGTGACCATCGCCACAAACATGGCGGGGCGTGGTACGGATATCAAGCTTGACCCGGAGGCAAGGGAGGCGGGAGGTCTGTATGTCATCGGCACAGAGCGCCATGAGTCCCGGCGTATCGACAACCAGCTCCGGGGCCGTTCCGGCCGTCAGGGAGATCCGGGCGAATCCCGCTTTTACATCTCCCTGGAGGATGATCTGATGCGCCTGTTTGGCTCCGAGCGAATGATGAAGGTCTTTAACGCCATGGGTATTCAGGAGGGAGAGCAGATTGAGCACAAGATGCTTTCCAAGGCCATCGAGACGGCCCAGTCAAAGATCGAGAGCAACAATTATGCCACCAGAAAGAATCTGCTGGACTATGACCAGGTGATGAACGAGCAGAGAGAGATCATCTACGGCGAGCGTCTGCGGGTGCTGAATGGCGAGAGTATGCGGGATTTCATCATCAATATGATCAACACCATTGTGGAGAATACCGTCAACGGCTGCATCTCCGATGAGCAGTCTCCCGCCGACTGGGATATCCAGGAGCTGAATAAGCGGCTTCTGCCCATCATTCCTCTGCCGGAGATCACGCTCACAGAGGAACAGAAGAAATCCTATAAAAAGAAGCAGCTGATCCATAATCTGAAGGAGCAGGCAGTCAAGCTCTATGAGGAGAAGGAGGCAAGCTTTGACAATATCGAGCAGTTCCGGGAGATCGAGCGCGTGATTCTGCTGAAGGTCATCGACTCCAAGTGGATGGATCACATCGACGATATGGAACAGCTCCGCCAGGGTATCCGGCTTCAGGCCTTTGGTCAGAAGGATCCTGTTGTGCAATATAAGATGGTGGGATATGATATGTTTGACGAGATGAGCGAGAACATTCAGATTGACACCGTCCGTGCCCTGTACCGGGTGAAGATCGAGCAGAAGGTTGAGCGGGAGCAGGTTGCCAAGGTGACGGGAACCAATAAGGACGAATCGGCTGTCCGGGCTCCCAAGAGACGGGAAACCAAGAAGGTTTATCCCAACGATCCATGTCCCTGCGGCTCCGGCTTAAAGTATAAGCAGTGCCATGGCAAAGCGCTGATCTGAGAAGAATATCCGTTGTATTTTGCGCGATTGCAGGGCAAGGATGGAATGGCATGATTTTTCGCGCGTTGTGAGCAGATCAGCTGAAAGGTTTTAAAAATGGTAGAATTAGATCAGTTTAAATATACGCTGTCCCAGCTGGAGCCTACTCTGATGGAGATCAAGGCTTCCTTAAATATACAGGATAAGCAGCAGCGGATCAAGGAGCTGAATATGTATATGGAGGCTCCCGATTTCTGGAATGATGTGGAGAAGAGCCAGAAGATATCCAGGGAGCTGAAGGAGCTGCAGGATACCTTAAAGGGGTTTTCTGAGCTGGAGACAAAATATGAGGAGATGCAGATCCTGATTGAGATGGGCTATGAGGAAAATGATTCTTCTGTGATCCCGGAGATTCAGGAAATGCTGGACGCCTTCTCGGAGGAGCTGGAGGAGCTGCGCATCACCACCCTTCTTTCAGGAGAATATGACAGCTGCTCCGCAACCGTGAAGTTAAATGCGGGAGCAGGAGGAACGGAGTCCTGCGACTGGGCCTCCATGCTCTACAGGATGTACTGCAGATGGGCGGCCTCCAAGGGATTTTCTGTGGAGGAGCTGGATCGTCTGGATGGGGACGAGGCGGGCATCAAATCCGTCACCTTCCAGGTGGACGGATTAAACGCCTATGGACTGCTCCGGTCCGAGCACGGGGTGCACCGTCTGGTGCGAATCTCTCCCTTTAACGCCCAGGCAAAGCGTCAGACCTCCTTTGTGGGCTGTGAGGTGATGCCCGTGATCGAGGACGAGCAGGCGGAAATTGAGATCAGGCCGGAGGATATACGTATCGATACCTATCATTCCAGCGGCGCAGGCGGGCAGCATATCAACAAAACCTCCTCCGCCATCCGTATCACCCATTTCCCCACGGGGATTGTGGTGCAGTGCCAGAACGAGCGCTCCCAGTTCCAGAACAAGGACAAGGCCATGCAGATGTTAAAGGCCCGCCTTCTCATACTGCAGCAGCAGGAGCAGGAGGAGAAGGAGGCCGGCATCCGGGGCGAGGTAAAGGAAAACGGCTGGGGCAGCCAGATTCGCTCCTATGTGCTTCAGCCCTACACCATGGTGAAGGATCACCGCACCGGGGAGGAAAGCGGCAATGCCCAGGCGGTGCTGGATGGAAAGCTGGACAATTTTATGAGCGCATATCTGAAGTGGAAAAAGACAGGAATAAAATCCGGTGACGACGCAGAGCTGGACTAGGACCGGCGGAAAGGGTGATGATGAAGGCAGCAGTTTTAGGATATGGTACAATAGGAAGCGGTGTGGTTGAGATTCTGGAGAAAAAAAAGGATCTGATCACGGCTGAAACCGGCCAGGAGGTTAGCGTCAAGTATGTGCTGGACCTGCGGGACTTTCCCGGGGATCCGGTGGAACGGATTCTGGTTCACGATTTTAATATCATCTTAAATGACCCGGAGGTGGGTCTGGTAATCGAGACCATGGGAGGAACAGGCAAGGCCTATGAATTTGTAAAGGCAGCCCTGCTGGCGGGAAAGCATGCCTGCACCTCCAACAAGGCTCTGGTGGCAAAGTACGGCAGCGAGCTGCTGGCCATTGCCAGAGAAAAAAACTTAAACTTCCAGTTTGAAGCCAGCGTGGGGGGTGGCATCCCCATTATCCGGCCGCTGTATTCCTGTCTGACCGCAGGAAATGTTACAGAGATTACCGGTATTTTAAATGGCACTACGAATTTCATGCTGACCAAGATGGATCGGGAGGGCCGGGCCTACGAGGACGTGTTGAAGGAGGCCCAGGCGCTGGGCTATGCGGAGCGCGATCCCAGCGCGGATGTGGAAGGGCATGACGCCTGCAGGAAGATTGCCATTCTGGCCTCCATCGCTCTGGGTCAATTTGTGGACTATGAGGATATTGAGACCAGAGGAATCACAGATATCACCAAGGCGGATATGGCCTATGCAAAGGAGATGGGGCTTTCCATCAAGCTTCTTGCCTCCTGTAAGGTGGAGGATGGAAAGGTGTACGCCTCTGTTTCGCCCAAGCTCCTTCGGGAGGGACATCCGCTGTATACCGTCAGCGGCGTCTTTAACGCTGTGTTTGTCCGTGGAGATATGACCGGGGATCTGATGTTTTACGGCAGCGGAGCCGGAAAGCTGCCTACCGCCAGCGCAGTGGTGGCGGATGTGGTGGAAATCACGAAGAACTCCGACAGATGCGTTTATCCCGGCTGGAGAGATGAGAAGCTGGAGCTGTCTGCAAATACTGGTGCAGTAAATCAGTATTTTGTGCGCTTTTCTGCCGGGGACAAGGAAGTGGAGAAGCAGGCTTTGGAGGCATTTGGAACAGAGGAAATCACAGTTTTGCGCCAGGAGCCGGGCTTTGCGTTTCTGACGGCGAGGATGACCCGAGGAGAATATGAGGAAAAGGCAGCGGCCTTTCCCCAGATCTGCCAGATGATTCCGGTGCAGGAGTGACAAGCTTAACACGATGCGTAATAAAGGAACAATTCATAAAATTAAAGCTTTATTCTGCCCCTGGGGTTATTGGAGCACGGAGGATATATTTTACATCATTGGATGGGTTGTCCTTCTGCTCTTTATGGCCTTGGGGGCCTTTTACATGGCTGCCCCAGAGCTGGCGAGCAAAATTTTTTTGCCCTGCCCGGTACATTTTCTGACAGGGCTGTACTGTCCCGGCTGCGGGGGCACCAGGGCAGTATTGTATCTCCTGCGGGGAAATATAAAAAGCAGCCTCATTCATCACCCGGCGGTATTGTATATGGCTATATCAGGCGCAGTGTTCATGGGCTCTCAGACCATCTCCAGGATCACCTGGGGCCGGACCTGGGCCATGAGAATTCGGGCTGTCCATATTTATATTCTGGCGGGGCTTTATATATTCAATTTCCTTTGGAAGAATATCGCGCTGCTAATGTTTCATGTACGGATTATCGCATAAAGCAGCTCCTCCTAAATAAGCAGAATAAAAAGCTGCTGCTCAGGCATTTTACTGCCCTGCAGCAGCTTTCATCTCTTACTTTCTGAACAGCCGTAGAAAATAACCTGCATCCTCCATGCTCTCAAGTATCCTGTTGTATTCCTCCATAAGCTCCCGATATAATGAAGGATTCATCATTATATACACCATATAGATGATAAGAAAAAGGTTAATGATCAGACCGGTGATGGAGGTAACAAGTCCTATAATGGGTATGGCGTCGTTGTTTCCCTGTTTTCTGGCAAGCACAGCGGTGATGATACCCGCGATTGCGCAGAAGACACCTATATAGGGACATAGGCAGCAGCATATGCTGATGATGCCAGTCACCAGAGAGGCGATGCCAAGGCCGTCTCCTGTTTTCTTAGGGGGCTGGCTGTAGTTTCCGTAGGGGGGATATCCGCCATACTGGTCATTTCTCTGGGGGGCGTCCTTTTTCTCAGGCTCTTTTTCGCCGTAAAATAAGTCTTCGTTTTCCATATGATCTACCATCCAATCTTTATTACTCCGGGAGCATTCGCCCATGCGAAGCATTTTATTGGCGAATGCGACTTGTCAAAATACCTTTTGACCCCAGCATCATAGCATGTCCCGGGTACGTTTTTATTGACTGAATATTAGCAGAATTTTACCAAAAGTGCAATGGGTGATAATATAAAATTTCTCTTGACTTTCAAAGAAATCAGTGCTATAGTTGACTTCCTTTTCGCCCATTCCGGGCAGCAGACTTTCTGCGGGGATTGAACACGTTACATAATTTCATACAAGGGTATTTCCTGGCTGTCACCAGGAAAGCCAGACCTACTTGGCAAGAGATTCTGTATAAATACTAACTACCAGGAGGAAGCAAAATGATTACGATGGAGCATGTGAACAAATCGTACAGAGTAGCAAAACGGAGCGCAGGCATGAAGGAGGCCTGTAAGGCGTTCTTTCGTAGGGAAAGCCAGCGCATAGAGGCGCTGAAGGATGTGAGCTTTTCTATCGAAGATGGGGAGATGGTGGGCTATATCGGCCCGAATGGGGCAGGAAAAAGCTCCACCATCAAGATCTTAAGCGGTATCCTGACGCCGGAGAGCGGAAGCTGTCTGGTGGACGGCAGAATACCCTGGAAGGACCGAATTCAGCATGTGAAGCATATCGGCGTGGTGTTTGGGCAGCGCTCCCAGCTTTGGTGGGATGTGCCGATTCTGGATTCCTTTCGCCTGCTTCAGGACATCTATTCTATTTCAAATTCCATGTATCAGAACAATTTAGAGGAGCTGACGGAGCTTCTGGACTTAAAAGAGCTTCTGAGAACGCCTGCCAGGCAGCTGTCCCTGGGGCAGCGTATGCGCTGCGAGCTGGCTGCCTCCCTCTTACATAGCCCGGATATTCTGTTTCTGGACGAGCCCACCATCGGTTTGGACGCAGTATCCAAGCTGGCGGTGCGGGAGTTTATCCGCCGCTTAAACAGAGAGCATCACACCACGGTGATTCTCACTACCCATGATATGCAGGATATCGAGGCCATCACAGATCGGATCATCCTTATCGGCAAGGGCAGGGTGCTGATGGATGGAACCCTGGACCAGCTTCACGCACAGGAGGGCGAGGGAGACCTGGATCAGATCATAGCCGGCCTGTATAGACGGCTGGATATTGTCTAGGAGGTGGAGTATGAAAAAATATTTCGCCTTTTTTAAGCTGCGCTTTAACATGGGGCTGCAATACCGGGCTGCCGCAGCGGCCGGACTGACCACCCAGTTTGTCTGGGGCTTTATGGAATGCTTTGTGTACAGGGCCTTTTATGAGTCGGACCCGGGTTCCTTTCCCATGACCTTTTCCGCCATGGCCGCCTACATCTGGCTGCAGCAGGCATTTTTGATGTTCTTTTCCGCCTGGACCCTGGAAAATGAGCTTTTTGACAGTATCAGGGAGGGAAGCATTGCCTATGAGCTGTGCAGGCCCATCTCTGTCTATGATATGTGGTTTGCCAGAAGCGTGGCTCTTAGGCTGTCCAGGGCGGCGCTGCGGTGTTTTCCGATTCTGCTCCTGGCAATACTTTTGCCGGAGCCCTTCAGGCTTCATCTGGCTGCCAGCCCCAGCATCTGGTTCTGGTTCCTTGTGACCCTGATTATGGGACTTTTAATGATGGTAGCCTACTGTATGCTGATGTACGTGCTGGCTTTCTTTACTATATCCGGGGATGGCCTTCGCACAGTGATGGTTTTCGGAGTTGATTTTCTGGCCGGCGCGATCATTCCTCTGCCCTTTATGCCGGAAACGGTGCAAAGAGTTTTGGAGCTTCTGCCCTTTGCCGGGATGCAGAATGTTCCCTTAAGGATTTTTTCAGGGGACCTCACAGGGGCGCCTATGCTGCGGGCGGTGCTCCTGCAGGTTTTCTGGCTGGCTGTGCTGATTGTTCTGGGAAAATGTCTGTGCAAAATTGCCGAGCGCCGGATCGTGGTGCAGGGAGGCTGACATGAACGAGAGAGAAGAATTGTTGAAAACAAGAAGAGATCCTGCTCTGTGCAGAGAGCCTGCCAGGAGCAGTATGGGATTGTATCTGCATTATATTTCCCTTAAGCTGCGGGAAATCATGGAGTATAAAGCATCCTTTATCCTGACGGTTCTGGGACAGTTTCTGGTGTCCTTTCAGGTGTTTCTTGGAATCTATTTCCTTATGGAACGGTTTCATCAGGTGATGGGTTACACCTACGGGGAGGTGGTGCTGTGCTACGGGATTTTTCTCCTGGGCTACAGCCTGGCGGAATGTATTTCCAGGGGCTTTGACGCCTTTTCCCGCATGGTGCGCCAGGGAACCTTTGACCGGATCATGCTGCGGCCCAGAAGCACGGTGCTGCAGATCCTGGGAAGCGGCTTTGAATTGAATCGTCTGGGGCATCTTTTGCAGGCAGCGGTGATGTTTGCTTACGGCGTGTATGTGAGCGATGTGAGCTGGACGTTTTTCAGAGCTTTGGCGGTGATTTGTATGCTTATAGGAGGCGCGCTGCTTTTCACCGGCCTGTTCATGATCTATGCTGCCCTGTGTTTCTTTACACTGGAGGGGCTGGAGTTTATGAATGTGTTCACAGACGGGGCGAAGGAGTACGGGAAGTATCCCATTGACGTATATGGAAAAAGGATTATGAGGCTTTGTACCTTTGTGGTGCCCTACACCCTTGTGCAATATTATCCCCTCCAGTACGTGCTGGGGCGGTCACAGAATGGGCTGCTGATCATAGCGCCCCTGGGGACCATCCTGTTTCTGGGCCTGTGCGCAATTGTCTGGCGGGCGGGGATTCGCCATTATCAGTCGGCGGGGTCGTGAGGACTATCAGGTAAGGGGCGCGAGTATTTTGGCAAAATTCAGCAATGCGCAGCGCTTCCGGGCAAAAGCGCTCCTGTCAGGTCTGCCAAGGCATCAAGGTCGAATGTCACTAAAATCCGTGAGCAGCACTTTACGAAACTTTAGAAAAATGGTAAAGTAAAAAGCAAAGTACAGAATGGAAAAGAGGCTTTCATGAAAAATAAGATATTTTTCAGAGCGTTTGATGCGCTTTTTCGGGACTGAACCATGCGCTAAAGAACAGAAAAGAATTCTGGTGCGGTGATCGGAAAGATTCTGCCATCATGAAAGAGGGGGAGAAGATGTTAAAAAGGCTAAACATCTATTTTAAGGAAATGTATCCCATTATTCCAAGGCTTGCACTGGGATATATGGTGTTTTTGGAAATATATTTCATCGTCCTTCTTAACCACGGGGTGACAGAATTTCAGCTTGGCATTCAGGAGGTGATCTGTGGCTTTACGGTATTTAGCTTTTTATGCTGGCTTAGGATTGCGGACGATTTTAAGGATTACGAGCTGGACTGCAGGCTCTTTAAAGAGCGTCCCCTTCCCTCGGGGAGGGTTAGGAAAAAGGATCTGGCAGTATTTGTCAGCATCCTTATTGCCATTACCCTTCTATTAAATCTGGCGTTTATGAATAACTTTGGATTCTGCCTGTTCCTCTACACCTACGGCTCCCTCATGGCGGTGTGGTTTTTCCAGAAGCACAAGATCGCAAAGTCCCTGCCCCTGGCCCTGGTGACCCACAACCCGGTACAGATGATCATGAATATCTACATCATCTCCTTTACCGTCATCAAATATGATATCAGAGCCTTTGACCTGACAAACCTGATGGCTGCCTTCACCCTGTATTTTCCGGCGCTGATCTGGGAGGTGTCCAGAAAGATCCGGGCGCCGAAGGATGAGACGGAGTATGTGACCTACTCCAAGCTCTTTGGATATAAAAAGGCGGTGGCCTTTGTTTTTATCGTCACATGGATGGATATCATCACTAATTTTATCCTTGTGTGGAATTTGAACAAGCTGGCGGTATTAGCCCTTCTCATAAACGTGCTGTGGATGAGCTGGAAATTTCTGGAGTTTTCAAAAAACCCTGAGAGGTATCGGATCGTTGAGAAGGTGGAGCGATATACTTACGTTCAGGAAACCATTATGATTCTCACGGTTGCGGCTTATTTGCTGGTGGGAAGATACTTTGGCAGGGCGGCAAATATCTGTGTGCTGGCGCCGGCGGTGATCCAGCTTTTTTACGGCACTTTTGAGGACAGCAGGCTTTTTAGGGGAAATGAATAGATGAAAGCAAGAAATTTAGAGGTTTTAAGGAGCCGCGGCATAAATGTTCCCAAATTTATTGTAGTGGAAGGACCGGAGGGTATAGATCTGTCCTTTTCCGGGGCGGAGCTGTTTGCGGTGCGTTCCTCCTGCGCCCTGGAGGATTCAGAAGAAAAATCCTATGCGGGGCAGTTTAAAACCCTCTTAAACGTAAGGCGGGAGGAGGTGGGGGAGGCTGTAAGAACGGTTCTGGAAAGCGCATCAAAAATAGATGTATATGAAAGCTTTAAGGGCACAGCTTCCAAGGCCTTAAAGCTGCACCCTGGTCAGCCTAAGCTGGAAGGCACAGAAAGGCCCCCTATGAGAGTGATCGTTCAGGAAATGGTGGCCTCGGATATTTCCGGGGTTCTTTTTACCGCCAATCCCCAGGGTCTTCTAAACGAAACGGTGATTGTGGCAGGAAGGGGCCTGGGGGAGGATGTGGTGACAGACCGTACAGAAACCACCACCTACTACTACAATCAGGATGATCAATTGTACTGCTTTGAGGGGCAGGAGGAGGGCGTGCTGACTGCGGAGCAGCTTTACAGGCTGGTAAAGATCGGTGAAAAGATACGGCACCTCTTTCAAAGGGAAATGGACGTGGAATATGCCATCAAAGGAGATGATATTTTTATCCTGCAGGCCCGTCCCATTACAACCCTCCAATATAAGGATCTGATGGTGCTGGACAACAGCAACATTGTGGAGAGCTATCCCGGCGTCTGTCTGCCCCTGACCCAGAGCTTTGTCAGGACGGTCTATTATGAGATCTTCAGGAACCTGGTGCTGCGGCTTTCAGGAAACAGGGAGCTTGTCAGGCAGATGGAGCCGATATTAAAGAATATGGTGGATGTGAGCAGCGGTAAGATTTATTACTGCATCAGCAGCTGGTATGATGTGCTGCAGCTGCTGCCCTTCTCATCCCGAATCATCCCCATCTGGCAGGAGATGCTGGGGGTGGGAAACCGAAAGGTGACGGCCCATGTAAACCGGGTTTCCCCGGCGGTAAAGGGGCGGATCCTTCTGTCCTTTCTAAAGTATATGCACACCACACCCCGGGAGATGAAAGCCTTAAATGAGCGCTTTAGACAGCTCTATCCCGCCTATGTGAGACGGGTCAGGGCCCAAAACAGCCTCCAGGGGCTGCTGGATCTGTATGACGGAATGCGGCGGGAGATTCTAAAGGACTGGGATATCACCCTGGCTAATGATATGTACGCCTTTTTGTACACCCACCTAGCGGGAAAGGGCCATGCCGATGCGCTGGCCCAGATTAGAAATTTGGAGAGTATGAAGCCGGTGCTTGCTTTGGAGGAGCTGGTGAAAACCGCGAAAGCTTCGGGCCTTGAAAGCGAAGCCTATCAAAGGCAGAAGCGCAGATTTATCAGCCGGTACGGGGACCGGTGCCTGCAGGAGCTGAAGCTGGAGACGAAAACCTGGCGCACCAACCCGGAGCTGGTGGATGAATTTGCGGCACAGGGGATGAAGCTGTTGGAAAAAGGGGAGAAGGAGTATACCGCTCCAAAGGTCGCTCCCGGTAGAGGCTTCCATAGGAGGGGCAGCAGGACAACCCACAGGGCAGAGGCAGGTCCCTTTGTACTTCGGGCCCGGCTTGGCATCGCTAACCGGGAGCTGTCCCGGATGAACAGAAGCAGGCTCTTTGGGGTGATGCGGATGATTGTGCTAAAAATCGGGGCCATTCTGGCAGACCAGGGGCGCCTGGAGCAGGCGGAGGATGTGTTTTACTTATTTTTGGATGAGCTTAAGGATGAAAGAAGGGATTATCGCCAGCTGGCGGCAGAGAGAAAGAAGGAATATGCGGACTATGAAAAGCTTCCCGCCTACAGCCGTCTGGTGTTCGCAGACCGGGTGTTTGACAGGAAACTGCATGGGGTATCCTCCCATACACTTGGCAGCTCCGGGGAGCTTTTGGGAATTGTATCCTCTGCAGGAAAGATTTGCGGTCAGGTGCTGGTGATTACGTCCCCGGATCAGGGGTTGGATACCGCCGGGAAGATCATTGTCACAAAATCCACAGATCCCGGATGGGTGTTTCTGATTCGTCCGGCCCTGGGGGTGATCGCAGAAAAGGGCTCCATTTTAAGTCATACCGCCATCATCACCAGAGAGCTGGGGAAGCCCTCCCTGGTGGGGGTGAAGGATGCGGTGAAGCTGTTAAAAACCGGGGATACGGTGGAGCTAGACGCCCTGGAGGGCCGGGTGCGGGTGATCAAATAAAATGGGCCTTCCATTCTCATGTTTGTTTATGGAGAAAAATATATGTTAACCTATGAGAAATATATTTGTATGCGGGGCAACAGGAAAGAGGTCAGGGGGCTGTTTCTGGCCTTGCCAGAGCGCCTTTATCCAAAGAAGCTGCTTCCTCAGAATAAAGAAACGGAGAAAAAGCTTCTGGAGGGGCATCACCCCTTAAGTCCCGACTTCCGGGTGATTCCCTTTGTGGTGGCGGATGAAAAGAGAAAACCGCTGTGCCGCTGCCTTTTGACGATATATCCTGGGGATACCACCGCTTATGTGGGCTATTTTGAGAGTGTAAAGAGTGTAAAGGTCTGCAGGCTGATGTTCGCCCATGTGGAGCGCACCGCAATGGCCTGCGGGATCAAGCATCTTCTGGGGCCGGTGGACTGCTCCATCTGGATTGGATACCGCTTTAAGACCAATTATTTTGGAAACGCCTATACCGGGGAGCCTTACAACAGGGCATATTATCCATACCTGTGGGAGCAGAGCGGGTTTTCTGTCTGTGATCGGTATTTTTCTAATGGTATGAGAAAAATCCGTAATGAGGATGGGCGGGAGCGTTTTATCAGGAGGATTGAGCAGTTTAAAGAGGCAGGGTATGAATTTTCCACACTTTATGGGCATGACTTTTATGAGACTCTGCAAGCGATCTATGAGCTTTTAATTTCCCTCTATGCTGATTTCCCCGGCTATAAGTATGTGACCTACGAGCAGTTTCGGGCGCTTTTTTCATCCCTGAAACCAGTCCTTCGACCTGAGATGGTAAAGCTGGTCAGCAAGGAGGGGAAGCTGGCGGCATTTTTTATCTGCATCCCCGACTACGGCTCCCTGACCGCCGGGAACGTTACCCTGGGTAAGCTGATAAAGATTTTGAAAATAAAAAGAAATCCCGGGGGATATGTGCTGCTCTATATGGGAGTTCGCCCGGATAGCCTGGGCCTTGGCAGCGCCCTGGCGGAGCTGGTGCGCCAGGAGCTTTACAAAAACGGCTGCACCAGCATCAGCGCCCTGATTCACGAGGGGAAGATCACCGGGGCCTACTACCGGGAGCTGGCGGTGAGAAGATATGAGTATGTGCTGCTCAAAAAGGATATAGACTTTAAGGGCTGTTGACAGGAGGCTGTGGGATGGAAGGCGAAGTTTGGAAGTAAACCTTTAAATTCACCATGATGACGCAGCGAGTGCGCCGAAAAGAGGTAAAAATGGCTGGATTCAACCCATGGTTGCAGAATATTCTACAAACGGTTGAGAGGCTTCAACTGGCATGATGTTCCTTTCAGGTTTTTTTTGTGATATAGTATGGACATAATCAATATTGGTTAGAAAACTATGAAGGAGGAACAGGATGGAAAGTTTAGGTAAGAGAATATCAGAAAAGAGAAAAGCAAGAGGGATGACCCAGGATCAGCTGGCGGAGTCCCTGGGGGTGTCCAGCCAGGCGGTGAGCAAGTGGGAGAATGACATATCCTGTCCGGATATATCCCTGCTGCCGATGCTGTCGGATATTCTGGGAGTCAGCATTGATGTGCTTCTCAGAGGAGAGCAGGCGGAGATCGTAAGATACGAGCCGACGGAAGTGGGAAAAACCTTTACGAATAAGCTGCTAAAGGTGCGCATTATAGAAGAGCATACAAATATATCTATGAATATTTCCCCTGGCTCTGTGTCAGCTGGGACTGACGGACAGCTCCTCCCTGAATATCAATGGTTTTGATTTAAAGGGAGTGGATTTTGATGCGGTTTTGGAGCTGGCCTCCAAAGGAGTCATCGGGAAAATCCTGGAGCTGGATGATGAGGACGGCACACACTGTGAGATTTATGTGGAATAGATGAGGTGGCTATGAAAATACAAATCTCTGAGGGTTCCCATCAGTTTCAATTCCGCATTCCAAACGTCTTTTTCTGCACCCGAATAGGAATGAAGGCCATGCTCCAAAATGCGGGTATGGAAGACAGCAAGATCACAAAGGAGTTTGTAAGGGAAAATAGGGCAAAGCTGAGGGCTATTTTCAAGCACTTTAAGGGTTTGGAGCTGTTGAATGTGGAGGAGATGGATGGAACCAGTGTAAAAATTACGCTGTGAGCGGGACATATATTCACCGGGAAGGGGATAGGGGTTATACATTTTTTATAGGGAGGAGTTTATGGCAGAGGCTTTAAAATATAAATATGAAAAACTAAAGGATTACATAAAATCCCTGGGTAGCGTGGCGGTGGCCTTTTCCGGGGGCGTGGACTCCGCCCTGCTGTTAAAGGCGGCGGCGGATGCGCTGGGAGAGAACGTGCTGGCAGTGACCGCTAAATCCGAGTTTTTCCCGGAGAGGGAGCTGACGGAGGCCGCAGAGTTTTGCAAAAGGTATGGCATTCGCCAGGTGTTTTGCTCCTCCCAGGCCATGGAGATACCGGGCTTTGTGCAAAACCCCCCGGACAAATGCTATCTGTGCAAGAGGGAGCTCTTTGAAAAAATCTGTGACATTGCGGAAAAAGAAGGCTGTAGGGCGGTGGCGGAGGCCCCCCCCATAGGCGGCGCGGGGGCCCTTACCCCTGTGGCGCGCGCCCAGAACGGCAGGGCGTCGCCTCG
>CALWLH010000103.1 GCA_944381475.1 uncultured Lachnospiraceae bacterium | reverse complement strand
GCCTGGGGCTGCGATCTGACCTATGAGTATGTGCGCATCAACGGAGACTATCGGAGCTGATTGGATGGATGATAATGGTAAATGATCGGAGGAAGAAATGGACGAACAGATTATGATGAAGGCCCAGACGCTCATCGAAGCGCTGCCCTACATACAGAGATTTAACAGAAAGATTATTGTGATCAAATACGGCGGAAGCGCCATGATGGACGAGAAGCTGAAAATGAGCGTCATTCAGGATGTGGTTCTGCTGAAGCTGGTGGGCTTTAAGCCCATCATTGTCCATGGAGGCGGCAAAGACATCAGCAAGTGGGTACAGAAATCCGGCATGGAGCCCCGGTTTGTGAATGGTCTCCGGGTAACCGATGAACCCACCATGGAGATCGCAGAGATGGTTTTGAATCGGGTAAACAAGAGCCTGGTGAATCTGGTTCAGGAGCTGGGCGTTTTAGGCGTGGGCATCAGCGGCAAGGACGGGGGTCTGCTTCATGTACAGAAGAAGCTTTCCTGCGGACAGGATATTGGCTTTGTTGGGGATATTGACAGAGTTAATCCCAAGATTTTATATGATCTTTTGGAGAAGGACTTCCTCCCCATCGTCTGCCCCATCGGTTACGACGATCATTTCAATACCTATAATATTAACGCGGATGATGCAGCCTGCGCCATCGCCAGGGCGGTGAAGGCGGAAAAACTGGCGTTTCTGACGGATGTGGAGGGCGTGTATGAGGATCCCAATGACCCTTCCACGCTGATCTCCGAGCTCAATACTGCCCAGATGCAGGAGTTTCTGGACAGCGGCCATGTGGGGGGCGGTATGCTGCCGAAGCTGCAAAATTGTCTGGATGCCGTGGAAAATGGCGTAAAGAGGGTACATATTATGGATGGAAGACTGCCCCACTGCCTGCTTCTGGAAATCTTTACCAACAAGGGTGTGGGAACCGCCATTATTCACAATGAGGATTCCGAGCGGTTTTATCAGGGCTGAGGGAAAGCCGGAAAATCTGAAATCAGAGAGGACGATATAAACAATGATGAACAAGCAGGAAATGATCAGTCAGGCTGAGGGGGCTTATCTTCATACATATAACAGGTATCCGATTATTCTCGAAAAGGGCGAAGGGGTTTACCTGTATGATACGGAGGGGAAGCGTTACCTGGATTTCGGCGCCGGAATCGCGGTTATGGCGCTGGGCTACGGCAATGAGCGATATAATGACGCTTTAAAGGCACAAATCGACAAGCTTATACACACCTCGAACCTGTTTTACAATGTTTCCGGAGGCAGCGCGGCAGCGAAGCTGAAGGCAGCCTCCGGCATGGACCGGGTATTTTTTACAAACAGCGGCACAGAGGCCATCGAGGGGGCATTGAAGCTGGCAAAAAAATATGCAAATATGAATCGCAAGAGCCAGGATTACACGATCATTGCCATGGAGCATTCCTTTCACGGAAGAAGTATGGGCGCTCTTTCCGTGACGGGAACAGAGCATTACCGTACCCCCTTCGAGCCCCTGATTCCGAATGTGAAGTTTGCAAAATACAATGACCTGGAAAGCGTAAGGGCGCTGATGAATGATGACACTGCCTGTGTGATTCTGGAGACTGTTCAGGGAGAGGGGGGGATTTATCCCGCCACGAAAGAGTTTATCCAGGGGGTGCGCAGACTCTGTGATGCGCATAATGCCCTGATGATCTGCGACGAGATTCAGTGCGGCATGGGACGTACCGGAAAAATGTTTGCCTTTCAAAATTACGATATTCAGCCGGATATCATCACATGCGCAAAGGCCCTTGGCTGCGGTGTGCCGGTAGGAGCGTTTCTCTGTACGGAGCGCGCGGCCTCCATGGAGCCGGGGGATCACGGCACCACCTATGGGGGCAATCCCTTCGTGTGTGCGGCGGTGGATGTTGTCATGGATATTTTCAGGGAGGAGCATGTGCTCGACAATGTAAATTCCGTGGCGCCCTATCTGTGGGATACCCTGGAGAACATTAAAGAAGAATTTCCCATTGTAAAGGAGCATCGGGGAATGGGGCTGATTCAGGGGCTGGAGTTTACCGCTCAGGTATCCAGCGGCGATATTGTAAAGGCGGCCCAGGCCCATGGACTGATTCTCATCGGGGCCAGCAGCAACACCATTCGCTTTGTCCCGCCGCTGATCATCACCAGGGAAAATGTGGACGAGATGGCCGGAAAGCTCCGGGCAGCTCTTAAAAGCTTTTAAGGTTATTTTCATGCCTCGCTGTTTTACTGCTTGCTGTAAATCAGCGGGGCATTTATTTATGCGATAAGCCCATCAAGCGGACCTGCCGTCACCTGCTGTGCGACATCGCAAATCGAGTAGGGGGCTCTTTTCCCCTACTCGATTGAAATTAAAAAAATACCGTACCTGAAGAAGCCCCCTTGCTCCTGGTATCATCACATCAATGAATAAATTGGGAAAAATGTCGCATACTTGGAAAAAATGAACGGAGGAACAGGTATGTGGGGAATTATTTTTGCCCTGGTGAGCGGAGCGCTCATGAGTATCCAGGGGGTGTTTAACACAGAGGTGACAAAGGTCAGCAATATATGGACAGCAACAGGATTTGTGCAGCTTACAGCATTTTTGACCTGCGTGGCAGCCTGGCTGGTGACAGGGCGGGAGCCGGTTATGAAGGTATTTGACGTACAGGACAAATATATGCTTCTAGGAGGAGTGATCGGGGCCTTTATCACTTTTACGGTCATAAAGAGCATGGGAGATCTGGGGCCTGCAAGGGCGGTTCTGATCATTGTGGTCAGTCAGGTGGTGGTGGCCTGGCTCATTGAACTGTTTGGACTGTTCGGGGTAGAAAAAGCAGCATTCGAGTGGCGTAAGCTCATGGGAATGCTGCTTGCGATAGGCGGAATCATATTGTTTAAGTGGGATTAGGCGTGTCCGCTGATAAGCCAGGGGGCAGGCTGAGCCACAAAGATGCTGTTTTTATCCGCCTTGGAGACGGAGATCTGCAGCACCTCCATGTCCTGGATCCCATTGCGCTCAAAAATATCTTTGATCTGGGAAAGGATGTCCAGCTCCAGGGTGTAGATGACAAATTCCATACGAGGATTGACGGCAAGGAGATTTCTTATATCCTCCTCCAACGTTTTAGTGGCCACGATAAATGCCAGCCGGGGCGTGGGAAGAGGAGCGAGGGTCTCCTTTTTCATGTCTGTGACAATCTCCACATTGTGAACGCCGAACTTTGCCGCGTTGTCGTGCATGGAATTTTTGGAACCCAGGTCATTTTCTACAGCTATAATTGTGCCTTCGCTGGCGGCTATAGCCGCCTCGATCACGATACTTTCGCCGCTGACAACACAAATACAATCGTTAGAATCAACGTGCAGAAGGCTCATAATCACAGCCCGGATTTCGCTGCCCACATAGTGGATGGGACCCCGGCTGAAGTTTTCATTTTTGATGCCGAAATGGTAGGTTTCGCGGGTGTTTTCATTGACGACCAGCAGCACTGTGGGACTGCTGATTTCTTTCTGGATCAGATCCCGCACCCGGGCATGGCGAAGAAGTCCCCCGGGATTTTGCCCCTCCCCGTACCACACATCGCATTCTCCCAGTCCTGCCTCCCACAGCTCGTAGAACAGATCCTTGTGGCTTTCGTTGGCAAAGATCATGACCCGCTTGTGGGTTTCAACAGAGGGTATTACATTTCTTTTTTTGCTGCAAATGTTTAACAGCTTTACTTTTTCCAGATTCAGATCCATTTTTTCTGAATAAAAGGTCATCCAGGCTAAAATATGCTCGTTTGTAAAGGTATTCTCATTCATGGTTTTCCTTTCCCGGCAGCTGCCGAAAAACATGTGTTTTTTATGTGATACTCGGCAAATGTCACCTCGAGCAAGCTCGGGTGTCGCTTGCCTCGTTATTATACCATGACATGAAAAAAAATCCTAGCATTGATTGGAAAAATTTTCCTTTCTGCCGGATTTCTGATGACAAATCAAAAACTCCATGTTAGAATAGAGAATATATTAGTGGGTTCTTTCGTTTTTTCAGGAGGACGCACTGGCTGCATAAAATCAATTCTGAAGTTAGGGGGTTTTTGGGGTGAAGCTGATGTTTATCGGTGCCGACCATGAGGTGACAGGGAGCTGTCATTATCTGTCGGTGAATGGGAAAAATATTTTAATTGATTATGGTATGGAGCAGGGCCAAAACATTTACGCCAATCAGCCTCTGCCGGTGAGCGAGGCGGAGATTGACTACGTGCTGATTACACATGCCCATATAGATCATACGGGCTTGCTGCCTCTCTTATATGCCCATGGCTTTCGGGGGGAGGTACATACCACAAAGGCAACCAGCGAGCTTTGCACCATTATGCTGAAGGATTCTGCCTATATACAGGAAACAGAAGCGGAATGGAAGAACCGTAAGGGAAAGCGTAAAGGTCAGCCGGAGGTGCCGCCGCTGTACACCATGGAGGATGCGGAAGGAGTATTGACCCTTTTTTATGAGCACAGCTATATGGAGACCTTTGTCCTCTGCGAGGGCGTGGAGGTTTGCTTTGTAGATGCGGGACACCTCCTTGGCTCCGCCAGCATCGAGCTGTGGCTGACAGAGGGGGATGTGACTAGAAAGATTGTTTTCTCCGGGGATATCGGAAACAGCAATCAGCCCCTGATCCGGGATCCCCATTACATAGAGGAAGCGGATTATGTGGTGATGGAGTCCACCTATGGAAACCGTAACCATGGGGTGCGGGACAATTACGAGGAAAAGCTTTTACAGGTGATGCTTGAAACCTTTGAACAGGGGGGGAATGTGGTTGTTCCCTGTTTTGCGGTGGGCAGAACCCAGGAAATGCTCTACTTTCTGCGAAAGATCAAAAATTCCGGCCGTCTGGGCAGATTTCAGAATGTGGAGGTCTATGTGGACAGTCCCATGGCGGTGGAGGCCACTCATGTGTTTCACGCTAATTTTGAGGAGTGCTTTGACGATGAGGCTCTGGAGATTGTCAATTCCGGGAGAAATCCCATCACCTTTCAGGGCCTGAAACTGGCTGTAACCAGCGACGAGTCGAAGCTGATTAACACCAATTCTTCTCCGAAGGTGATTCTTTCAGCCTCAGGCATGTGCGATGCGGGACGTATCCGCCACCACCTGAAGCACAATTTGTGGCGCAAGGAATGTACCGTGCTCTTTGCAGGCTATCAGGCTGTGGGAAGCCTTGGCAGAGTGCTTTTGGACGGGGCCGACACGGTGAAAATCTTCGGTGAGGAGATTAAGGTGGAGGCCAGATTGGAAAAGATTGAGGGAATCAGCGGCCACGCGGATCATGACGGGTTGATTACCTGGATCAAGGCATTTGAAAAAAAGAAGCCCCGGCAGATTTTCATTGTTCATGGGGAGGATGATGTATGCGAAGCCTTTGCGGAGGAGGTTGAGCGCTGTATGAATGTTCCTGCAATGGCCCCCTACAGCGGCGCGGCATACGATCTGGCAAAGGGCGTATTCTTAAGCGAAGGGGTTCGGGAGTACATCAAGCCTAAAGCTGCGCCTGCCAGAAAAGCCAGCGGGGTTTACGCCAGACTGGTGGCTGCTGGCCAGCGCCTGATGGCCCTTATCAAAAAATCCGAGGGCATGGCAAATAAAGATTTGGCAAAGCTGACGGATCAGATCAATGCGATGTGCGACAAGTGGGAGCAGTGAGATGGATGAGAATAATAAGGATTTATTAGATGCGGAGGCTGCGGCGGAGGCTGACGCATCCGTTTCCGATGGACATGCAGAGCAGGCGGCGGGTGATGGGGCTGACATGGCAGAAGCTCATCCTCTGGGAGAGGAGAAGCCTGATAAAGGGGGCATCCATTGGCTCGTTTCTGATAGAAAGCGCCTGGTGCTTTCCGGCGTCCTTCTGGTGCTGATTTTTTTGGCTCTGGGGCTTGGAATCGCCTTTGGATACAGCCGCCTTGCCCCTGCAGACGCCACCCAGGCGCAGACTGGGGAGGAACTGCTTGAAGCGGGACAGAGCTCCGGCGCTGGAAATGAGACAGAGGACACTCTTTTTGCTTCCCATGAGACCACGGAGGATATAGACGAAGAAAAACAGACTACAAGCCAGGCTGATGAGAGCAGTGAGTCCCTGGAGGAAGCAGAAGAAGATAAACAGTCGGAGCAGTCTTCTGATGAGACGGATGAAGAGATGACCTCCCAGGAGCAGGAGTCATCGGAGGAGGATGAAGAAACAGGGAGTGCTGCGGAGACGGAGGATGCTGCTGAAGCGACAGAGGGCAGCAGGGAACATGCCGGCTCTGGAGAAAATCAGAGCGGGGCCGGCGGTACCTCCCAGACACAGGAGGCGCCGGAGACAGCGCCGCCGACTGCCCCAGCGCCTTCCACAACCGCCCAGCCCCAGAGGGAGCCCGTCTCCGCCGAGGGTGGAACACCCTACGCAAACCACGGAAAGCTGACGGTTTCCGGCACAAATATTCTTGACCAGAATGGAAATATTTATCAGCTCAGGGGCGTCAGCACCCACGGGATCGCCTGGTTCCCGGATTATGTGAATAAGGCGGCCTTCCAGACCATGCGGGATGAATGGGGCGTCAATGTGGTGCGCCTGGCCATGTATTCGGCGGAGAATAACGGCTATTGTACCGGGGGAGATCAGACCTGGCTGAAGAATCTCATTGACACCGGCGTTCAGGCTGCCACAGAGCTGGGATTATATGTGATCATTGACTGGCATGTATTGGGTGAGGGAAATCCCAACACCTACAAGTCCACGGCCATTGAATTTTTCAGGGAGATTTCCGCAAAATACGCCGCCTATGGAAATGTGCTCTATGAAATCTGCAACGAACCCAACGGCGGGGTTTCCTGGGGTGAGGTGAAATCCTACGCGGAGGAAGTGATCCCCGTGATCCGGTCCAACGCGCCAGAGTCCATTGTTATCGTGGGTTCCCCTACCTGGTCCCAGGATGTGCACCAGGCGGCGGCAAACCCGGTGACAGGGTATTCCAACATCATGTATTCCCTGCATTTCTACGCAGCCACCCATAAGGATGATCTGAGAAATCGCATGATCAGCGCGGTGAATTCCGGATTGCCCATCTTTGTGACGGAGTACGGTATCTGCGATGCGTCCGGAAACGGGGGGATCGATGAGGCTTCCGCGAACGCCTGGATAACAGCCATGAACCAATGCAATGTGAGCTTTTGTATCTGGAACCTGTCCAATAAAAACGAGACCTCTGCCTTGATAAACACCTCCTGCACAAAAACCAGCGGCTGGACGGTGAACGACCTCAGCGCCTCCGGCAAATGGTTTGTGAATATGATGAAGGGGAATCTGAGGGATCTGGGAAGCACAGCTGAAGGAGAACAGTCGGCTCAGCAGCCAACTCAGACGCCCCAGACCCAGCCCGCCACGGAGTATGTGCCCCCTACAACCCAGGCGCCCCAGCAGGCTTCCGGGGCCAACTGTACCGTGCAGGCCAATAATACCAACAGCTGGGGGGATGCGGCCCAGGGATATCATATGCAGCTGGATGTGCATATTCAGAATACAGGAGACGCGGCCATTACAGGCTGGAAGGTGGTTCTGACCTTTTCAGGAAATGTGGAGATCGAATCTTCCTGGAATGGAACCGTGCATGTAAACGGCGCCGCCGTCACCATCACCTCCGATGCGGACTGGAACGCTGGCATTCAGCCGCGAAGCAGCGTCTCCCCGGGATTGATTGTGAAATCCTCTACGGAGGTACAGCTCACAGGCTGTTCCGTGCAATAAAGCCGGGGCGAGCATTCGCCCATGCGAAGCATTTTATTGGCGAATGAGACTTGGTAGGTCCGCTTTAGCGGGCGTGCCTCTATCCGATATCAGGGTCAAAATACCTTTTGACCCCAACATCATAATATATGAACGGAGTGAAAAAGGAGATTGGTATGAGAAAACAATATTGGACAGGCCTTTTGGCGGCGGTGCTGCTGATGACAGGCTGCACAGCGGGAAGCGGCAGTCCTGCCAGTGAAACTACAGAGTCGGTGACGCAGGAACAGAGCGCCGATGAACAGACGGAAACCTCCCGGGAGGAAACAACCGCAGAAGAAGCGACCACTCCCCAGGAGACGGAGTCCCTTACTGCAGAAGAACAGATTTACCGGGATATGGTGGACAGATCCCTCCTGACTATGGGAAATAATTACCGCATGAAGCAGGTGATAGAGCGGGCACAGGCAGGGGAGGATATCACCATCGCCTATATCGGCGGCTCCATTACGGAAGGGTACAATGCGGGTACAGAAGAAATTTACGCAAAGCTCAGCTATGAGTATTTTGCGGATACCTATGGCTCCCGGGATACGGTACACTATGTGAATGCGGGCCTTAGCGGAACACCCTCCACTCTGGGGCTGATCCGCTCCGACCGGGACGTGTTTGCCTATGAGCCGGACATCCTGTTCATTGAGTTTGCTGTCAATGACAGCCAGGCGGATTCCAGGGCCTATGATTCTCTGATCATGAAGGCGCTGAGCCAGGAAAATGCGCCGGCGGTGGTGCTGCTGTTTTCTGTCATTGAGAGCGGTTATACCATGCAGGATGATATGGGCGCCACAGGCTTCCACTACAGCCTTCCCATGATCAGCGTAAAGAATGCCATCTGGCCGGAGATCCAGGAGGGGCGCATGACTTGGGCGGATTGGTCCAATGACGAGTCCCACCCCAATGAATACGGCCAGGCGGTGTATGCGGACTTTATCATCAACTACTATAAATCCTTGGATGCCAGTGAGACGGATGAGCCGGCGGAGCTTCCCGAAAAGCTTGCCCTTCGTCAGGATCTCACTAGCATGGAAATGATGGATAAGAATAATCTGACGGTGGAGAGCACCGGCTCCTTTGCGGAAAAGAGCGGCTTAAGTTCATTCCCCGATGGCTGGATGAAGGAAGCTTCCGAGACGGAAAATGAACCCTTCACCTTTACCTTTGAGGGCACGTTCCTGTATGTGGTATATCGGGATACAGCCAGCGCTACCTATGGCAGCGCAGAGGTGTATGTGGATGGAGAGCTGGTTTACACCCTGGAGGGAAATTCCTCTGACGGCTGGAACAATCCGGTGGCGGAATGCGTGTTCCGCCAGGAGGAGGCGCAGAGCCATACTGTGGAGATTAAAATGGCAGAGGGAGATGCGGATAAAGCGTTTGCCATTCTTTGCTTTGGCTTTGTTGAGTGATTTTTTTTTGGAAAATATTGAACATAAAATTTGGAGGACATCATGAGCAAAATGAACAGCTTTAAGGGAACAGGAGAGTATATTGCCAGCGAGGAGCTTTTGGCGGCGGTGAATATTGCCATTGCCCTGCAAAAGCCCCTGCTGATCAAGGGGGAACCTGGAACAGGCAAGACCATGCTGGCGGAGGCTGTGGCAAAAGCCCTTGGAAAGCCCCTGTACATCTGGAATATCAAATCCACCACGAAAGCCCAGGATGGTCTGTACATCTACGATACAGTACAGCGTCTCTACGACAGCCAGTTTGGCGAAGCGGGGGTGGACGATATCGCCCACTACATCAAGCTGGGAAAGCTGGGTGAGGCCTTTAAGAGCCAGGAGCAGGTGGTGCTGCTGATCGATGAGATCGACAAGGCGGATCTGGAGTTTCCCAACGACCTGCTCTGGGAGCTGGACAAGATGGAGTTCTACATCCACGAGACCGGGGAGACGGTTGCTGCCAAGCAGCGTCCCATTGTGATCATTACCTCCAATGCGGAGAAGGAGCTGCCGGATGCCTTCCTGCGCCGCTGCATCTTCCATTATATTGAGTTTCCCAAGCCGGAGCTGATGGAGGATATCGTAAAGGCCCACTTTGACAATCTGGAGGAGGCCCTTTTGCAGGAGGCCATGAAGGTATTCTATGAGATCCGGAATATGCGGGATGTGAGAAAGAAGCCTGCGACGTCGGAGCTTATCGACTGGATACAGGCCCTGATGATCGGCGGGATTCCCCTGGAAAAGATCAGGAAGGAGCTGCCCTTCATCGGTGTTGTGGTAAAGAAGGACGAGGACTTGGAAACTATTAAGAGAAACAGGGCAGGGTATTAAATGTTTACTCCATTTTTTTATTTGCTGAGGGCGAAGGGCCTGGAGGTGTCCACAACAGAGTGGCTGGCGCTGATGGAGGCGCTGGGAAAGGGGCTCTGCGGCGCCTCCCTTACAAACTTTTATTACATGGCCAGGATGATTCTGGTAAAATCCGAGACGGATTTTGACAAGTATGACAAGGCCTTTCAGGAATATTACAAGAGTGTGAAATCTCCTGATAAGCTGCCGGACAAGTTTAAGAAGTGGCTGGAGACCCAGGACAGCGAGGATGCCCTCGAACGCCTCATGAAGCCGGAGGATGATTACAATTATCTCATGAAGGATAAGGGGGACAAGGACAAGAAGAAGGTGGAGCAGATGTTTAGGGAGCGCAAGGCCCAGCAGGAGGGGCGCCACGACGGGGGAAACCAGTGGATCGGCACCAACGGCACCTCCGCCTTCGGACATTCCGGCAAGGCTCCCGGGGGTATCCGCATCGGCGGAAAGACCGGTATGCAGAGCGCCTTTGCGGTGATCGACGAAGAGCGCTATCGGGACTGGCGGACGGACAAGGCATTGAACTACCGCCAGTTTCAGGTGGCTTTCCGCAGGCTGCGCCAATACTCCGGCCGTTTGGATATACCTAAGACGGAGCTGGACTTAGACGGCACCATCAACTCCACCTGCAATAACGGCGGTTACCTGAAGATCGAAATGACGCAGCCCAGAAAGAATACGGTGAAGCTCCTGCTTTTGTTTGACTCCGGCGGCACCATGATTCCCTATATGAATCTGTGCAACAATCTCTTCCAGGCGGTGGATAAGGCCAACCATTTCAAGGATGTGAAGACCTACTATTTTCACAACTGTATCTACAGTCATGTGTATAAGACTCCGGAGTGCGCGGATGGGGACTGGGTCAGCAGCGATTGGCTTTTTAAGAACCTGGACTCGGATTACCGGGTGGTCATTGTGGGAGATATGCAGATGGCTGCGGAGGAGCTTTACGCCCCGGACGGAAATTTCCGCGGACCAAACGACGGCCTTTCCGGCTATGAGTGGCTTCAGCTATATAAAAAGAATTTCAAGCGCATCGTGTGGCTGAACCCCTCCAAGCATGACTACGCAAAGCTCATGGACTGGATGCAGGCGGAGGCGGCGCTGCAGGAGCTGTTCCCCACCTACAAGCTGTCGGTGAAGGGGCTGAATGATGCCATAAAGAAGCTGATGAATCCCTCGGCGGATTTTAATAATTAGGGTATTGGGCTGCAAAATGAAATGATATCAGGGTCAAAAGGTCATGCATGCCATGCTTGCATGGTCATGCATGACTTTGGAACCCACAAAACAGCGAAAAGTAGCCATTTTTCGCAGAAAAATGTGCGGATTTGAGCTGTTTTAGGATTGCGAGAGTGCTTCAGCACGGAGCAATCCGTGATATCAGGGGTCAAAATACCTTTTGACCCCAACATCATAAAATAGTTATATGCCGGGTAAAGCTTCTTCCCAGCTTAGATGTTAACAATATTTAATGACAGCAAATATTTTTCTTAAGGAAGGTAGGGGCAAATGAGAGGACTGGAAACGGATGTCAGAAGACTGAGAAAGGCAGTGTTTGTGAGAATCGCAGAGATTGCCTATCATACTGACAATCTGATCGATGACATCGAGGCGATTCCTTATGAGATCACCGATGGGGAAACTCCCCACTTTTGCGAAAGCATATACAGAGAGCACGAAATCACCCGGGAGCGGGTCCGCCTGGCCATGGGACTTTCCCTAAGACCCGAGGACAAGCCGGTGCATGCCACCCAGGGGATCGAGAACAGTGATATTGATGAAAAGTATTATGAGCCGCCCCTGATGCAGGTGATTCCCTCTGCCTGCAACGCCTGTGAGGCGAATATGTATGAGGTCAGCAACCAGTGCAAGGGCTGCGTGGCCCACCCCTGCAGAGAGGTCTGCCCCAGGGGAGCCATATCCATGATCAATGGGAAGTCCTATATTGATCAGAGCAAGTGCATCAAGTGCGGAAAGTGCAAGCAGCACTGCCCCTATGACGCCATTGCCCATAAAACCAGACCCTGTGCTGTGGCCTGCGGCGTGGGAGCTATCGAGTCCGATGAGCATGGAAGGGCAAAAATCAACCCGGACAAGTGTGTGTCCTGCGGTATGTGTATGGTAAGCTGCCCCTTTGGAGCTATTGCGGATAAGTCCCAGATTTATCAGCTGATTCACTGCATGAAGTCCGGAAAGCAGGTGATCGCCGCGGTTGCCCCTGCCATCATCGGCCAGTTTGGAAAATTCATCACCCCCGGGCAGATCAAGGAAGCCCTTTTAAAGCTGGGTTTTGCGGATGTGTATGAGGTGGCCATCGGCGCCGATGAGGGCTGCATGGAGGAGGCAAAGCACTATGTGGAGGAGGTTGCCACAGGAAAGCTTCCCTTCCTGCTCACCTCCTGCTGCCCTTCCTGGGCGATGCTGGCAAAAAAATACTTTCCTGAGACCATCGACAAGATATCCAATTCCCTGACCCCCATGGTGGCCACCGCCAGAAGAATCAAGGAGGATTACCCGGATTCCAAGGTGGTATTTATCGGTCCCTGCGCTGCCAAGAAGCTGGAGGCCAGCAGGAAGTCCGTCCGCTCCGATGTGGATTTTGTCATCACCTTTGAAGAGCTGGACGCCATCTTTACCGCAAGACATATCCATATTGAGGACTGCAAGGGCGTTCCCATGACGGATGCCACCGGGGCAGGCCGGGGCTATGCGGTGGCCGGCGGTGTGGCGAAGGCCATTGAGAGCTGTATCAAGGAGTACTATCCGGGAACGGAGGTGCATATCGAGCACGCGGAGAGTCTGGCGGAGTGCAAGAAGATGCTGGCCCTGGCAAAGGCGGGCAAAAAGAACGGATGTCTCATCGAGGGTATGGGCTGTCCCGGAGGCTGTATCGCCGGTGCGGGAACCAACATTCCCATCAATCAGGCCATCCTGGAGGTACACAAGTTTGTGTCCAGCACTCAGAAGCAGGTGCCCGACCAGGAGAATTTTGAGATGCACCATGTAGTGAAAGGCGATTAGCGGTCTGCTGGTTGTTCAAAAAGCTCGAGTGCATACCGGGCAGGATAGAGGAGGAGACATGAAAAAAATAATCGGTTTAATGGCAGCAGGAGTCCTGTGTGCGGGTGTGCTTGCAGGCTGCAGTTCTGAGAGCGGAGCGGGAAGCACCACAGCTGCCCAGAACAGTGGTGTAACAGAGGCGGTGACAAGCGAGGAGGCAGCGGATGACGCCGCAAAAGCTTCGGAGGATGGAGAAGGCACTGGGAATGTGACTCTGCCGGAAATCGTCCGGGTGGGCTCCCTGAAGGGCCCCACCTCCATGGGCCTGGCAAACATGGAGTACGAGGATTACATGGGAGAGTATGCCGGTCTGATGGATTACTACATGGCTGTGCAGGCGGATGAGATTGTCACCATGCTGGTAAAGGAGGAACTGGATATTGCCCTGATCCCCGCAAACCTGGCGTCGGTTTTATATAATAAAACGGAGGGGGGAGTCAGCGTCATCGATATTAACACCCTGGGGGTGCTGTATGTGGTGGAGTGCGGCGATACTGTGGAGAGCATCTCCGATCTGGCAGGAAAGACCCTATATATGACGGGAAAGGGTACCACTCCGGACTATGCCCTGCAGTTTCTTCTCGGCGCAAATGGTCTTTCCACGGAGGATTTGACCATCGAATACAGGTCTGAGGCCACAGAAGTGGCGGCCATCCTGTCAGAGGATGATACCGCCATCGGCCTTTTGCCTCAGCCCTTTGTGACCACCGCCATGATGAATAATGAGAAGCTTCATATTGCCCTGGATCTCACGGAGGAGTGGGATGCGGTGGCGGACAGCAGTCTCCTGACAGGGGTGACCATTGTCAGAAATGAATTTCTGGAGGAATATCCACAGGTCGTTGAGGCGTTTATCAGTGCGCACGAACAGTCGGTGAAGGCAGGTGAGGAAAATCCGGAGCTTACATGTCAAAGGATAGAGGAGCTTGGTATCATCAAGGCGGCGGTGGCGCAGAAGGCGTATGAATACTGCAACATTGTCTGTGTGACAGGGGAGGAAATGAAGACCGCCCTGTCGGGGTATCTTGAGGTATTGTATGGGCTTGATCCAACCAGCGTAGGCGGCACGCTGCCGGAGGAGGATTTCTATTATATGGGCAGAGGAAATGTCGGAACATGAGTAAAGCGCATCAGACGAAGTCAAAGAGGCTTGCCGGAAAAATCGTGATCATCTGCGTATGGTTTGGAATCTGGGAGGCGCTTGCTCTTGCCATACATTCAAAGCTGATCATGGCGGGACCTGTGGAAACCGTGAGGGCGCTCCTTCAAATGGCGGGCACCAGAGCGTTTTATACAAGTATCCTGTTCAGCGCGTGCAGGGTTCTAGCAGGCTTTTTGACGGCGCTGCTTCTGGCGGTTGTTCTGGCTGCCCTGTCTTACAGATATACGCTTATCAGGGAATTTCTTCATCCGTTTTTTCTGCTCGCGCGCTCTATTCCGGTGGCGTCCTTTGTCATCATTGCGCTGTTGTGGATGGGTTCAAAAAATCTGGCGGTATTGATCGTGGTGCTGGTCGCCCTTCCGATTCTGTACAGCCAGCTGCTGGCGGGATTACAGAATGTGGAACAGAAGTATAAGGAGCTGGCGGAGGTTTTTCGTTTTCGTTTCTGGACAAGGGTATGCACCGTCTACGTTCCGGCTGTGAGAGAGCAGTTTCTTGCCGCCTGCCGTCTGGCGGTGGGTATGAGCTTTAAGGCAGGCATCGCCGCGGAGGTTATCGCGGGAACCAGCGGTTCTATCGGGGAACGGCTGTATCTGGCAAAGCTGTATTTTTCAACCGGAGAGCTTTTTGCGTGGACGGCAGTCATTGTGGTGCTGTCATGGGGGTGTGAAAAGCTGACAATGCTTTTGTGCAGGATGCTTTTTAAAAGCCTGACGGGGGAGAACCGTGATGGGAGACGGAGACGGCGGTCTGCTTTGGAAAATGAGTCTGTTTGTCTGGCGGGTGCCGATGAGCCGCAGGGAAGCTTATCGCTGACGCATGTCACGAAAAGCTATGACGGAAGGGTCGTATTTTCTGACGTTTCCATATATGCGCAGGCGCCGGAATTGGTTGTGCTGGCGGGACCTTCCGGAATAGGGAAAACAACGCTGCTGTATATGCTGGCAGGGCTGTGCGCGCCTGATGGCGGTGAGGCAGCTGTACCGAAAAAGAAAACAATGGTTTTTCAGGATATCAGACTGTTTGAACATCTGAGTGCGGTGAGTAATGTAGTGTATGCCATGGGAAACAGCTTCTTGCAAAGAAATGCAGCAGAGAAGGCTGCTTCGCAGGCTCTGAGGGAGCTTTTGCCGGAGGAATGCCTGTGGAAGCCGGTGAAAAATTTAAGCGGCGGGGAGCGCAGGAGAGTGGAGCTTGTCAGGGCGATGCTTGCAGGCGGTCAGATGGTACTGCTGGATGAGCCCTTTACCGGAATGGATGAAAAGGCCAGAGAAAAGGCAATGGTATTCCTGCGCAGATACCAGATGAACAGGCTGGTGGTTCTGAGCGTTCATGAGGCAAAGCTGACAGAGGCGCTTATGCCGGAGAAGATATTGATTCTTGAAGAGAAGGAGATAAAAATTAATACGGAAAATGATGAAACCGTTTGCAATCAATAAAAGCGGTCGTGTGTAAAGATCATGTAGAAAGGGGGAAAATCGTGGATAACAATATCGAAGAATATTTAAAACAATTCAAAACGGAAAAATTGGAACTGATCGTGAGAATAAGCTGATGCTGGACAAAAGATTGAAGCTGACGGAGCGCTTCGCTTAATGTTTGAAAGCGATGGTATATTTATCGATCATGGTATAGAAATCATTATTGATAAAAATGGTGATTTTATCAAGACTGATATTGTAAAATAATAACGAGAAAAGTGACAGCCGCGCTCGCGCGAGATGGCATTTGACGAGTATCCACATGGAGCCGCTAGGCGACATGGGATAATGGCGAAAAGAGCAGCTTTTTGCAGATTTCTCTTGATTCTTTTCTGAAAGTGTGTATAATAAGATTTATCGCTTTAAATGGCTAAAGTTAAGAAGACTGAAGTTAAAAAGAAAGGGAAAGAGTTATGGAAAAGAAGGGAAACCTGCTCACAGTGAGGGAGGATGTAAGAGTCTTAGACGCAACAATTAGGGATGGAGGACTGGTAAACAATTTTCAGTTTACCGATGAGTTTGTAAGGAAGCTGTATGAAACGAACATCGCTGCCGGCGTGGATTATATGGAGTTTGGCTATAAGGCTGACAGGGATATCTTTGATGAGAGCAAATTTGGCAAGTGGAAGTTTGCGAAGGATGAGGATATCTGGGCCATCATCGGGGAAAAGGACCCCAGGATGAAGCTGTCTGTGATGGCGGATGTGGGCAGATGCAACTTCAGAAGGGATATCAGGCCCAGGAGTGAGAGCCCCGTGGATATGATTCGGATCGCTACCTATATCAACACCATGCCTGGGGCCATCGAGATGATTGAGTACGCAAAGGAGATGGGCTATGAGGCCACCTGCAATATTATGGCGGTGTCCAAGCTCCAGGAGGGGGATATGAGACAGGGACTGGAGATGCTGGCACATTCCAATGTGGATGCGGTCTACATTGTGGACAGCTATGGAAGTCTTTACCCGGAGCAGATCGCCAGGCTCACTGCCTTTTATCAGGAGATTTTAAGCCCTGCGGAGAAATCCCTGGGTATTCATACTCACAACAACCAGCAGATGGCCTTCGCGAACACCATTGAGTCCCTGTCCCTGGGCTGCAGCTATCTGGATGCCACCTACTGCGGTATGGGAAGGGGGGCAGGAAATTGTGCCATGGAGCTGCTGATCGGCTTTTTAAAGAATCCCAAATACAATCTGAACCCGGTTCTGAAGTTTATCGAAAAGTATATGCTGGAGCTAAAGAAAAACGGAGTGGTATGGGGCTATGACATTCCCTACATGCTGACGGGACAGTTAAACCACCATCCCAGCGCAGCCATTGACTGTATTGCAGCGGGAAAGACCGCATACCTGGAATTTTATCAGGATCTTCTTGAGGGAGAGCTGTAGAAATTGCTGCAAAAATTTGAAAAATTTCCGTTGACAAATCGGGATTGATGTAGTATTATACCAAGCGTTGACACGAAATGTCAGCGTGTTGCTGATGTAGCACAGTCGGTAGTGCGTCACATTGGTAATGTGGAGGTCACGGGTTCGATTCCCGTCATCAGCTTATAAGGCAGTTTTTATCAAAGATGATAGAAACTGTCTTTTCTTTTTCTGCCTTGACAAATGTAGAAAATAGGATAGAATGATGATACCGAGGTCAAAGGCTTCAGCTTTTTTGTTTACATGGAAAGCCTGGCCTTGGGATCTGAATAGTAATATTGCAAAATAGATTTTACCCGGAGGAACCCATATGGAAGAGACAAAAGTAATGACGGAAGAAAAAGAAGGAGCTGGCGTATCTAAAAATTTCATCGAGCAGGCTATAGACAAGGATCTGGCGGAGGGCGTTTACTCCCACGTACAGACCCGGTTTCCTCCGGAGCCTAACGGCTATCTGCATATCGGACATGCGAAATCTATACTGTTAAATTACGGGCTGGCTAAGGAATACGGCGGAAAGTTTAATTTCCGCTTTGACGATACGAATCCCACGAAGGAAAAGACGGAGTATGTGGAGTCCATCACCGAGGATGTGCGTTGGCTGGGTGCGGATTATGAGGACAGGCTGTTCTTTGCCTCTGACTATTTTGACAAAATGTATGAGTGCGCTGTGTTTCTTATCAAAAAGGGCAAGGCCTATGTGTGCGACCTTTCTGCGGAGGAGATCCGGGAATACCGGGGAACCCTCACAGAGCCTGGAAAGAACAGTCCCTATCGTGACAGGAGCATCGAGGAAAATCTGCAGCTGTTTGAAAATATGAAAAACGGCATGTACAAGGATGGAGAAAAGGTGCTTCGGGCAAAGATTGATATGGCGTCCCCCAACATCAACATGAGGGATCCGGTTATTTACCGTGTAGCCCATATGACCCATCACAATACCGGGGACAAGTGGTGCATCTACCCCATGTATGATTTCGCTCATCCTATTGAGGATGCGGTGGAGCACATTACCCATTCTATCTGCACGCTGGAGTTTGAGGATCACCGGCCTCTTTATGACTGGGTGGTGAGAGAGTGTGAGTTTGAGGAGCCTCCTCGTCAGATTGAGTTTGCCAAGCTGTATCTTACCAATGTGGTGACGGGAAAGAGGTATATCAAAAAGCTGGTGGAGGATGGCATTGTGGACGGCTGGGATGATCCCAGGCTGGTGACCATCAGCGCCCTGCGCCGCCGGGGCTTTACTCCGGAATCCATCAGGAGATTTGTGGAGCTCTGCGGCGTGTCAAAGAGCAGCAGCTCTGTGGATTATGCGATGCTGGAGTATTGTATCCGGGAGGATTTAAAGCTGAAGCAACCCCGGATCAGCGCCATCCTTCACCCCATCAAGCTGGTGATCGACAACTACCCGGAAGGGAAGATAGAGTATCTGGAGGTTCCGAATAACAATGAGAACCCGGAGCTTGGCAGCCGCATGGTGCCCTTTGCAAAGGAGCTTTATATTGAGGCGGAGGACTTCATGGAGGTGCCTGTGAAGAAGTATTTCAGGCTCTTCCCGGGAAATGAGGTACGCCTTATGAATGCGTATTTTGTGACCTGTACCGGCTGTGAGAAGGACGCTGATGGTAACGTGACGGTAGTTCACGCTGCTTACGACCCGGAGACCAGGGGCGGAAACTGCTCTACCAGGAAGGTGAAGGGCACCCTGCAGTGGGTGGCTGCCCCCACAGCCTTTCAGGCGGAGGTTCGTCTGTATGAAAACATCGTTGACGAGGAGAAGGGAAAGCTGAACGAGGATGGTTCTCTGAATCTGAACCCCAATTCCCTGACTGTCTTAAAGGGCTGCAGGATTGAGCCCAGCGCAAAGGATGCCAAACCCTACGACAGCTTCCAGTTTGTGAGAAACGGGTATTTCTGCGTGGACTGTAAGGATTCCGAGCCTGGAAAACCGGTGTTTAACAGGATCGTCTCTTTAAAGAGCAGCTTTAAGCTGTGATTTTAGAGACAGCTGCCAAAAAAGATCATATGCAGGTTATAGTTAAGGGCTTAGGATTGTGCCGCGTCAATCCCCTGCAGGATTGGGCAGGACATAGCTGACGATAACAATAAATACAGAAAATGAAAGGCTGAGCTGTTTATAACCGCCCGGCCTTTATTAAATAATGAGATATAGGAGGAAATATGGCCGAAAAAATATACGCAATACCGGTGAATGATGCCTTTGACAAGGACTGTGAGTGTCCCGTATGTCTGATGTACCGGGATCTGCAGGAGGATGCGATTTCCTTTACTCTGGGACCCAGCTACATGGATGACCGGTTTCGTCTCCAGACGGATGAGCTGGGCTTCTGCCGTCCCCATATGCAGATGCTTTATGACCGGGAGAACCGCCTGGGGCTGGCGCTGATGATGAAAACCCATATGGAAAAGACCAGCAGGGATATAGAAGCTCTCTCCAAAAATCCATTAAAGTCTGGGCTCTTTAAAAAGGGAAGCACAGCAATTGCGGACTATGTAAGAAAGCTCCAGTCCACCTGCTTTGTCTGCGATAGGGTGAAGCAGCTTTACGACCGCTATATTGTGACCATTTTGTATCTGTATCGGACGGATGGTAAATTTCGGGAAAAATATAAAAAGTGCAAGGGGTTTTGTACGGAGCATTTCGGGAGGCTCCTGCAGGATGCGCCGGGAGAACTTAGCGGAAAGCAGCTTGATGAATTTAGCGCTGTCACTACCCGGCTGTATCTGGACAATATGAAGCGGGTGCATGATGATGTGGAATGGTTCATCAACAAGTTTGACTATAATTATAAGGATGAGCCCTGGAAGAACGCAAGGGATGCGGTGATCCGGGGCATGACGAAGCTGAATGGGATTCTGCCCCCGGAGGAAAAAACGAAAAATAAGGTTTATGACTAAGCTGGAGAGAGCCTTAGCGGCATTTTGCAAACAGGGGAGTATTCAGCTTAAAAAGAAATAAAAATATCTTCAGATACGCAAAAGGCTCTGGGACTTCCGTAATAACTTCCGGAAATTCCAGAGCCTTTTTATGGACAAATTAATCCGTCTCTGTTTCGTCCAGGGAAATGCTGCTGTAGGAACGCTCCGCCGGCTCATCGCTTTCAAATTCGATCTCGTCAAAGTCGTCAGAAAGCTCTGCCTCGAACTCCTCACACTGACGCTTGTATGCGACGTATACTGCGGCAGCGGCGCCTACTGCGGCGCCTGCCAGTATCAGCTTTAAAAGTTTATTATCAGACATGTGCGCTGTCTCCTTTCATATCCTGCGATTCAAAAGATAGGATGATTGTAATACTTTTTTTCAAAAAAGAAAAGAGGTTTATCAATATTTCGCAATTTTTTCTTAAAAAATCCGGGTATTCAGGACTCTTTTGAGGCTGAAACCGGAATAATCCCCCGCATCTGCGCAAAAGGTCAGGCCAAATTCATGATGGCAATCGTACTTTCAGATAGTATATGCAGAAGCGGGCTGTCAATGCAAAAAAAGAAAAATCAAGAAAAGTAAAGAAATATGAAGAAAATAAGAGAAAAAAACTTAAAACATGGAGATTTTTCCTGCACTGACAAGTTGCATTCTTAAACAAAAATCAGTATTATATAACCATTCAAACTAGCACTCAATCAAAATGAGTGCTAACAAAATTAACAGGAGGCAGAAACATGAAGTTAGTACCTTTAGGTGACAGAGTAGTATTAAAGCAGTTAGAAGCAGAAGAGACAACAAAATCAGGTATTGTTCTGACTGGTACGGCTAAGGAAAAGCCCCAGCAGGCAGAGGTTGTGGCTGTTGGCCCCGGCGGCATGGTAGATGGAAAAGAAGTGACGATGCAGGTTAAACCTGGTGATCAGGTATTTTATTCCAAGTATGCGGGAACAGAAGTAAAGCTGGATGGAACAGAGTACATCATTGTAAAGCAGAGTGACATTTTGGCGATTGTTGAATAATTGAGAAAAGAGGTAGAAAAATTATGGCAAAGCAGATTAAATATGGCGCAGAAGCCAGAGCAGCATTGGAGTCCGGCGTTAATCAGCTGGCGGATACCGTTCGTGTAACCCTTGGACCTAAGGGTAGAAATGTGGTGCTGGATAAGTCCTACGGCACCCCCCTGATCACCAACGATGGCGTGACCATCGCAAAGGAGATTGAGCTGGAGGATCCCTTTGAGAACATGGGTGCTTCTCTGGTTAAGGAGGTTGCGACAAAGACCAACGATGTGGCCGGTGATGGCACCACCACAGCAACGGTTCTGGCACAGGCCATGATCAACGAGGGTATGAAGAACCTGGCGGCGGGCGCAAATCCCATTATTTTAAGAAAGGGTATGAAGAAGGCAACCGATAAGGCTGTAGAGGCTATTGCAGCCATGAGCAAGCCTGTAGCAGGTAAGGAACAGATTGCAAGAGTTGCAGCTATCTCCGCAGGGGATGACGAGGTGGGCGAGCTGTTAGCGGATGCGATGGAGCGCGTATCCCAGAATGGCGTCATTACCATCGAGGAGTCCAAGAGCATGAAGACAGAGCTGGATCTAGTTGAAGGTCTTCAGTTTGACCGGGGCTACATCAGCGCTTATATGTGTACGGATATGGAGAAGATGGAGGCAAACCTGGAGGATCCTTACATCCTGATTACAGATAAGAAGATCAGTTCCATCCAGGAGATCCTGCCCCTTCTGGAGCAGATTGTACAGACAGGCGCAAAGCTTCTGATCATTGCAGAGGATATCGAGGGCGATGCACTGTCCACACTGATTGTCAACAAGCTGCGGGGAACATTTACCGTTGTAGGTGTGAAGGCGCCTGGCTTTGGCGACAGAAGAAAGGAAATGTTAAAGGATATCGCCATTTTGACCGGCGGTACAGTGATTTCCGAGGAGGTTGGCCTGGAGTTAAAGGAGGCTACCATTGACCAGCTTGGCCGTGCCAAGAGCGTAAAGATCCAGAAGGAGAATACCGTCATTGTTGACGGCTACGGCGAGAAGGCGGAGATCGACGCCAGAGTGGCTCAGATCAAGGCTCAGCTTGCAGAGACCACGTCCGAGTTTGACAAGGAGAAGCTCCAGGAGCGTCTTGCAAAGCTGGCAGGCGGCGTTGCTGTGATCCGTGTAGGCGCGGCTACCGAGACAGAGATGAAGGAGGCAAAGCTTCGTCTGGAGGATGCCCTGAACGCTACCAAGGCTGCTGTTGAGGAGGGCGTCATCTCCGGCGGCGGTTCGGCATACATTCACGCAGCCAAGGAGGTTGCAAAGCTTGTGGATACTCTTGAGGGGGATGAGAAGACCGGTGCAAAGGTTGTATTAAAGGCTTTGGAGGCGCCCCTGTATCACATTGCATACAATGCAGGCCAGGAGGGTTCTGTCATCATCAATAAGGTTCGGGAAAGCGCAGTTGGTATGGGCTATGATGCATACAAGGAAGAGTATGTGAACATGGTTGAGGCTGGCATTCTGGATCCCGCCAAGGTTACCAGAAGCGCTCTGCAGAATGCTACAAGCGTTGCATCCACATTCCTGACTACTGAGTCCGTAGTAGCCGAGGTAAAGAAGGATGAACCTGCGGCAGCTGGCGCTGGCATGGGCGGCGGAATGGGCATGATGTAATCATTCCAGGCGCGCTGCAAGGGTTCGCCAAAGCAGGTGATGGAAAGAAAACCCTTGAAAAAAGCATAAAAATAGTTATAATAAATAGGGAGTACAAATGTACTCCCTTTTCTGATATATGGAGCGATTGCTATTGCCGATTGATCTAAAAGATTTTACTAATGGAGGTTATTATGGCAGATACATTTGTGGAATGTCTGGTACAGCGAAAGGCGCCGGCCTACGCCGTGCTTGTAAAGGCGCTGATGACAGCTCTGATTGTGGTTTCTCTCTTCATAGCTCTGAGCGGTTACTTTATTATCATTATTGTAACCATACTGCTGGCAGTGGCGGCCGCATTTTTGTTTCCCACCTTTTCCGTAGAGTATGAGTACGTGTTCCTGGGGGATGAGCTGGATGTGGATATGATCATGAACAAATCCAAGAGAAAGAGCAAGGGAAAATATCTCATGTCCCGGGTGGAGATCGTGGCTATGAAGAACAGCTCCGAGATCCGTCCCCTGATGGAAAATCCCAGATCCTCTCATCAGGTGGTGGATTACACTACAAAGAACGGAGACGCAGGGGTATACGCCATGGTGTATTCCGACGAAAAGGGAAAGCAGATTATCCTGTTTGAGCCCAGCGAGAGGCTTTTAAATGCCATGAGGTATAATTCACCCAGAAAGGTAATCATCGGCTGCTGATAGGCAAGCCCGTGTGAAGACGCGGGTAATGCAGTCCTGAAAAAAATAAGTATCAGATCGCTCTGAAAAAATATATAAAGGAAAATACAGAAAAATCTGAAAAAAAATAAAAAGGATTTGACATTGGCTGTGGAGTTTGTTACACTATTGACCACATACATTTGCGGGACATGTCCTGCATTTGTGCTATTTGGCAGTTCTTATCTGTATAGATGCTGTTGATTCATCAGAGCAAATACATAAAAAAGAAGAAAGAGAGGAAAAGTAACCATGGGTAAGATTATCGGAGAAGGAATTACATTTGACGATGTGCTGCTTGTTCCGGCATATTCCGAGGTGATTCCAAATCAAGTTCAGCTGCAGACATATTTGACGAAGGATATTAAGCTTAATATTCCCATGATGAGTGCAGGTATGGATACGGTTACGGAGCATCGCATGGCCATCGCCATGGCTCGTCAGGGCGGTATCGGTATCATACACAAGAATATGTCCATTGAAGCCCAGGCAGAGGAGGTAGACAAGGTAAAGCGTTCAGAGAACGGCGTCATCACAGACCCTTTTTATCTGTCTCCGGAGCATACGCTGAAGGATGCAGATGAGCTGATGGCAAAATTCCGTATCTCCGGCGTACCCATCACTGAGGGCAGAAGGCTTGTTGGTATTCTGACAAACAGAGACTTAAAGTTTGAGGAGGACTATTCAAAGAAAATCAAGGAGTGCATGACCACTGAGGGGCTGGTTACCGCAAAGGAGGGAATCACTCTGGAGGAGGCAAAGGCGATTCTGGCAAAGGCCAGGGTGGAAAAGCTTCCCATTGTAGATGATGATTTCAACTTAAAGGGTCTGATCACCATCAAGGATATCGAAAAGGCCATCAAGTATCCTAACGCCGCAAAGGATGCACAGGGCAGATTGCTCTGCGGCGCTGCGGTGGGTATTACAAACAACATCATGCTTCGGGTTGATGCATTGGTGGAGGCCCATGTGGATTGTATCGTCATTGACTCTGCTCATGGTCATTCCAAAAATATTTTCACCACATTGCGCACAGTAAAGGAAAAGTACCCGGATTTGCCGGTAATCGCCGGAAATGTTGCCACAGGCGCAGCCACCAGGGCACTGATTGAGGCTGGGGCGGATGCTGTAAAGGTGGGTATCGGACCTGGTTCCATCTGTACCACCCGTGTGGTAGCGGGTATCGGCGTTCCCCAGATCACCGCTGTTATGGATTGCGCAGCTGCAGCGAAGCCCTATGGCGTGCCAATCATCGCAGACGGCGGTATCAAGTTCTCCGGCGACATCACAAAGGCCATTGCAGCCGGCGCCAACGTGGTGATGATGGGAAGCATGTTTGCAGGCTGCGATGAGGCTCCCGGTGCATTTGAACTGTATCAGGGACGTAAGTACAAGGTTTACCGCGGTATGGGATCCATTGCTGCCATGGAGAACGGTTCCAAGGACCGTTACTTCCAGTCTGATGCGAAGAAGCTTGTTCCCGAAGGCGTTGAGGGACGTGTGGCATATAAGGGCACCGTGGAGGATACAGTATTCCAGCTTATCGGCGGATTAAGAGCCGGTATGGGTTATTGCGGTGCGCCCACCATCCAGGATCTGCAGGAGAAGGGGGAGTTTGTAAAAATTTCCGCCGCATCCTTAAAGGAGAGTCATCCCCATGATATCCATATTACAAAGGAAGCGCCTAACTACAGTGTGGATGTATAAAATATATCTGAAAATATAAGCGTATGAAGAAGGCCGCATCAATATGCGGCTTTCTTGATGCGTGTGGGTCTATCATGTGTTTGAAGCCTGTGAGGGACTGGAATGCTCCGCTTGAGTATGGGAATTCTTTATGATAAGCCTGAAAAATAGAACACTGTCTTGGAATGGGTTTTTGTGGGCAGGAATTTGGGCAAAGGATACTTGACATTTTTAAAGGTTATGTTATCATATAGACTGTATTTTTATGGAAAACTGATATCAGGGACAATAGATGGAACCCTGCATCATATATTCAGGAGGACGCCTATGAGCACGACATACAATCCAAAGGTCATTGAACCCAAGTGGCAGAAGATCTGGATGGATGAAAAGGCATTTGCAGCCACAACAGATTACACAAAACCGAAATATTATGCACTGGTTGAGTTCCCTTACCCCAGCGGACAGGGCCTGCATGTGGGACATCCCAGACCCTATACTGCCCTGGATATTGTTGCCCGGAAGAGAAGAATGCAGGGGTATAATGTGCTTTATCCCATGGGATGGGACGCATTCGGCCTTCCTACGGAGAACTATGCCATCAAGAATAAAATTCACCCCCGGGTCGTCACCAAAAACAATGTGGCAAGGTTTAAGCAGCAGCTCCAGTCTTTGGGCTATTCCTTTGATTGGGATAGAGAAATCAACACCACTGATCCGGAATATTATCACTGGACCCAGTGGATCTTCCTGAAGCTGTTTAACGCAGGGCTTGCCTACAAAACGGAGATGCCCATTAACTGGTGTACTTCCTGCAAGGTGGGGCTTGCAAACGAGGAGGTTGTGAACGGCGTCTGTGAACGCTGCGGCAGCCCCGTTGTCCGCAGAGTGAAGAGCCAGTGGATGCTGAAGATTACCGAATATGCGGACAAGCTGATTGACGATCTGGATACGGTGGATTACATTGAGCGGGTAAAGGTGTCCCAGAAGAACTGGATCGGGCGTTCCGAGGGCGCCGAGGTGGATTTTCAGATCAAGGGGAAAAAGGAAACGCTTAGAATCTACACCACCAGACCGGATACTCTGTTCGGCGTCACATATATGGTATTATCCCCGGAGCATCCTTATCTTGACCAGTTTAAGGATGAGATAACAAATATGGATGAGGTGCTGGCTTACAGGGAAGAGGCGGCTAAAAAGTCTGACTTTGAGCGGTCGGAGCTGGCAAAGGAAAAAACCGGCGTGGAGATTAAGGGGCTGTCTGCCGTCAACCCGGTAAACGGACAGGAGATTCCCATCTGGATCTCTGACTATGTTTTGATGAGCTACGGTACGGGCGCCATCATGGCGGTGCCTGCCCATGACGGAAGAGACTGGGAGTTTGCGAAGAAGTTTGGTCTCCCCATCGTTGAGGTTGTTGCCGGCGGCGAGGATGTGCAGAAGGAGGTATTTGAGGCGAAGACCGGGACCATGGTCAACTCTGACTTCCTGAACGGTATGGACTTTGATACAGCAAAGAAGACCATGATCAAATGGCTGGAGGAAAAGGGCATCGGTCATGCGAAGAAGAATTTCAAGCTTCGAGACTGGGTATTTTCCAGACAGCGCTACTGGGGTGAGCCCATTCCCATTGTCGAGTGCGAAAAGTGCGGCTTTGTTCCCCTTTCTGAAAAGGATCTGCCCCTGGAGCTTCCAGAAGTGGAGAGCTATATGCCCACAGACACAGGGGAATCCCCTCTGGCGGCCATGACGGACTGGGTAAATACCACCTGTCCCTGCTGTGGAGGTCCTGCAAAGCGGGAGACTGATACCATGCCCCAGTGGGCAGGTTCCTCCTGGTATTTCCTCCGATATACGGATCCCCACAATAAGGAGGCGCTTGCCAGCAAGGAAGCATTAAAATATTGGCTGCCGGTTGACTGGTATAACGGCGGTATGGAGCATACCACGCTGCACCTGCTGTATTCTCGTTTCTGGCACAAGTTTCTCTATGACCAGGGAATTGTTCCCACGCCGGAGCCCTATCAGAAGCGTACTTCCCACGGCATGATCCTGGGAAGCAACGGGGAGAAGATGAGCAAATCCCGGGGAAATGTGGTAAATCCGGACGATGTGGTCAATGAATTTGGCGCGGATACCTTAAGGACCTATGAGATGTTCATTGGTGCCTTTGAGCTGGCTGCCTCCTGGAGCGAGGACGGCGTGAAGGGCTGCCGCAGATTTCTGGAGCGCGTATGGAAGCTGCAGGATATGCTGACTGAGGAAGAGGGCTATTCAAAGAACCTGGAGGTCCGGATGCACCAGACCATTAAGAAGGTTACAGGGGATTTCGAGACCCTGAAGTACAATACCGCCATTGCAGCCATGATGAGTCTCATTAATGACTTTTACAAGGCTGGAAAAGTTACGAAGGGTGAGATGAAGACCTTTTTGTCACTCTTAAATCCTGTGGCTCCCCATATCACAGAGGAGCTGTGGCAGATTGCAGGCTTTGAGGGACGGATATATAATACCCAGTGGCCGGCGTTTGATGAGGCAAAGACGGTGGATTCCACCATCAAGCTGGTTGTTCAGGTTAACGGAAAAACCCGTGCGGTTATCGATGCTCCGGCGGATGTGGACAAGGATATGGCCATTGCTATGGGGCGGGAGGCGGCTGCCGCTAAGATCAAGGGCGATGTGATCAAGGAGATCTATGTGCCAGGCAAGCTGGTCAACTTCGTTGTAAAGTAAACCTTCATGCGCCCGGCGGCCGGACATACCACCGTACCATGAAAGTCTGGCGGGCGCGCTTGACATACCTGAATTGATGCCGCCTATCCGGCGGCGGGACTTTCAGGGAAAGCACGTACTTTTTGGCCTGGGCCTTTTGCCCAGGCCTTTGGCAGGAATCACATTTAGGAGAAAGACATTTATATATGAATTCACCAGCCCAAATTGCTAAGAATTATGTTGAAATCGGCGCTGCCAAGGCACAGTTAAAGGTTACAAAGGCATTTGTCCTGGCGCTTATGGCAGGTCTGTTTATCGCTGCGGCGGGAACCGCATCCACTGTGGCGGCAGTTTCCATTCACATCCCCTCCATGAACAGATTGGTCAGCGCGCTCATCTTCCCTGCGGGGATGAGTATGGTGTTGATTGCGGGAAGCGAATTGTTTACGGGAAACTGCCTTATGATTATTCCTATAATGGAAAAGAAGCTGCGTATCAGCACTGCGATAAAAAGTCTGATAGTCGTATATCTGGGAAATTTCCTGGGAAGCATTCTCTTTACCCAGATGTCAGCTTACGGCAATGTGTTCTCCCTCTTTGATGCGGAATTAGCTCAGACCTGTGTGAACACAGCTGTCTTGAAATGTACAATGTCATTTAGCGAGGCATTTATTCGCGGCATTCTCTGTAATATATTCGTCTGCATCGCTGTGTGGATGAGTATGGCTGCCACAAGTGTAACAGGAAAGATTGTCGGTCTCTATTTTCCTATTATGCTTTTTGTACTCTGCGGCTATGAGCACTGTGTGGCAAATATGGGATATATTGCGAATGGTCTGTTTGCGATGCTTCACTATGGAATCGAAGCCCCAGAGGTTACGTGGTACAGCTTCTTTATACATAACCTGCTGCCCGTGACTCTTGGAAATATGGTCGGAGGCATGGGCGTGGGCCTTGCATACTGGTATTCCTATCTTTATAATAAGAAAGATAAATAAAATATAACTCTGCGCATTTTGATAGACAAAAATTCAGGGTTGTGGTAAGATATTGGCATAATAATAAAAATAATCCAGAATAATGCGAAAACTATGATTGTCCGGAACGCCCGGATGAGAGAAAAGAGGAGCAGATGGGGAACAGACGTGTCTTTTTAAAGCTGTCAGGGGAAGCGCTGGCAGGCGATAAGAAAACCGGATTTGACGAGGCGACAGTGAAGGGGGTTGCCCTGCAGGTAAAGGAAGCCGCGGATGCCGGTGTGGAGATAGGAATTGTGATTGGGGGTGGAAATTTCTGGAGAGGACGTTCCAGTGACGCTATTGAACGTACCAAGGCGGATCAGATTGGTATGCTGGCCACTATTATGAACTGTATTTATGTCTCTGAAATATTCAGAAGCACAGGTATGAGGACGGAGATTTTTACACCTTTTATGTGCGGAACCATGACAAAGCTCTTTTCAAAGGATGGGGCAAATGAGGCTTTTGAGCAGGGAAAGGTGGTATTTTTTGCCGGAGGGACAGGACATCCATATTTCTCCACCGACACAGGTATTGCCCTTCGTGCCATTGAGATGGAGGCGGACGTTATTCTGCTTGCAAAGGCCGTTGACGGGGTTTATGACAGCGACCCCAAGAAAAATCCGGATGCAAAGAAATATGACAGGATTTCCTTAAAGGAGGTTGTGGAAAAACAGCTTCAGGTTATCGATCTGACAGCATCCCAGATGTGCAGGGAAAATAATAAGGAGCTTTTGGTATTTAATCTGAATGATGCAGGAGCCATTGCAAAGGCTATCAAGGGAGAGCAGATCAGCGGGACCGTTGTTACAGCCCAGTAACTATGCGCAGGATGAAGCGCCGCTGATAATTTTAGCAAAACACAGGGTGCTCACAGGAATAGAAACAAATATAAAGAAAGGACAGCCAGTAGAAATACAGATCAATATTGGCAAGGTGATGTTATGGATGAGAAGTTGTTGGAATTTGAAAACAAGATGAAAAAGAGCTGCGTGGCCCTGGAGGAGGAGTATGCCGCCATCCGGGCAGGCCGTGCGAACCCAAATATTTTAAACAAGCTGACCGTGGACTACTACGGTGTACCCAGCACCATCCAGCAGGTGGCCAATGTCTCTGTTCCGGAGCCTCGTATCATTCAGATCGCTCCCTGGGAAAAGAGTCTGATTAAAGCCATTGAAAAGGCCATCCAGATATCCGATATCGGTATTACCCCCAGCAATGACGGAAAGGTCATCCGCCTGGTATTCCCGGAGCTCACTGAGGAACGCCGTAAGGACTTGTCAAAGGATGTGAAGAAGAAGGCTGAGAATGCAAAGGTTGCGGTGAGAAATATTCGCCGTGATGCCAATGACGCTTTTAAAAAGCTGGAGAAAAACAGTGAAATTACAGAGGACGAATTAAAGACAGCCAATGATAAGATTCAGAAGATGACGGACAAGTATGTGGCTGAGATTGACAAGCTGGCGGAAAATAAGACCAAGGAAATCATGACGGTTTAGGTTGTAAAATCAGGCAGGAGCCGGAATGGTTCCTGCCTTTGCTTTTAGGAGATTTTGAGTATGGGAGAAGAAAAAAAGGGGATTCCGAGGCATGTGGCCATTATTCTGGACGGAAACGGCCGCTGGGCAAAAAAGCGGGGACTTCCCAGAAATATGGGACATGCAGAAGGCGCCAAGGCTGTGGAACGAATTGTGTATGATGCTGCGGACCTTGGCATAGAATATTTAACAGTATATGGTTTTTCCACCGAGAACTGGAAACGGCCGGATGAGGAAGTGGGGGCGCTGATGAAGATTCTGCGCTACTATATCAAAAGGCTGTTGGATGTCGCGCAGAAAAAGAATGTGCGGGTGCGGATGATCGGTGAGAGAAGCCGTTTTTCCCAGGATATTATCGACGGCCTCGCAGAGCTGGAGGGAAAGACGAGGGATAATACGGCCATGACATTTATTTTGGCTATCAACTACGGAGGGCGTGATGAAATTACCAGGGGCGTCCGCCGTCTGGCTGAAGAAATCCGTTCCGGAGAGGTGAAGCCGGAGGAGATCACGGAGCAGATGATTGCTGATCATCTGGATACCGCAGGTATTCCCGACCCAGATCTGATGATCCGAACCAGCGGGGAACAGCGTCTGAGCAACTATCTGGTCTGGCAGTGCGCATATACGGAGTTTTATTTTACGGATGTGCTTTGGCCGGATTTTGATAAAAAGGAGCTGGAGAAAGCCATCGACTGTTACTGCAGCAGGGACAGAAGATTCGGCGGCGTAAAGCAGTGATACACAGGATGGGTTGTAATATACGGCGCTGGAGAGCACTGGAGGTGCGAAGATGTTTATTCCACGTTTGATCAGCGGAATTGTGCTGATAATCATTGCCCTGGTTACAGTCAATATTGGCGGCTGGGTACTGTGGGCAGTAAATTTTTTTATTTCTATTGTCGGGATGATGGAGATGTACAGAGTTTTTCAGGTTCACAAAAAATCTGTATGTGCCATGGGCTACGGACTTACATTTTTTTATTACTGTTTTTTGCTGACGGATATGGACCTTCGGGTCATGCTGGGGGTTGGAGTTCTTGCGTTTCTGCTGCTGATGACTGTTTACGTCGTCACATTTCCCAGGCTGAAGACGGAGGATATCATGGCAGTCTGCTTCGGATGCGTATATCCGGGTGTGTTGCTTTCTTTTTTGTATCTTATGCGGTGCCTGCCGGAAGGAAATTACCTGGTATGGCTGATTTTCCTCTCCTCCTGGGGCAGCGATACCTGCGCCTACTGCGTGGGGATGCTCTGCAAGAAATTCTTTAAAACCCATCAGATGACGCCTGTGCTGAGCCCTAAAAAATCCGTGGAGGGCGGCGTCGGCGGCATAGCGGGGGCGGCTCTTCTGGGAGCTGTGTTCGGAGCAGTTTTTGGGGAGCATATTCATGCATTTTCCATTCCCGTACCCATTGCCTGCTGCGTACTCTGCCTTTGCGGCGGTATGATCTCCATGATTGGAGATCTGGCTGCCAGCGCCATCAAGCGTAATCACAGTATAAAGGATTACGGACATTTGATTCCTGGTCACGGCGGTATTATGGATCGGTTTGACAGCATCGTTTTTTCCGCGCCGGTGCTGTATTTTGTGACCTGCTTGCTGCAGAGCTTATGAATCAGTCAAGCCGAGCAAAATATATGTCCGTATTTTGAAATAAGAAAGGAACGCAGGACGCAATACCTGTTTTGGAATGTTCCTGCGTATAATAGCGATGAAGAACATAACAGTTTTAGGTTCCACAGGCTCCATCGGGACACAGACCCTTCAGGTTGCAAGGGCCTATCCGGAGGAAATAAAAATCACAGCCCTGGCGGCAGGGAGGAATATCACTCTTTTGGAGCGGCAAATCAGAGAATTTCATCCTGCATACGCTGTGGTGTGGGATGAGGCTGACGCTGCAGCGCTGCGTGAGAGAACAGGAGATCTAAAAGTAGAGATTCTTGCCGGAATGGAAGGGTTGATTGCGGTTTCAACACTGAACGAGATCCATACGGTGGTGACAGCCATTGTGGGAATGATTGGAATCAGACCCACATTGGCCGCCATCAGGGCTCATAAGGATATTGCCCTGGCAAATAAGGAAACCCTCGTCTGTGCAGGACATATCATCATGCCCCTTGCTGAGGAAATGGGGGTACGCATCCTCCCGGTGGACAGTGAGCATTCCGCTATTTTCCAGTGCCTTCAGGGGCAGAACAGGAAAGAAGTCCATAAGCTCCTTTTGACAGCCTCCGGAGGGCCTTTTCGGGGACGGAAGAAGGAGGAGCTTAAAAATATTCAAGCAAAGGATGCTTTAAAGCATCCCAATTGGGCTATGGGGGCAAAGATTACCATTGACTCTTCCACTATGGTGAACAAGGGGCTGGAGGTGATGGAGGCAAAGTGGCTTTTTGGTGTGGATTATGATGATATTCAGGTTGTCATACAGCCCCAGTCCATCATCCATTCCATGGTGGAGTTCAGGGACGGCGCTGTACTGGCCCAGCTTGGAACTCCCGATATGAAGCTGCCCATCCAATACGCGCTGCTTTACCCTCACAGGCGCCCTGTGGACGGCAGCAGACGGCTGGATTTTGGCAGTCTTACCAAGATTACCTTTGAGACGCCGGATATGGATACCTTTACGGGCCTGAAGCTTGCTTATGCGGCAGGCAGAGCCGGCGGAAATCTTCCAACAGCTTTTAACGCAGCCAATGAAAAAGCCGTGGCGGCATTTTTATCCGGCCAGATCTCATTTCTTGAAATCACGGAGTGGATAGAGCGCGCATGTGAAAAAATACCATTTGTTGACCATCCCGATGTGAATCAGATTTTGGATACGCAGAGGCGTGTGAATGAATTATTAAAGACCGGAGGGAAGCAATTTGAGTAATTGGTATAGCATTATTTTTGGCCTGATCATGCTGGGGCTGATTATTCTGTTCCACGAATTTGGACATTTTATTGTGGCAAAGAAAAATGGCGTGACCGTGGTAGAGTTTGCGGTTGGTATGGGCCCCCTCATCTGGAGCAAGGTGAAAAACGGTACCCGTTATGCGCTTCGCGCCATTCCCATGGGAGGCGCCTGCATGATGCTGGGAGATGACAATGGGATTCCAGACCCTGAGATATCCGCCACAAAGAATATAGAGGGATCATTTCAGGCAAAATCCGTCTGGGTACGAATCGCCGTAATATTTGCAGGTCCCTTTTTTAACTTTGTTCTGGCTTTTATTCTGTCGGTGATCCTGCTGGGGATTGCCGGCATTGATAAGCCGACGCTGGCTTATATTAAGGAGGGGTCCGCCGCGGAGAGTGCGGGACTTATGGTGGGAGATCAGATAACAAAGCTGAATAATACCACCATCCGGACAGCCAGGGACATTACCATGTTTATGTCCGAATATACTCCAGGCACGGAGCTGTCATTCTCAGTTTTGCGGGACGGACAAAGGCTGACCTATCTGGTGGCTCCTGAATGGAGCGATGAGGATGGACAATACATGCTGGGTATCGGCTGGAATGCCTATGACAGAACCAGGATTGGCGTTCTTGAAACGCTGGGCTACGGGCTGAATGAGGTCTGGTACTGGATTAAGCTGACTTTCAAGAGCATAGGAATGCTTTTTACTGGAGACGCCAGTGTAAACGATCTGGCCGGCCCTGTGGGGGTTGTGGATCTTGTTGACGAAACTGTTGAATCCAGCAAACAGGATGGGCCTCTTTATATTTTTCTCAACCTGGCAAACCTGTGCGTCCTATTAAGCGCCAATGTGGGGGTTATGAATTTGCTTCCCATTCCTGCTCTGGACGGAGGAAGACTGTTGTTTCTTATTATAGAAGTTTTTAGAGGAAAGCCCATTGACAAGACAAAGGAAGGGTATGTGCATGTTGCAGGATTTCTGCTTCTGCTTCTGCTTATGATTTTTGTATTGTTTAATGACGTAAGGAGAATGCTTTGAGAAATACGGGCAGATATGCTTGAAGGGAGATGAATGATGTATAGAGATCATACAAAAACGGTGCGCATAGGAAACCGGGTGATCGGCGGGGGGAATCCAATTCTCATTCAGTCCATGACCAACACCAGAACTGAAGATGCGGATGCCACCGTTGCACAGATTCTCAGGTTGGAGCAGGCAGGCTGTGAGATTGTGAGAAGCACCGTGCCCACTCTGGAGGCCGCACGGGCACTTTCTGCCATTAAAAGGCAGATTCATATCCCTATAGTGGCGGATATTCATTTTGACTATAAGATGGCCATCGCTGCCATTGAAAATGGTGCGGATAAGATTCGGATCAATCCGGGAAATATCGGCAATAGGGAGAAGCTGCGGGCAGTGGTTGATGCTGCAAAGGAGGCAGGGATTCCCATCCGTGTCGGGGTAAACAGTGGCTCCCTGGAAAAAAGCCTGGTGAAAAAATACGGCGGTGTTACGGCGGAGGGCCTGGTGGAAAGTGCTCTGGATCAGGTTAACCAGATTCAGGACATGGGATATGATAATCTGGTAATCAGCATTAAATCCTCGGATGTGATGATGTGTGTCCGGGCCCATGAACTGCTGGCGCCAAAGACCAGCCATCCTCTTCATGTGGGCATCACCGAGGCCGGCACCATCACCTCCGGAAATATCAAGTCCGCCCTGGGGCTGGGTTTAATCTTAAACCAGGGCATCGGGGATACGATCCGTGTTTCCCTTACAGGAGACCCGGTGGAGGAAATCAAAAGCGCAAAGATCATCCTTCGGACCCTGGGGCTTAGAAAGGGCGGAGTAGAGATCGTGTCCTGTCCCACCTGCGGCAGAACCCAGATTGATCTGATCGGGCTGGCAAACGCTGCGGAGACATTGGCTTCCGGGTATGATCTGGATATCAGGCTGGCCGTGATGGGCTGTGTGGTAAACGGACCGGGAGAGGCAAGGGAGGCAGACCTTGGAATCGCCGGGGGAAAGGGCGAAGGACTTTTGCTCCGCCGTGGGGAGGTTGTCAGAAAGGTGCCGGAAAATCAGCTCCTGGATATATTAAAGGAGGAGCTGGATGCTCTTGCGGCAAAGAACATGTTGACGTCATAAAAAAAGAAGTATATAATAGCAGCGTAAATTGGATTCAATCAAGATATGGTGTCTGATGCGAGAACCGCACAGCGTGAGCATCAGGTGAAAAGGGAAGTCCGGTGAGAATCCGGCACAACAGCCATTACTGTATTTGACGAGCAGGCGGCAGAAGCCATTGGGAAAACCGAGAAGGCGCCGTGTGCGTTTGAGTCATAAGCCAGGAGACCTGCCATATCCTGAAGCGACAAACATCCTTGGGCAAATGGAGGGTGGGCTGATATTGAATAAGTCTTTATGGCTCTTTAGGTATTGGCAGTCCTATGAATCACAAAAAAGAAAAGGAGAAAGAGCTATGAAGAAAAAACGATGCGGGGCACTGGGCGCAGGCCTGGCGCTGGGGATGCTGTGGGTTCCCCTGTGCGGATTTGCGGAGGAGGATACCATTACAGTTACTATTTCCGCATATGATTACAATGCAGCTGACGGTGGGATTGCCGCTGCATCCCCGGATGGTGTGATCCTTGACCGGTACAGCGTAAAGGTGCCGGTTGGCTCCACGGATGTGGAGGCCATAAAGAAAGCCTTTGCCGATAATGATATCAGCGTGACCTTGTCAGAGAATTATTACGGCGGTTATTATATAAGTGAGATTAACGGTTTGAGGGAATATTCCAATACAGAGGCAGAGCCGGATTACTCTGGCTGGATGCTTGAGTATAATGATGATCATTTTACCAATTATGGCTTAGGTACCTTGGGAACAAATGGCGACGGTGTGCTGTCCGATGGAGATCTGATCGAGTTTCATTATTCCCTGGACGGCGGTACCGACCTGGGATCTGTTTACAGCGGAAATCCCGTTTTAAGCAGCCTGACAGTGGGTGAAGAAACGGTGCAGCTGGCTAAGATGATCAGCTATGACGAGAGCTGGAACCCCATTTACACCTTTACAGCGGATGGAGAGATTATGGAGGGTGATGGAAGCCAGGAGAATCCTTTTGCGCTTCATTTTGACTGGGGAGAGGTGGAAAATAGTGAGACAGCCGTTTCCTATAGCGCATCCCACTATTTCGCGGTGGATGGAATTGCAGATACCCACGATTTTTCTGAGCCATTGCGCTTTGCCGTGTCCACAGAGAGCGGTTTGACGTCATATTTTACTGTCAGCGCAGAGTTTCAGATAAAGAATGACAGTGAGGCAGGAGATGATCCGGCTCATACGGATGAGGAGCAGGAGCCGAATCAGAGTGTGACGGCAGGAGATATTTCCTCCGCAGTGCTTCTGTTTACAGCCGCAGCCGCAGGCGCAGCTGCAGCTCTTACAAGCCCCAGGAGACAGCGGGCGTAAAAGACCCATTAAAATATGACGGGATGAAGTCCTATAGGAAGGATTTCATCCCTGTTTTTATAATGAAGTGGGATATCCAGCTTTTTACTTTGAAAGTCCCGCTGCCGGATAGGCGGCATCAATTCAGGTATGCCGGGTGCGCCTGCCAGACTTTCATTGTACGGCGGTATGTCAGGTCACCGGGCGCATGAAGGTTTGGATACCTTTTGATGTATTCTATAATGAAAGGAAATGGAAAACAGCTGTGAAAAGCAATAGGAAAGTAGCTGCCCTAAGGATATGCATTTGCCTCCTCTTGGCTGCATTTTTGCAGATGAAAGCTGAAATCATATATGGGGGGCAGCACCGGTATGAAGCAGAAGAACTATATGACGCGGCTATGGGCATTGTAGATTGGGCAGCGTCAGGGACAACGGAGGGGCTGTTTTGCGAAAGCTTTTGCGAAGGAGCGGGGAATCCGGGAAATGACTGGCTCGCCATTGGATATTGCCGCCTTCTGCCGGGGGAGGATGCGTCAGACTATCTCCAGAGCTTAAGGGGTCATGTGGAAGAGATGTATATGGCAGGCAATCTGGAGAATCAAAAGGCTACTGAGTGGCACAGGATCAGTCTGGCGGTGCTTGCTGCGGGAGGGAATCCCACGGCCTTTGGAACTGCGCAGAATGGGAGCGCCATAGACCTGATTGCAGATGGTACCTATGATCGGGCAAAGTACTCTTCGCTTGGAAGGCAGGGGGTGAACGGATGGTGCTTTGCGCTTATTGCCCTGGATGGAGCGGGGGCGGTGGTACCTGAGAGCGCCGCATATGACAGGGAGGATATGATTTTGCAGATTCTGTCCAGCCAGCTGGAAAACGGCAGCTTTCCATTGGCCAAGGGAAGTATTCCCGATGTGGATGTCACCGCCATGGCTGTGCAAGCGTTGGCGCCATACCGCAGTGTTCAGAAGTCATATTCCTTTGAACAAAACGGAGAAATCTTCACCAGAACACCGTCAGAGGCGATAAATTCAGCCCTGTCCTGGCTTTCCCAGGTTCAGCTGGAAAACGGGGATTTTTCAAGCTATGGGATTGCAAATGCGGAAAGCACAGCCCAGGTTTTGATGGCCCTCACAAGCCTTGGAATTGATCCCCAGCAGGATCAGCGCTTTATCAGAAACGGTAATACAGTTTTAGACGGACTAATGCGGTTTCAAATGGACGATGGGGGTTTTGCCCATGTTTTGAATTCAGATTCTGCTGAAAATAAGAGCAATGGTCTTGCCAGCGCCCAAAGTCTTTGCGCGCTGGCTGCGGTGTACCGTCAGATGAAGGGAATGTCTTCGTTTTACAGCTTTTTGTCTGAAAACGATAATCATTCCGAAACCACCTGGCATGCAGATGAAGGCAAAGCTCAGGAAAATGCCGGGCGTTTGGAAGCTTCCGGCGAAACAGAAAATGCTGAGCAGTCATATACAACGGAAAAACAGGAGACTCTCAGCGCTGCTTTAGAGACAGAGCCCGGTATGTCGGTATATGCAGCCTATATTTTTGCTGGTATCGCAGGAGTACTGGGAATATTAAGCTATCTGGTTATGAAGCATATAGGAAAAGAATAGCTGGAAAACACGGAATAAGTTTCCAGTAAATTCAGCTCCCGGTTCGTATAAACCCTTTTAAAACCGTGAATCATAAGAAAAGATGATGAACGGGAGGAAAGAAGGGTGTTTAAGGTTGAGATTTGCGGAGTAAATACTGCCAAGCTTCCATTGCTTTCTGAAGAGGAAAAGGAAGAGCTTTTTGCGCGTATGCGCGAAGGGGATGAGAATGCCAGAGAGCTGTATATCAAGGGAAATCTGCGCCTTGTGCTGTCGGTGATACAGCGGTTTGCTGGTTCCAGCGAAAATGTGGATGACCTTTTTCAGATCGGATGCGTGGGTCTCATCAAGGCTATAGATAATTTTAAGCCCGAAGCCTTTGATGTGAAGTTTTCGACTTATGCGGTTCCCATGATTTTGGGAGAATGCAGACGATATCTAAGAGATACGAATTCCAGTATCCGCGTCAGCCGTTCTCTGCGTGATATCGCTTATAAGGCCATATATACCAGAGAGCGCATGATGTCTGCATCGGGCACGGAACCCACACTCTCTGAGCTCGCAAAGGAAATCGGTTTTTCTGAGGAGGAAATTGCGGAATCCTTAGAGGCAATCCGCAGTCCCCTGAGCCTTTACGACCCGGTCTACACGGATGGTAAGGATACGTTATATGTAATGGATCAGGTAAGTGATAAAAGAAATAATGAGGAATCCTGGGTGGATGGCATTTGTCTGGAACAGGCATTAAAGCGGCTTCCGGAAAGGGAGAGAAAAATCATCAATATGCGTTTTTTTGAAGGAAAGACCCAGATGGAGGTGGCGGATGAGATTGCCATTTCCCAGGCGCAGGTCAGCCGTCTGGAAAAAAACGCGCTGAAAAGCATGCGCCATTTCCTGTCCTGAAATGGTTGCATTTCCACAAAATTGTGATATCATATGATACACTGATATCCTAAACAGGTTCTGCCCTGGGGCAGTTCCATATATCATTTTGTGGCTGATAGCCGGGAGGATCATTAAAGTTTGTTATGAAAAAGGTTTTTAAAATCGGAGGAATGCTGTGTACACATTGCTCAAGCAGAGTAAAGAAGGCTCTGCTGTCGGTAGACGGTGTGGAGCGTGTATTTGTAAGCGCTGAGGATGAGACAGCAACAGTTATTACGGATGAGGTCAGCAATGATCAGCTGATGGAGGCTGTAACAGACGCTGGGTATGAGGTGTTGGCTGTGCTATCTGACGTCTAACCGATTTTTGCATCATACCAATTGAATCCCCTGTCAGTCCGGGGCCGGCTCTGGCAGGGATTTTTGCGCGATACGCCCGGAGGGCGACCTCCAGCACCTGCCCCATGCGAAGCATTATATTGACAGGTGCGTATTGGCAGGTCCGCTTTAGCGGGCGTGCCGTCACCCGGCTTGCACGAGCGGACATCCGACGGGCAACGGTCATCGAGCGGCAATGCCGCGAGATGAGCGAGGTATCGCGGTGAGCGGGTAGAGGGGAGGAATCTTCCCCTATCCGATCATTGAAAATATGGAAAAAATATGGTAGTCTTTTAGGGGTTCATGTTAAATGCTTTTGAGGATTGAAACATAGGACAGAACTGGCAATAGAAATGAAGGATGGAGAGAAGCTGCCATGATGGAAAATAGAATGCAGATTGCAAATGAGAAGCTGAAGCGCGTGCCCCTTTCTGAGTGCGGCCAGGTGCGGGTTTACGGCCGTACAAATGGCGACAGGAATCCGCTGGTTCTTTATTGGACAGCCAGCGGTATTGAAATGCGTGTAAAGGCCGGCGAGGTATGGGTGGAAATCGAATCCACCTATAATATTTATGAGCCCTGGGTCAGCGTGACGGTAAATGACGCATTTATCAGCCGCCAGATGCTGCCTAAAGGTCGGTATTACATCCCCCTTATAAGGAATATGAATTGCGAGGAGGAAAAGACCATCCGCATATTTAAGGATGTTCAGGCTATGTCCGCCGATGACGAGCATGGCTTAAAAATATACAGCATTTTGCTGGACGGCGCTTTTGCGGCGCTTCCGCCAAAAAGCTGCAGGCTGGAATTTATCGGGGACAGCATCACCTCTGGCGAGGGCGTGATAGGAGCCGTACAGGAACAGGACTGGATCAGCATGTTTTTTGATTCCGTACATGACTACGCCACTCTTACAGCACAGGCTCTTGACGCGGACTACCATATTATTTCCCAGAGCGGCTGGGGCGTGCTCACTGGCTGGGACAATAATCCGGGCTGTGCGCTTCCTGATTATTATGACAAGCTCTGCGGTTTGGCTTTTGGAGAAAAAAACCATCTCCAGGGAACGGATATGCCCTATGATTTTTCAAAATGGAGCGCGGACGTGATCGTGGTGAATCTGGGTACGAATGATGGAGGGGCTTTTAACAGTCCGGAGTACATAGATCCCCTTACAGGCAGACGTACAAAGCAGCGTCTGAACGATGATGGAAGCATGAAGGAGGAGGATCTTGCCCGCTTCAGGGAGAAATGCAAGCAGTTTTTAGGAGTTTTGCGCTTCCACAATCCGCAATCCAAAATCCTTTGGGCCTATGGTATGCTTGGGATTCCCATGGAGCCAGCCATTTTGCAGGCCATAGAGGAATTTAAGGAGGAGCAGGGCGACAATCAGGTTTATTATGTAAGACTTCCGGAGAATACGGATGAAACCGTGGGTTCCAGATGCCATCCCGGCCCGAAAAATCATCTTCAGGCGGCCAGTGTCCTTACTCAGGAAATAAAGAAATTACTGGACAAATAGCGCTTTAACTGATATAGTTGGTTTGGGAATCCACAATCTGCGGTGGTATTTATGGTATAAACACAGGACAGTGAGAGGCATAAGCCTTGGCCGCCTGAAAAGGATGTGTAAACGATGAAAAAGTATATGATGACGGGGATGCTTGCCTGCGTGCTGGTATTCGCAGCCGGCTGTACACTTCGGCCCAGCATAAATGAAGGTATTGGTTCCAGCCAGGGAGCGTCGGGCAATGATTTCATTACCTCTGATACAGGTGCATCGAGCGATGGAACAGATTCACCTTCCCAGCCTCAGACGATAGAGGGCGAGCGTCCTGTGATTGAAGTCATACCATCCACCGCTTCTCCCGATGAAAGTCAGGATCCAACCCAATATGTCTATGAAACCGTTCCCATAGAACCTGCGGAGCTTCCGGTAGATTCCAACGGAGAATGGACGGATTTTATCCTCGGCACAGATGTTTTGGATGTGGAGTGGGAGGCACCAACCTTTGGGGAGCAGGGCTGCAGATTTCATGTGGATGATTTTCCTGTAATTTACGTGTCTGATTCTGACAAGGAGGTGGAAATCAATTCCATTATCAATCAATATGTGATCAATGATTACCCCCTCCGTTTTCAGATGGTGGATCTGGACATTTCCCTGACCTGTTCTGTTATGTCCGCCACCAGATTTGTCAGCTATCAGCTTGAAGGACTGGTCAGACATATTGGAGACGACGTCCGTTATGAGGATGAGCGGGAGTACCGTTACTATTTTACCGTTGACCGTATGACTGGCCAGCAAATAAATCTGGAGACGGCTTTTGGCGTGGAGGCTGCGTACGAGGAAATCTGTAATGGCAATTTCGAGGTGGTTCGGGCGTCGGATTCTGTGTTTGAACGCTTTACCAACGAGATGCTGGCGGATGTGTACGTCAACGAGCCCTTTTTCGCAGACGATATGGATCATAAGCTTGATTTTTATATCCAGAACGGTTATGTGCATGTGGTTATCTGGGTTGGCGAGGAAAATGGCTCCTATGCCATACTGCGCCTCCTTAGAGAATCAAATATTTAGCAGATGAAAGCTGTCAAAAAGACAGAGCTTGCCATATCCTGCCTGCGGGTTGGGATACAGCGCTTCACCGTTTAACGGGCGTGCCCCCTTTTGGAGGTACGCTTTTATTTTTTGTCCGTAAAGCTCCGGATCATTGGACAGGACAATACCCCATTCCATAAGCAGGGCTACGGCTCCGGATACCACGGGCGCGGCGAAGGAGGTGCCTGTAAAGGCTCCGTAAAGATTCCTGCCAGGGGAGGCCAGAGGTGCTCTTAGGGCTTCGCCCGGAGCGACCAGATCCGGCTTTACCCCTCCAAGGATTGTATATCCTCTTCCGGAAAAGGAGCTGAGAATACCGGAGCCGCTGTTATAGGAGCCTACAGATATGAGATCGGCGGCTGTAGATGGAATGGTTAAAGTAATCTCAGGATCGGGTGTAAGAAAGCGGGTATCAGCAGAAAGCGTTTCGCTGACAGGCAGCCAAAGATCATAGCGGTTGGTGCTGACCCGCAGAGGGTTAAGCTGGATTCTCCATATGCCGGAAGTGATATAGTATCCGGACAGCGGAAGGAGCTCGATGTATATTCCCTGGCGAAGCTGTATGGGAGTGGGCCTTCCTATCAGGATCCGCACATCTGTGTCGGAAAGAGTAAACCGCTTGATGCCCCCGGCGGTTGTGAGAACTCCCGTTGATTCACCGGAAGGAGAGATCAGTGAGAAAGTCATCTCATCGGGGAATGCCTTCCAGAACTGTATGGAGAGGCTTGGCTGAAAGGTTCCTATGGAAAGGGGCAGTATAGCAGCTTCAGTCAGATATCCTCCGGCATGATGTCCGGAGGCTCCCTCATTGCCAGTGCCTGCCACGATACAGGTTCTTCCTATAGTGGAGGCAAGGTTTAAATAGTCCTCCAGAAGACTGTGGCCTGTGTGATCTCCATAGCTGTTGCCAAAGCTCAGGTTGATTACAAGAGGCTTTCCCAGCTCCAAAGCCTTCTGGATGCAGTAATTGACCCCCTGCATCAGCTCAGAAGTGCGCGGATAGCTTGCAGATGTGCCCAGCTTCACCCCGATCAGCTCTGCATCGGGAGCAACGCCCCTGTATCCATCGTACGGATCATTTCCCGCTGCTATTCCTGTTACCGCTGTCCCGTGTCCGGAAGGATCTGTGGGAAGCAGGGGATTCTGGCTGCTGATTTCCAGAAGCTCATTCATCTCATCCTTGGTATAGGAGGTTCCCATATAGTATCCTTTGGGAGGGATGCCATTGCCCGATTGATCCCAGAAGCAGCAAAAGCGCGTGCCCCCTGCTTCGGTTCTGAAGGCCCGGTGAGAAAGGTCTATGCCGCTGTCTATAATACCCACAAGCACACCCTGTCCGCTAAGTCCTGTCTCCTCAGTAAAGCTTTGTATGCAGGAGGCGCTTTTTGCCTCCGTAATTTCAAAATAGACACGTACCGGCAGCTGGATATAGAGAATTTCTGGCAAAGCGCGGATTTCATCCAGGTATCCCCGGGGATAGCTTATAACAGCATATCCCCCAAACAGCAGTGCAGCCTGGGCTCCGGGAATGCTTTTTAATGCGGTCTCCAGATCTCCCAGATATTTTACGATCACTTCATCCATGGTTTGGATTCCCTCCTTTATTTTGCCTGAATCCCAGGTCTCTAGTGTTATTCTTATGAAAAACCGGTGGATTCTTTCCTGTTTTTATGCTACTATAAAAGAAAAATCTGTTCGATAGACAATGGAGCTGCAGAAAAGCTTTACAGCTATAAATGTTGGCCTGAAAAAATGCATATTGGCTTGGGCAGCCGCATAAAATAGCATGTGGGACTGTCAGACAGGAGGAATCAGTGAACATCCGTCAGATGACTGAGGAGCGGGAGGATGCCGTTCTTTCAGAATATGCCGCAAGAAGTACAAAAACCCTGGGGCGTAAGCAAAAGGAGCAGCCCTGCGATATTCGTACGGAGTTCCAGCGGGACCGGGACCGAATCATTCATTGCAAGTCGTTCAGGCGTTTGAAGCATAAGACCCAGGTGTTTCTTGCCCCGGAGGGGGATCATTACAGAGAGCGCATGACCCATACTTTGGAAGTGACACAGATCGCCAGAACCATCGCGAAGGCGCTGCAGTTAAATGAAGATTTGACTGAGGCCATTGCCCTGGGCCATGACCTGGGCCATACGCCCTTTGGACATGCAGGGGAGCGCCTTTTAAATGAGCTATTGAACCGGATCGGAAGAGGCTTTAAGCACAGTGAGCAGAGTGTACGGGTGGTGGAGAAGCTGGAAAATGCCGGTGCAGGGCTCAATCTGACCTGGGAGGTGATCGACGGCATCAGAAATCACGGGACTGAGGCACATCCGTCTACCCTTGAGGGACAGGTGGTGCGCATCAGTGACAAGATAGCCTACATAAACCATGATGTGGATGATGCTATCCGGGCGGGCGTTTTAAAGGAGGCGGATTTGCCCCGGGTATATACGGAGGTTCTGGGAGATTCCGTGCATAACAGGCTGAATAACATCATACATGATGTTATTACCAGCAGCTATGGAAAACCGGAGATCCTCCAGTCACCGGAGATGAAGGAGGCCATGTTCGGACTGAGGGGTTTTATGTTTAAGAATGTCTACTCCAACGATGTGGTCAAAGGGGAGGAGAAGAAGGCCCAGGAAATGCTCCGGATGCTTTTTGATTATTACATGAAGAACTGGGAAACTCTTCCCAATGAGTATATTGAGCTTTGTATGCTGGAGAACGAGGCGCATGAGATCATAGTCGGCGACTATATTGCCGGAATGACGGATTTTTATGCCACAAAGCGATTTGAGGAGCTGTTTATTCCAAACGGCTGGAAATAGCGGAGAAAGACATATATGTATTATTCAGATGAGATTATAGAGGAGGTACGCACCAGGAGCGATATCTTAAATGTTGTGGGCTCCTACGTGCAGCTGAAAAAGAAAGGCAGCTCCTATTTTGGACTGTGTCCCTTCCATAATGAGAAATCTCCATCCTTTTCTGTATCCCCCCAGAAGCAGATGTACTACTGCTTTGGCTGTGGCGCCGGGGGAAATGTGATCACCTTTATGATGGAGTATGAAAATATGAGCTTTCAGGAGGCGCTGGAGGCTTTGGCGCAGAGGGCTGGCATCACGCTTCCACAGAAGGAATACACCCCGGAGGAGAAGAGAAATGCGGATTTGAAGCGCGTTCTTCTTGATATGCACAAGGATGCGGCCATGTACTATTATATGATGCTTCACAGTCCTCAGGGAGCCAGGGGGCTTCAATATCTTACTGACAGAGGTCTTACCGGACAGACGATAAAAAGCTTTGGCCTGGGTTTTGCGCCGGGGACCGCCGGAAGCCTTTACCGCTATCTGCGGCAAAAAAACTATACCGATGAGCAGTTAAAGGACTCCGGCCTTGTAAGACTTCGGGAGCGGGGAGCGCAGGATGTTTTCTGGAACAGGGTCATGTTTCCCATCATGGATGCAAATAACAGGGTTATTGCTTTTGGCGGCCGGGTTATGGGGGATGGGGAGCCCAAATATTTAAACTCTCAGGAAACCAGGATATTTGACAAGAGCAGAAATCTTTACGGCCTGCATGCGGCAAAAAAAAGCCGTCTGGACTATTTTCTCATATGCGAGGGGTATATGGATGTTATTACCCTCCACCAGGCTGGCTTTACCAATGCGGTTGCGGCACTTGGTACCGCATTTACGGCAAACCATGCATCCCTTATAAAACGGTATGTGGACAGGGTCGTTCTGACCTTTGACAGCGACGGTGCCGGGATGAAGGCGGCCCTTCGCGCTATACCCATCCTGAAGGAAGCGGGACTTGGCATAAAGGTGCTGACCATGAAGCCCTACAAGGATCCGGACGAGTTTATTAAAAATCTCGGGGCTGAAAGCTATCAGGAACGCATTCGTCAGGCACAGAACGGATTTCTTTTTGAAGTCGGCTGCGTGAAAAATGAGTATGATCTCTCTGATCCGTCACAGAAAACGGCTTTTCACGAGCAGATTGCTTCCAGGCTGCTTTCCTTTAGTGACGAGATGGAGCGGACGAACTATATGGAGGCCGTCTGCAGGGAGTATGCTATCGACTTTGGAGAGATGAAAAGAAAGGTGAACAGTATGGGTTCGCGTCTGGCTCCAGCGGCAAAGGTTTACGAGCCTCCAAAATCCACCGCAAAAAAGCCGGATCCGGAGGATGGCGTACGCAAGGCGGAGCGTCTGCTGCTGACCTGGATTACAGAGGAGCCGTCGGTATACGAAAAGATCAGCGACATCATCATGGCTGACGATTTTTCCAGTCCGCTTTATAAAAGAGTGGCGGCAATGATCATTGACCAGGCAAAGGCAGGCAGCGTCAATCCGGGTCAGATATTAAATGCCTTTATTAACGATCAGGAGGAATACAAAGAGGCTGCTTCGCTGTTTCAAATGAGGCTTCCACAGGAATTGGCCGGACAGGATCGGAACCGCGCCTTCACCGAGACTGTGGCTCGCATTAAGAAAAACAGCCTGGAGCTGGCGTCCCGAAGTGCGGACATAAAAGAACTTCAAAATTTATTAATGGCCATGAACGAGCTGCAGAAGCTGCAGATTACCCTGGATTAAGAATAGGAATGCCATATCGGGAAAAAATAACGTAAAGTTACAGTGGATCACATTAAAAAAGGATGGTTTAAGACCGATATGGCGGACAGGGATCAATTATTTGAAAAGCTGCTTCAGGCAGGAAAACAGGCTCATAATGAGCTGGAATATGTATATATTTTTTCGGCATGCAGGGAACAGGAAAGAGATCAGGAACGGATGCTGGAGCTGGCCAGCCAGGCCTGTTCTTATTTACATGAACAGGGAATAGCGGTTGTGGACAACGCGCCGGATGAGGAGGATTATCCTCAGCACATGTATGAGGATGAGGAGGAGCCGGTTTCAGAGGAGTATCCGTACGAGGATGCGGTGAAGGTTTATCTCAGAGAAATCGGCCGCGTGCCTCTTCTTTCTCCCGGGGAGGAGACTACTCTTGCCAAGGCTATGAGCGGGGGTGATGAGGAG
>CALWLH010000102.1 GCA_944381475.1 uncultured Lachnospiraceae bacterium | reverse complement strand
ATATTTGCCAATCTCAATGGCCCGCTCTTCAATATATTCCTTCAAAAAGGAACCCCCACAGACGTGTTTTTACACTCTATGAGGTTTTATGCCGAATTATTCATGCAACCGGGAAACTGTGTAGGTTTATTTCCAAAAAGCAATGATCTTCTCCAGTTCATAGGCCATATACGGATACACGCTCTGAGAAAAGCAGAAATTATACGCCTGCACAGCGTTCACAACCAGTGAAAAAACCGCCGATGCCGCCATAAAATATACCGCCAGCTGTTTCTTTGCGCTATTGCTGGATTTGCAGTACAGGAAAAACAGGATGGCCAATGCCCCAATAACAATCTCCCAGGAAAAATCCGCAAAATAACGCGCAGAATATCCGCTGCTCCATGCCGCCGCGATAGTCACCAGGGGCATAAGCGCACAGGGAAGCCCTATAAGCAGCAGAGCCTCCCGCCGTTTCTCCCGGGGAAGATGCTTGATCGCTCTGCCCGCCAAAACCCAGGCTGCCACTGGCAGCGCGAGAAACAGAAGCCCCGATGCATTGCCTGTATCCTTAAACATATAGCCGTTTAAATCCAGCCTGGAATAATCGGCGCTGATAAAGGGATAAGAGGTGGTCAGCTTCACAGGCGCCAGCAGGTAATTATACAGCAAAATCAGCACATAGATCATATGGAACTGAACATTTGTAAAATCATTGATCGTCAGCGAGTATTTGATGCCAAATTCAAAAGCCGACCCAAATCTGACATAGTTATAGCACATCTGAACAAGCCCCAGCAGTATCATAGGCAGCAAGGCTGCAAGCCAATAGATCACGCTTCCTCTGTCTCTGCCTGTTTTCCATTTCTTAAAACCAGCCAGATAGAAGAGGCAGGCGCATATGCAGTAAACCGCCATAGTGGGACGGCTGAGCACTGACAGCGCCAGAAACGTGGAGGAGGCGGTCAGGCGCAGGCGTGAAATCCGTCCCTCTCCCAGTATATTGGAGGAAATCAGGAAATACACCCCCATGGTCAGAAACATGAATGCGCAGGAAATCGCAATCTCATAAAATTTCGGTCTGGAGAGGGCATACCAGATACCGCATGCACAGAGCAATACCATCTCGCCGGAAAACGCCAGCCCCACAGGAATGCTTCCAAACCATTTTTTCACAACCGCTCCATATAATTGTGTTAAAAACCACAATCCCACCACTGAAAACAGCAGCACTGCAATATTTGCCGAGAAATAGAAGCCTGTCAGCAGATGAAAGGGCAAAAACAGAAGCAGCACCGGCGCAATGCCGTAGTAGGAATAATATTTCCCCTCATAATACACATGATCCCATTTATAGGGAATGCCCGAACTGTCACGCTCACCCCTGTCATATGGATTTGAAAGCTCTGCCAGACGTTCATCCGGAGCATCCAGCAGGGACACACTGCCCGCCTCGAAGGCATCCACCAGCTCCTGAGTCATCTGATCCCCCTCGGTTTTGCAAAATACCTCCGACAGGTTATCTGCGCTGATCTTAGAGAAAACGCAGACGGCTGCAAGCACTGCCGTCAGCGCAAAAAGCCCCAGGGAGAGCCTCTCAAAAAACAAGGTATTATCCTTCAGGCTCCTTTTAAATGCGGCGCAATGCGTAATTGCATACACCATCAGAGGCAGAAGAAAGAGCAACACAACCCGGAGCGTGGATACAGAAAAAGCGACAGGAACATTCAGCCGTATATTAGATATAGAAAACTGCCCATCTTCCGAATCCCCCGTAAACTTAATCCGCAGGGCGCCCACATCTCCGCTCAAATGGCACAGGGCTGTTTGGCTGTCCGGTTCAAAACGGTAGATTCTATGCTTCACAGCATTATTGCGAAATGCCGCGTGGGTCTCGTCAGTAATATCCACATTCATATCTGTGAAAAAGGCTTCATCATCAAAGTCCACATCCACTGATATGGTACCCACAGGTTGTCCGATGTTGCTAAAATACAGCGTTACCATGCGATCTCCCTCTATAACCAGCTCCTGCTGATCCGGGGCCAATACGCATGAACCTTCCCCTTCGATCTCCGCCTCTGAAAGCGGGAGCGCAAGCTCCTCATATCCTCCCGTCCAGAGATGGAAAGCGGGCAAATTAAAGATGGTGGCCTCGCAGACCATCACCGCCAGAAGAACCTTTACGCAGAAACGAATGATCTTCCTTTTCCTGTTCCAGTACAGCACAAAAAACAGAAGAAACAACTGAAAGCATACCAGCAGAAAAATCATGATTTCTCTGTATGCGGCGTCGCCCTTCCACCACACAAGCCCCTCCAGCAGAAACAGGAAAGGAAAAACCGAGCAGATGTATCTTATATATTTTTTCTGACAGAAATTTATTTTAAGAGTCAGAATTCCCAAACCAATATCAACAGCCAGCAGAAGCAAATATAAATACTTCACGTTCTCTCTCCTCCATCATTTCTGATGTGCGCCCTGTTCCTCCAAACGCCGGTACACATCCTTTTTCAACAGTGTATACAACACGGATGCCAGCGGAATAAACAGCAGCATCCCCCATATTCCCATAAGACTTCCGCCCACAGTCACTGCCGCCAACACCCATATGGACGGAAGTCCCACTGAATTTCCCACCACATGGGGATAGATCAGGTTTCCCTCAATCTGCTGCAGCGCAAAAAAAAGAAGCAGAAACCAGAGGGCTTTCACTGGGGATACCGTCAGAAGCAGCAGCGTCCCAAGAATACAGCCTGCAAAAGCTCCAAAGAGGGGAATCAGGGCCAGTACACCGATCATGACCGATATCATCGGCGCGTATGGGATCCGCAGAAATGTCATGGTTACAAAAAACAGGCTTCCCAGAATAAAAGCCTCCATACATTGCCCGGTTATAAAATGCCGGAAGGTTTCGCTGGCGATATGCAGAAGCTCCCGCAGTGTAATCGCCCATCTGCGGGGAATATAGGCCCGCATGAACTTATCAGCCTGCTCTCCCAGACGTTCTTTTTGAAGCAGCAGGTACACCGAAAACACCAGTCCAATCATAAAGTCAACAAATCCCATCACAGTGCCGCTCATAATTCCAAATGCGCTCTGCATCAGCGGGGTTATTCCATGCTGCAAAAAGCTGTACAGCCGAAGCTGCAGTCCTTCCATATCCAGCTGCAGTTCTGAGAGCCATTCCGGCACGGCTCCTGTCCCATACCAGTCTAAAACCCATACCTGAAGCTTTTCATAAATAAGGGGCAGTCTGGTCAGTAGCAGATTGGCGCTTCTTGCAAGGGCAGGAACCACCAGCCCCAGAGCCAGCAATAAAACTGCCATTACCAGTAAAAGGGTACTGGACAAAGCCAGTGCCCGCCGCAAATGCATATCTCTGACCCAGCCGGAAAGCCGCGCTTCCAGCACACACATCAGCACATTCAGTGTAAAGGCGATGCATCCCCCCAATACAAAAGGGAAGCATACCTCAAGAGCTGTATGCACCACTCCCCAAACAGCGGAAAGATGCGTACAGAATGTAACCAGCAGAACGGTGTAGGTGATGATCATCAGCACATTTTTTAATAAGCGGCGATCCGACTGCATAAAACCTCCCTGCAGAAGGATAAGCGCATCCGGTTAATCCTTCTGAATGATATCAATCACATCATCCTCGCTGTCCACCACGACATAACCATCTTTATTCAGTTTGTATCCAATATAAACCGTATCAAAAACATTCGCAAAATTGTCCAGCACCAGGATTACACCTACCACACGAAGCGCCAGATTGACGGTTTTAAAGGGGTTAATGACCACAACACCGCCGAGAATCATGGCGCCGACTGCGATCAGAACTGTCACCCACCAGGCAGGATACCCCAATTTTCTGTATTCCAGCCCATGAAGCAGCTTTGATATGCCGCTGCAGACAACCAGAACCCCCAGAATAAATGGGATCACAGACAGCACAATGGTCAGCTTTGGAAGCAGGAATATTCCTACCAGCACAAAAATGACCCCGAGCATCAGCTTCCACTCATTTATGGAGCGTTTTTCCCTCTTCAGCAGATAGGACAGTAGCAGCGCGACGCCAACACAGATGGACAACAGGCTGAGTCCCTTTGACACAACAGCAAGCGCCGCCTCCGGCCAGATTACAAGGACCACTCCGAATATCACCAGTACCAGGGAAACCAGAAATGAAATCATTTTTTCTCTTTTCATATGCCACCTCCCGCAGTTTATCCTGCACGTTTATATATATGTCGGCAATAGGATATATAGACTATAACATATAAAAATAAACTGGCAATAAAGTCCAAAGGAATTTTTTCTAACATTCCCCTAGGTTATAAAAATTTCTTTATACTTGACCCAAAATCGCTTTGTCAAAAGACTTTATTCAGGTGTTAATTCAGATATTTTTTTACATAAATTCCTGTGTAAGATTCCGGACACTGCGCCACCTGCTCCGGGGTACCCTGCGCCACCACGGTGCCGCCCATGTCCCCTCCCTCCGGGCCCATGTCAATGATATAGTCCGCCGTCTTGATCACATCCAGATTGTGTTCGATGACAATAACCGTATTTCCGCTTTCCGTCAGCCGATGGAGAATATCCACCAGCTTGTGGACGTCTGCAAAGTGCAGACCTGTCGTAGGTTCATCCAAAATATACACGGTTTTTCCCGTGGCTCTTCGGCTCAGCTCCGTGGCCAGTTTGATTCTCTGGGCCTCGCCGCCGGAGAGGGTGGTGGAGGGCTGTCCCAGCTTGATATAGGAAAGTCCCACATCATAAAGGGTTCGGATCTTGTTTGCGACAGAGGGCACATTCTCAAAGAAGGGCAGCGCCTCCTCCACCGTCATATCCAGCACATCGTAAATGTTCTTTCCCTTGTATTTCACCTCCAGGGTTTCCCGGTTGTAGCGCTTTCCGCCGCAAACCTCACAGGGAACATAGACGTCCGGCAGAAAATGCATCTCAATCTTGATGATTCCGTCTCCGGAGCAGGCCTCACAGCGGCCGCCCTTTACGTTGAAGCTAAAGCGTCCCTTATGAAAGCCCCTGGTTTTTGAATCCGTGGTCTGGGCAAAAAGCTCCCTGATCATGTCAAAAACCCCTGTATAGGTGGCTGGATTTGACCGGGGCGACCGGCCGATGGGACTCTGATCGATATTGATCACCTTATCCAGCTGCTCCATCCCCAGCACATCCCTGTGAGCTCCGGGAATGCACCGGGCCCGGTTCAGATTTCTGGCGAGGGATTTATACAGGATTTCATTTACCAGGGAGCTTTTCCCCGATCCTGAAACTCCGGTCACGCAGGTCATAACCCCCAAGGGAAACTTTACGTTAACAGATTTCAGGTTATTTTCTGCCGCTCCCCGGACCGTCAGCCAGCCTTTCGGTTTCTTTCTCATGTCCGGCACCGGAATTTTCTTCCTTCCGCTTAAATAATCGCCGGTGACAGAACCAGGACAGGCCATAATCTCCTCCGCAGTACCGGCAGCCACCACATAGCCGCCGTGCTCCCCGGCGGAAGGGCCGATATCAACGATATAATCAGCTGCCCGCATGGTATCCTCGTCATGCTCCACCACGATCACACTGTTTCCCAGATCCCGCAGATGGAGAAGGGTTGCAAGAAGCTTGTCATTGTCTCTCTGGTGAAGACCGATGCTGGGTTCGTCCAGTATATAGGCCACCCCCACAAGGCCGGAGCCGATCTGGGTAGCCAAACGGATTCGCTGGGCCTCACCGCCGCTTAGAGAGCCTGTGTTTCTGGCCAGGCTCAGATAGTCAAGACCCACATCGCAGAGAAAAGTCAGTCTGCCCCGGATCTCCTTTAGGATCTGCTCACCGATGTTCTGCTGCATGGGCGAAAGCTTGAGATTCTCGATAAAGGCCTTCATCTTGCGGATGGACAGGGTGGTCATCTCATAGATGTTTAAATCCCCCACGGTCACCGCCAGGGAGGTTTTTTTTAAGCGCATCCCCTTGCATTCCGGACAGGGAAGAATGCGCATGAAGGACTCATACTCCGCCTTGACAGTCTCGGACCCAGCCTCCCGATAGCGGCGGTTCACATTCTTAATAAGCCCTTCAAAAACCACATCATAGATTCCCTCTCCCCGCTGCCCCTTATAATGTACCTTCACCATGCGGCTGTTTGTTCCGTAGAGCAGAAGGTCATGAATTTCTTTAGGGTATTCTCCAAAAGGGGTATCCAGGCTGAAGTGATATTCCTCACAGAGGGCGTCCAGCACCGCCCGGGTATAGCTTCCCTTTGCGGCGCAGGACTGCCAGCCCAGCACGGTGATGGCTCCCTGATTGATGCTTAGGGTCTTGTCCGGAATCATCAGATCTTCGTCAAACTCCATGGTGAACCCCAAACCGGCGCAGGAGGGGCAGGCGCCAAAGGGATTGTTGAAGGAGAAACTCCGGGGCTCCACCTCGTCCACGCTGATCCCACAGTCAGGGCAGGCAAAATTCTGACTGAAGTTTAACATCTCCCCCTCCACCACATCGATCATCACCAGGCCGTCCGCCAGCTTCAGGGCGGTCTCCAGGGAGTCCGTGAGCCTGCTCTGCATCCCTTCCCGCACCACCAGACGATCCACCACAATCTCTATATTATGCTTCTTATTTTTATCCAGCTTAATCTCTTCACTCAGCTCATAGATGATGCCGTCCACACGAACACGCACATAGCCGCTTTTCCTGGCCTGTTCAAAAACTTTTACATGCTCGCCTTTTCGTCCCCGGACAACAGGGGCAAGCACGTAAAAGCGCACCCCGTCTCCCAGATTCATGATCTGATCCGCCATCTCGTCCACAGTCTGGCGCCGGATCTCCCTGCCGCACTGGGGACAATGGGGGATACCAATACGGGCATATAGTAGACGCAGGTAGTCGTAAATTTCCGTCACCGTTCCCACAGTGGAACGGGGATTTCTGTTGGTAGATTTCTGGTCAATGGAAATGGCGGGGGACAGGCCCTCGATGCTCTCCACGTTGGGCTTTTCCATCTGGCCCAGGAACTGGCGGGCATAGGAGGAAAGCGACTCCATGTACCGGCGCTGGCCCTCCGCATAGATGGTGTCAAAGGCCAGGGAGGATTTACCCGATCCGCTGACTCCGGTGAGCACCACCAGCTCATTTCTGGGAATATCAATATCTATATTTTTCAGATTATGCTCTGCAGCGCCTCTGATTTTAATAAATTGTCTTTCCATTTTCATTTGCCAGCCGGTACCTTCCGGCTCTTCCTCCTTCTATCTGCTTTGAGCTTCTACCCCCTCTGCCTCTAAGAGGTGCTTTCTCAGCTCCATCATCTGATCCCGAAGCTCCGCCGCCGCCTCGAAATTCAGCTCCGCTGCCGCCTTTTTCATATTCTTCTGCACCTTGTCAATCAGCTGCTTTAATTCCTTCACGCTCATGGACTCCGGATCCTTTACAAGCTCCGACTTCGCCTCCTCCACTTCTTTTGAGATGCTGATCAGATCACGAACGGATTTTTTGATGGTCTGGGGCGTAATATGATGCTCCTCATTATAGCGCTCCTGGATTCCGCGTCGCCGCTCCGTCTCCCGAATGGCGTTTTTCATGGAATCCGTCATGGTATCCGCATACATAATCACATGGCCCTCCGCATTTCGGGCAGCGCGGCCTACGGTCTGGATCAGGGAGGTCTCTGAGCGCAGAAATCCCTCCTTATCCGCATCCAGGATCACCACCAGGGCAATCTCAGGAATATCCAGTCCCTCTCGGAGAAGATTGATTCCCACCAACACATCGAACAGATCCATGCGCATATCCCGGATGATCTGGGCACGCTCCAGGGTTTCCACATCCGAGTGCATATACTTTACCCGGATACCGGCTTCCCGCAGGTAATCCGTCAGGTCCTCCGCCATGCGCTTGGTGAGGGTGGTGATGAGCACCTTATTTTTCTTCTTCAGGGTCTTGTTAATCTCTCCCACCAGATCATCGATCTGTCCCTTCACCGGACGGACATCAATCTTTGGATCTAAAAGTCCTGTGGGGCGGATCACCTGCTCCGTGCGAAGCAGCTCATGCTCCGCCTCATAGGGGCCGGGGGTGGCGGATACAAAGAGCATCTGATTAATATGGGTTTCAAATTCCGAAAAGTTTAAGGGTCTGTTGTCCAGGGCCGAGGGCAGGCGAAAGCCGTAATCCACCAGCGTCTGCTTTCTGGAGCGGTCGCCAGCATACATCCCCCGGACCTGGGGCAGGGTCATATGGGACTCGTCCACAATGATAAGAAAATCATCCGGAAAATAATCCAGAAGGGTGTAGGGCGGCTCTCCGGGCTTTGTGCCCGTAAGATGGCGGGAGTAGTTTTCTATTCCGGAACAAAAACCCGTCTCTTTCATCATCTCCACATCAAAATTTGTCCGCTCCGAAAGCCTCTGCGCCTCCAGAAGCTTGTCCTCCTTCCGAAACCTGGCCACACATTCCTTCATTTCATCCAGAATCGCTTCCGCCGCCCGCTCCATCTGCTCTCTGGGAACCACGTAGTGGGATGCAGGAAAGATCGCCGCATGATTCAGCGCAGCCTTCACCTCTCCTGTTAACGGGTCAAATTCGCTGATACGGTCCACCTCATCGCCAAAAAACTCCACCCGTATGGCAGCGTCTCCGGAGGCCGCCGGGAAGATCTCCACCACATCCCCGTGAACCCGGAAGCTCCCTCTCTTAAAATCCATATCCCCCCGGATATACTGAATATCCACCAGCTTTCTGATCACCTCATCCCTGTCCTTCTGCATACCTGGGCGAAGGGAAACCACCATCTCCTTGTAGTCAATGGGGCTTCCCAGTCCATAGATGCAGGACACAGAGGCCACGATAATCACATCCTGCCGCTCCGAGAGGGCTGCTGTGGCGGAGTGACGCAGCTTATCGATCTCATCGTTAATGCTGGAATCCTTCTCGATATAGGTATCCGTGGAGGGCACATAGGCCTCCGGCTGATAGTAGTCATAGTAGGAGACGAAAAACTCCACCGCGTTCTCCGGGAAGAACTCCTTGAACTCCCCGTAAAGCTGCCCTGCCAGGGTTTTGTTGTGGGCCAGCACCAGGGTGGGTTTGTTCAGCTGGGCGATCACGTTGGCCATGGTGAAGGTTTTGCCGGAGCCGGTAACCCCCAACAGGGTTTCAAATTGATTTCCTTCTTTAAAGCCCTTTACTAGCTCGGCGATGGCCTGGGGCTGGTCGCCCATGGGCTCATAGGGGGATGCAAGGTGAAACATACGCTCTTCCATATAAACTCCTTCATCTGCGCAGCACTTTCCAAAAAGTATTGCCTGTAAATACGTCAAACATACAGCACAATGACGCCGCACAATGACGCACCACAAAAATAATGTGCTGCAGCCAATCACTGCAGCACATTATAGCATATCTCACATCCTATTTCAAGAACAAATGTTTGAAATTATTGTCCTGCTTTTTCCAGCAGCGCCTCATAGGCCGCCATCAGCTGATTGTCGTCCTGCCAGGCAACCTCCTCCAGGCCCTCCACGGCCTCCCAGTCGTATTCCAGCTGGATGTCCGGGGCAATCCCCTCCCCATGGATGCAGATACCGTTTGGCGTATAGTACCGGGCGATGGTGAGCTTCACGGCGGAGCCGTCCGCAAGCTGACGGGTGGTCTGGACAATACCCTTTCCAAAGGTCTGGGTTCCCACAAGGGTTCCCCGCTCATAGTCCTTGATGGCTCCTGCAAATATCTCCGATGCGCTGGCGCTGTTTCCGTTCACCAGCACTGCCAGGGGCACGTCGTTCCACTCTGCGTCAGAGGAGTAGTCACGGCGGTTTCCATACTTATCCTCCGTGTACACAATCAGCCCCTCCGGCAGCAGCATATCTAAGATGTCGTTCACTGTGGTCAGCAGTCCGCCGGGATTATCCCGCAGATCCACGATCAGCGCCTCCATTCCCTGAGCGGTCAGCTCCTCCAGAGCCTCTTCAAACTGCTCGGTAGTTACCCCGTCAAACTCAGTAATCAGGATATAGCCGATATTGTTATCCAGCATCTGGCTGGCCACCGTTTCGATAGAGACCTGACGCCTGGTGATGGTAAAGTCCAGGGTTTCACCTGTGGAGGGCCGGTAAATCCTGATGTTCACCGTTGTACCCTCCTCCCCCTTCATCAAGGCTGCGGCGGACGACACATCCATATCACTGATGTCCGTTCCCTCTATCTCCATGATCAGGTCGTCAGCCTCCAGGCCGCTTTCAAGGGCGCCGCTTCCATCAAACATGCCCACAATCCGCACATAGCCCGTATCCCCATCCTTTGTAACCGTCGCTCCTATTCCGCAGTAGCTGCCGCTGGTGGATTCCATCAGAGCCGCATATTCCTCCGGGGTGTAGTAGGCAGAATAGGGATCTTCCAGCCCCTCCAGCATCCCCTTATACACGGATTCCGCCACAGTACCATAGTCCTCACCAAAAAGAAAATACTGGTCGATATACTCCTGCAGCAGTTCCATCTTCTCGCTGATTTCATTCAGGGACTGCTCTCCCTGCGCGCTGGTGGTATTCTGCTTATTATGGGAATTCCCGTTATTTACGAAATATACGGCAAACACACAGCTAAACACCGCAAAGACAAATCCAATGGCAAACCCGATGAGGATTTTTACTGCTGAATCCGAAGAATGTCCGGAAGTTCCCGGATCCATGCGTGAACGTTTCCCGTTCATTCTGTCATCAATTTTATGCTCTTCCATACTCCACTCCTTATAACGCCTTCTGTCTGCGGCTGTATAGGATCTGAACCCTCTGTACACATGACCGTCCTGTGAATCGAGTAGGGGAAAAGAGCCCCCTACTCGATTTGCGATGTCGCACAGTCTTGATTTGAGTCAAGGGACAAATGGGCACAAATCGGATGCTTGCATACAATTTCGTGTCTATAAGCCCCGCTAAACAGGAGGAAATAGCCATTTTCGCAGAAAAATGAGCGAATTCCGGATGTTTATAGTAACCTTGAGACTGCGCAAGCATGAAAAAATCACGGGAGACGCATTAAATGCCATTTGCCGGGCAGCTCTTTTGACCCTGATATCCTAATAATCCGCTTTTTCAACATGCTTCATGTATTTCACAACCATCAGCGCTATTTTAAAGGTGATGGCATCCTCAAAAACTCTCAGATCCAGCCCGGTAAGCTTCTGAAGCTTGTCAAGTCTGTATACCAGCGTATTTCTGTGGATATACAGCTGTCGGGATGTCTCGGACACATTCAGGTTGTTTTCAAAAAACTTGTTGATGGTGGTAATCGTTTCCTCGTCAAATTCATCCGGATTCTTTCCGTCGAAGATCTCCTTGATAAACATTCGGCAAAGAGGCATGGGAAGCTGATAAATCAGACGGCCAATACCAAGATTGGAATAAGCATTTACATTTTTGTTGCTGTAAAAAATCTTTCCCACCTCCATCGCCATCTTGGCCTCCTTGTAGGAGCGGGAAACCTCCTTGATCTCCCTGACAATGGTTCCGTAAGCAACGCGGGCTTTGGTCATGGCTTCCGTATTTAGCATATCCAGAATGGTGTTTGCCGTCTTTTCCATCTCCGGATAGCCCTCGCTCATCTTCAGCTCCTTCACCAGAATAATATTCTTTTCATCCACTGCAGTGATAAAATCTCTGGTTTTTGAAGAAAAAAGACTCCGGACTGTCTCCAGCGCATTATTATCCTTCTCGTTCTTTGTCTCGATTATAAACACCACTCTGCGCACGGAGGTCTCAATATGGAGCTTCTTTGCGCGATTATAAATATCAACCAGCAGCATGTTATCAAGCAACAGGTTCTTGATAAAATTATCCTTGTCAAACCGCTCCTTGTAGGCAACCAAAAGGCTCTGAACCTGAAAAGCCGCCATCTTTCCTATCATGTAAACATCATCGCTGGAGCCCTTTGCCAGAAGCACATATTCCAGCTGATGGTCGTCAAAAATTTTAAAAAACTGGCAGCCGTTTAAAACCTGGCTATCAGCAGGGGAAGCTGCAAAGGCCATGATCTCGCCAGCTGTAATATCCAGATCCGCTGAAGTGCTGACCAGCATTTTTCCGCCGGGATCATAGATACCCAGCTCCACCCGTGTAATTCCCTTCAGTCCGTCTATGGTACTCTGCAATATCTGATTTGAAATCATCCGTCTTCCTCCGTGAGATAATCTTTATCCTATATCTTAGAGCATTTTTGTGAAAAAAGAAAGAGGAAATTTCCAAAAATATTGTGAATATTCAATAATCTGCGGGGTCCAAACCCCATGTGATGCCCGCCATTCCTCCCCTGCGAAGGGATATAACCAAAGGGGTGTACCGCACGCCTGCTAAAGCGGACCTGCCAATATAATGCTTCGCATGAGGCAGGTGCTGTCGCCCACTTGATGGGCTTATCGTACAAAAAGACACCGCTGCATATTATGCGCAGCGGTGTCTGGAATATACTGAAAACAGTGAATTATGTATCAGCTGACTGTCATTAGTTCAGGATAACATTCTCCGTCTCCTTGTCGAAGATATGAATCTTTGACATATCAAGCGCGAAACGAACTGTGTCACCCGGTCTTGCAGGCGTACGAGGATTAACGCGGGCTGTAAAGGACACATCGTTTACATCAAAGTACAGATAAACCTCCGCACCCAGAAGCTCATATACACGGATGGTAGCCTCAATCACGCTGCCTGCGGATGCCTGAATAAATGCCGCGTCATCCTTGATATCCTCAGGACGGATACCGAAGATCACTTCCTTGCCAATATAGCCAGCGTCAGAAAGAACCCTTGCCTTACTCTCAGGAAGAACCACCTTGTGCTCGCCAAATCTTACAACAACGCCATTTCCTTCCTGCTCAACCGTAGCGGTAATCAGGTTCATCTGAGGAGAACCAATGAAGCCTGCAACGAACTTGTTGGCGGGCTTATCATACAGGTTCTGAGGCGTATCAACCTGCTGAATGATACCATCCTTCAATACAACGATTCTTGTACCAAGAGTCATCGCCTCTGTCTGGTCATGGGTTACATAGATAATGGTTGCTTCCAGTCTCTGATGCAGCTTGGAAATCTCAATTCTCATCTGTACACGCAGCTTTGCATCCAGGTTGGACAAGGGCTCGTCCATCAGGAATACCTTGGGGTTACGAACGATTGCACGACCCATAGCAACACGCTGTCTCTGACCACCGGACAGAGCCTTAGGCTTACGATCAAGGAGGTTCTCAATACCAAGAATGCGTGCAGCCTCCTGTACCGCCTTGTCAATCTCATTCTTAGGAACCTTTCTCAGCTTCAGTCCAAATGCCATGTTGTCATATACGGACATATGGGGATACAGAGCATAGTTCTGGAATACCATGGCGATATCTCTATCCTTAGGCTCCACATCATTTACCAGCTTGTCGCCGATCCACAGCTCGCCGGAAGAAATCTCCTCCAGACCAGCGATCATACGAAGTGTTGTGGACTTTCCACAGCCGGAAGGACCTACGAAGATGATGAATTCCTTATCGGCGATTTCAAGGTTGAAATCCTTAACTGCAACGAAGCCGTTAGGATAGACCTTGCATACATTTTTTAAAGATAAACTTGCCATTCTACTTACCCTCCTGATTTTTTTGCAAACTGACATGTCATTGTCATTTTCTTTGAGTATTTTAACTCTTTTTTGCTTTTATCACAATATGGTATTTTCACAATTTTTATTTTGAGTTTCCGTCATTTTGTATATAACTCTTCCGGTTAATTTTTCGTGCAAAACTGGCACTTTTGGCCATAAACTCACAATAAAATATATCAATCTATTATGTCCATAGACATTTTCCCTGAAATTTTATCCGATATTTTGGTATAAATGCATATTCCATTTTCTATGTTTTTATTTTATTCTATTAGAGTAAACTTTTTTCTAATAGAAAGGATATTGTATTATGCCCTGTGAACACAATCCGGATATTTCCTACCATACCCCCAAGCTCTGCGCTGTCTCAGACCAGGCCATTGGCCAGCGCATCAGAGAAAGCCGAAAAAGCCTGCGCTTGACCCAGGAAGAGCTGGCAGCGCAGCTGGGAGTATCCACCAGCTATATTTCGTTTCTGGAAGCAGGAAAGCGCCCTCTCACTCACCAGATTACACTGCCGCTGCTTCGATGCCTGAATGTGACATATAATTATCTGATCATGGGTCAAAAACCGGACGGACCGGATATCATCAGTTCCGTCTGCGAGGCTTCCTCCTACAACGAGCGCCTGAAACTGGAGCATCTATTGGAAAACTGCACAAAGGCGGAATACGAAATGTGCTATCAGCTCTGCAGCGCTTATCTGGAGACCGCAAGATCCAGACACACCGGTTCCCAGAAGAAGCAAGTATCCAAAAAGGCGCCTGCCCCCGCTGACCCTTCAGCATATTAAAAGAAGAAACAGCAAAGCATGTCATTCTCACACCGGACAAACAGCATTCTGAAATGGGACTCAGAAAACAGCCAGATAGAGCATATATCCAAAAGTGATCAGCAGGCAGAGAATGAAAAAGATATCCAGAATACGGTTCTGCTTCTGGTCATCCTGGGAAGCAGGCCGGGATGCATCTCTCTCATATTTTCTTGGAAAGAACATAGGACCCAGCACGCCCTTGTTCCCACATATATGCGCGATGGCATACAAAAAGCATCCTGCGGGAATCAGCATGATCACGGCCACCACTCCGATCAGGAGCATGGATGTCAGCAGCTCCCCTGATGAAAGCGTCACGGTCTCCGCCTGCTCCAGTATGTCAGAGGTTCCCCCCTGCATATCTCCAAAAAACTCTGTCAGTTTTTCCATCCCCGTCATCAGCAGAACACTGTTGGCGTTCAGGGTAAAATGTACCAACACCCCGCCCCATATGCTGCCTGTGGCCAATACGGCCAACGCCATTAGCATCCCGATAACAAAGGTATAGGAAAACTGGTTAAAATTCAGATGCATCATTCCAAAAAACAGAGCACTGGCTGCCACGCCAAACCATAGGCCCTGCTTTTTCAGGGTGTGGAAAAACACCCCCCTAAAGGCGAACTCTTCGGACAAAGCCGGAATAACTGCTATAAACAAAAGATTCAGCCAGAAATTGCTCTCCACCATCATTCCAGACATATCCGTTAAGGCATTTTCCACAAAAAGCATGGAGATGAGATTCACCAGGGATGTCAGGGGCAGTACACAGTAGGTCATAAGAATGATCAGCAGCGCGGCCCCGGGATGAAACAGTTTAAAGGATATGAGCTTTAAGGGATTGGTTTGCGTCACCACAAGGTAGATCACCACCGGGAACTGCAGCAGAAGCTGCGCCAGCAGCAGCGCCGTGTAATAGGTTGTCCCTTCCAAAAAGGAAGCTATAAAATTGGGAACCACCAGATGACAAAACAGCATTCCCAGAAACAATATACTGATTTTTGTAGATTTTGACCGCAGCATATGAACCTCCTGTATATTTTTTTGTGATATAAAAATATTTGATACTCGGGTCAAAAGAGCTTGCTGACAATGCGGACATGGTAATGCGTAACCTTTTGCCCCGCGTCGTCATTTCAGGTTAAGTTTAGAAAGTAAGCCTTCATGCGCCCGGTATATCCTTACTTTTTCAGGCAAATGCTGCCATCTGACAGCAGGATTTTTCCCTCCTTATACAAATGGCCAACAGCCCTCTTAAAGGCAGCCTTGCTCATGGCAAATTCCCTTTTTATAACCTCTGGAGACACCTTTTCGTCAAAGGGCAGCACGCCCCCAAAATCCTCCAATACGGACAAAATCTTTTTTGCATCCCCATCCATCTGCTGGTAAGCCGGCTTTCCCTCGGAAAGATTCAGTTTACCGTCCTGGCGTACCTCGGTAACCCGCAGCGTCACCTCATCACCCAGCTTATACTTTCCAAAGACATGCTGCTTCGGCAGCATTCCATAGTAGCACTGGTCTACAGCCACAAAAACCCCCATGTCGGGATTTATACTGTATACCACACCTGTTACCATATCTCCTTTACGGTATGGGCTGTCCCCCCGCAGGTGCTTATAAATGCGCATGGTGGCACATAGCCTTTCACTGTGATCCACATACATAGTAACAAGAACCTGCTGTCCAGCCTGAAGCGTGCCCTGCTGTTCCTTATAAGGCAGCAGAAGATCCTTCTCCATTCCCCAGTCCAGAAAAGCGCCGATCCTGGTAATCTGCTGCACTGTAAGCAGTGCGATCTCTCCAACTGTTATTTTAGGCCGCTTCGTTGAGGCAATCAGGCGGTCTTCCGAATCCCTGTAGACAAACACAGTGAGCATATCTCCAGGTCTTGTACCCTCCGGAATCTGATTTTTGGGAAGCAGGATACCCCGTTCCTCATCCTCTTTTCCCAGGTATAAGCCAAATTCCTTTTTTTTCAGGACTTTTAACCTCTGATAAGTACCAATTTCCATTATTTTCTCCTTCGCTCAAGATATACAACCGCAAATATACGGCTCTCCCTGTGATCCTTTAAAACCACTGCCAGTCCATTCTCTTCCATCTGATAATGCGGAACGATGACATCTCCCCGCTTTGCGGAGATTTTGTATTCCACCCGGATCTGTCCAAGGTCAAAATCCTCAGGCAGGTACTCCATAGCCAGCTGTACGTACTGGCCATTGTTCATATGCTGATTTGTGTCCAGATGACGTTTCATCACCCGTACCGCCTCTCCCGGAACAGTGTTCCTTGGCACAGGCAGCTTTCTCGGCGCATAATCCATTTCTATGGGCTGATCCTGCCCATAAATCGCCCCGTCCTCCTGCGTTATGCGAAGGGGTCTGCCTGTTTCCGTGTCCAACAGCACCCAGTATGAATTTGCCCGCACATAGCTTTTGTCATCCGGAGCGGCAAGCACGAAATTACGCATTCCAAACATGTGGTTAAACTCATAGGCAGCTGTCTTCACCACCACCTCATCGCCCATGGCCGGGTAGGCATCCAGCACAATCTGCCATGCAGAAAGAACCCATGCTTTCTTCTGTTTTTTAAAAAAATCAATGGATGCTCCTACACTCAGGGAATGAAAATTAGCGCAGTCCTGAAACAAATCAATCACTGCCTGGGGTGTAATCCGTCCCTCTGAATCAATCTGAGAATAGCGGACTCTTGTTGTAAACTGATACATGCTCATGCCTCCTTGGGTACAGCGGCAAATTTTTGCTCCAAATAGGAGTAATTGAAGCCTGTCCATTTATATGTAAAAAAAAGCCATCTCACACTGAGATGGCTAGCTGGGCTGCAAGGATTCGAACCTTGAAATGCTGGAGTCAGAGTCCAGTGCCTTACCATTTGGCGACAACCCAATATGTTGTTTGCAGCAACGAGTGGTATTATACATGATAACATTCAAAAAAGCAAGTACTTTTTGAAAAAAAATCATTTTTTACCGCTGCAGAAATCTGTTATCGTGCGGATAACAGGAATCGAACCTGCACCCTCTCGGACCAGAACCTAAATCTGGCGCGTCTGCCAATTCCGCCATATCCGCTGAAAATGAGACACGCGGGAATCGAACCCGCGACAACTTGATTAAAAGTCAAGTGCTCTACCGACTGAGCTAGTGTCCCCTAATATTTGTATCCATCTAGCAGGGCTAGCTGGATTCGAACCAGCGAGATGCAGGGATCAAAACCCTGTGCCTTACCGCTTGGCGATAGCCCTAAAAAAATGAGCGCCTTATCGTCCTGTCTGATAAGTCACTCATACAAACCAGCAGACTCTATCGCTTAGCCTCTGCCTGAAGCTGTAAGGGTGGGTACAGGGACTCGAACCCTGGACCTTCAGAACCACAATCTGACGCGCTAACCAACTGTGCTATACCCACCATATGGGTGGAGCCGCCATGGACTCCGTGACATCTGTGATAACAATCACGGTGCAGCCTGTCTGACCAGTAAAGTCAGAAAAAGCGGGTGATGGGAATCGAACCCACATATCTAGCTTGGAAGGCTAGTGTTCTACCACTGAACTACACCCGCACATATGCATCGGGGTGACAGGATTCGAACCTGCGACCCCCTGGTCCCAAACCAGGTGCTCTAGCCAAACTGAGCCACACCCCGTTGGATCTTTTTTTTCTCACAGACACGAACGATATCTTATCATAAGTTTCCCCAGATGTCAACCCCTAAAATAAATTTTTCAAGGAATTTCAGACATATTTTTCTAAACCGCGTCCTCCTCCAGCAACTAAGCTTCAAGCCCAAAAAGCCGCAGCAAATCTATATTTAACATATGAAATTCAATATACTCATTGGCTCTCGCCATGCAGCATGGAAGCGTTTTTAATAGACGCGCCTCCCGGGTTAAAGATACTGAATCTGAAAATGGGCCTCCCCCTCTTTGTCCAGCTCCATAACAATACAGGAGGGCCGCTTATTGTCCTGTCTGGGATAGCCGATACTTCCTGGATTTAGAGCGATCACATCATCATCATACGCAATAACTGGTTTATGGGTATGGCCAAACATGACAATATCATCTCCCAAGGACCTGGCATAGCGAATAATATCATTTCTGGTAAAATTCACTCCTAGATAATGGCCATGCGTCAAAAGTACCTTATACTTTCCTATGGTAATTTCCTGCTCTCTCGGCAGATCATCATAAAAATCGTTATTACCGGCAACAATCTCCACAGGACAATCCACCAACCCCCGAATGTAATCTGCTGCCCCTTCCACATCTCCCAGATGAATCATCAGGTCGATCCGCTCCATCCGTTCAATCTGTTTTTCAAGAAACTGATGCCTCCTATGTGTATCACTGACAATCAAAACCGTCATTTTATACTTCCTTTCCCAACTTGCCACTGGCATTTTGAAAACCGGCAAATATCAAACTCTGGCATAATATCTCTTTACCGCCAAATTATTCTGGCAAATTTCAATTTTGTCTATGAGCATTTTTTTAATAGCTCACTTTAACCCCTTGCATAAAAAGGTTATTATACCGCCTTTTTATCAAAGATATTCCCTCAATTTTTCTCTCATGGCCCGAAGTGCCTTGCCTCTATGACTGATCTTATTTTTCTCCTCTGGAGAAATCTGTGCGCTTGTCATACCGTATTCCGGAAGATAAAGGATCGGGTCGTATCCAAAGCCGTTCTCTCCCGCAGGCTCATAGGCGATTCGCCCTTCCATGGTCTCTCTGGTAATCAAAAGCTGTCCATCCGGGAGAAGCGCGGCGATGGCGCACACAAAACGAGCGCTCCGCTCCTCATCCCTGGCATTCGCCAGTCTTTCAATCAAATTTGCATTCTTAATATCATAGGATGTGTTCTCCCCCATATACCTGGCTGAATAAATCCCTGGTTCTTTATTAATATAATCAATCTCCAGCCCGGAATCATCTGCCAAAATAATTGCATCGGTGTATGGACGAAGCGCCTTTGCCTTAATCGCAGCATTTTCCTCAAAGGTCTTTCCGTCCTCGTTTATATCCACATGAATGCCCATATCCTTCAAGGAACAGATTTCCACATTTTCATCCGCCATAATCATGCGGATTTCTCGCATTTTTCCCTCATTTGAAGTTGCAAACAGTATTTTATTCATGCCTCCTTATGCCTTTTCCTTTCTCATCCTTTTCACCTGCTCATCCGTAGGCTTATCTCCTAAAAAATAATAAAAATTCGTCTTCAGCATACCATTATATACCTTCCGCTTCCGGTCAGCCCTTCGCCCCATGATCGACTCCGTTTCCTCGATGGGTGAGATTACATAGGCGGACCAGGTTGGAAGCAGCCTGAAGCGCTGGGCAAACTCCGCAAAAATCTCCTTTGCCCTGATCTCATCCTCCAGCCGCTGACCATAAGGAGGATTGGTGATTATAAAACCATAATCTCCCCCCGGCGCCAGCTCCTTTACCGGCATACATTTAAAGCGGATATATCGGTCCACACCTGCCAGCTGAGCATTTTTCTTTGCCAGCGAGAGTACTTTAGGGTCAATGTCGGAGGCGTAAATTTCCAGACCTGATGCATCCGTCTGCAGCGCATATGCCTCATTGGCCGCTTCATACCAGAGCTTGCGGGGAATCAGCTGCTTCCAGTTTTCCGCCGTAAATTCCCGGTTAATTCCCGGCGCAATGCCTGCTCCCATCATAGCAGCCTCAATGGCAAAGGTGCCGCTTCCGCAAAATGGATCTACTAAAATGCGATCCCTCCTCCAGGGTGTCAGCATAATCAGCGCTGCAGCCAGGTTTTCAGCAATTGGAGCCTTCGACGTCAGCTGTCTGTAGCCCCTTTTATGCAAGGGTTCTCCGGAGGCGTCAAGGCCGATAACCAGACGATCCTTCATTAAAAAAACCCGCAGGGGATATGAAGCGCCGGTTTCAGGAAGTGTGCTCAGATGATACTTCTCACAAAGCCTTTTGGCAATGGCCTTTTTCATCATGGACTGAATGGTCACTGTGGAGTACAGCTTGCTCTTAATGCTGGAGGCCTTTGCCACCCAGACCTTTCCATCCCAGGGAATATAATTCTCCCAGGGAATAGCATAGGTTTGCTCAAAGAGAGCCTCAAAATTCTCAGCGTCGAATTCTCCAATTTTTAACAGGATACGCTCTGCCGTCCGCAGGAAGATATTTGCCCGACAGACGGCTGAAATATCCCCGGAAAACGTGATTCGTCCATCCTCCACCTTTTCAATTTTATAGCCAAGAGCAATAATTTCCTGCTTTAGCACCGCTTCCAGTCCAAAATGACAGGGCGCAATCAATGTCACTTTATCCACAAAAATTCCTCTTTCAATCTCTATCTGCCCAAAGGCGTATATCTGCGTATTTTCAGTCTTTCATCCCGCCCTTTACACCAGAGCCGTTTTTCATCGGCTGCCAAATCCTCAGCCTAAAGTCCATGGGATTCCATCGGCTAAATTTTTATTTTCTGAAAAGAAGCAGGCTCCAAAAGCCTGCTTCCTATACTAAAATGATTTTGGTGTCTTGTCAATGGGTATGTTTACATTTTCCTTGCACATTCGCTGTAGGTTGAAACTACAGCCATTGCAGGGATGCCTCTCTCCCGCAGGAAACGGCAGACTCTCATACTCTTAACCCCCCGCTCGCAATAAAAAATATACCTGGTGTTTTCTGACAGTACCTCCATATCCAGTTCTTCATAGGGCATATTTACTGCTCCCGGAATATGACTGATATTAAAGTCCTGCTTCGGCCGTAAATCCACAATGACATATCCTCTTCTGCCAATATATTGTTTCAGTTCGTTGGCTCCTATCAAATCCAGTCTCATAAGAACCTCCGGGATTTCCCTCACCACCCCTTTTCCACTGCTTCCTCATTTCCTGGTGTATCATTCAACAGCCATGAAGCCTGACATCTGTCAGATCCTCTGACAGATAAACCATAAATGTCCCTGCATATTCCTGGATTCTTAAAGCTCTTGCATTATTATATTAGAGAAAAGGCCCTTTCGTGCATAGAAGCAGATATGTCAGAACAGCAAAGAATATATGGGAGCATGGCGTTTCATGGCATATAGTAAATATATTTGCATATGGAAAAGAGGGTATGCCTGTATGGCATACCCCCTTTTTCGTTTCAATTAGTCACAGTCATACTCATTTGAGCTTCTGTTAGACGCCTTGTTCTGTGATCTGTTTTTTGACTGATTGCTGCTCTCTGTACGGTTCTGCGCTCTGTTGCTGCTCTCTGTACGATTCTGAGCCCTGTTGCTGCTCTCTGTGCGGTTCTGTGCTTTATTTCTGCACTGGTTCTTTGAGCTGTCGTATTCCTCATTGTAGGATCTACAATCCTTCTCTCTGTACTCCATAATCTGCCTCCTGATATTTTGCAGGGATCTCCCTGCTGTTTTTTGCGCGATACCCCCGGCAAGCGGCTGCGAGCTATGGGAAATCGCAGTAATCTAGTAGGACTTGTCCTGCTATATTTACAATCATAGTGTGGCAGATTCACGAAGATTTATTCGGACTTTTAAAAAATTATTTTTTACCCTCTTATCCTTATCTTGTCAAATCCGCTGTCTTCATCCCCACATAGGCAATGAGTGCATCAGGAGCAAGAAGCATCTGACAGCCTCTCTTTCCTGCGCTGACGCCAATTTCATCAAATAAAATACAGGTTTCATCAATCCATGTAGGATACTGTTTTTTCATACCCACAGGAGAACATCCCCCGCGAATATATCCCGTCAACTCCAGAAGCTCTCTGACATGAATCATCTCCACCTTTTTACTGCCTGAAACCTTAGCTGCCTTTTTTAAATCCAGCTCCTCCAGCACCGGTATGCAGAATACAAAAAGCTGATTCTTCTCGTTTCTGGCCACCAGGGTTTTAAAGAGCATCTCCGGATCCATGCCAAGAACATGAGCCGCATGTTCGCCGCTGAGATCGTTCTCATCCACCTCGTACTCCATGATCTTAAATGGTATATGCGCCTGCTCCAGCAGTCGGCAGGCATTGGTCTTCGTTTCCTTTTCCTTTGCCATAGCTTTTCCTTTCCACATATCCTCATAAATCGAGCAGACTGACTCCTACTTGATTTATGCGACGCAGTACACGGGCAGCGGCATGCCCGTCGGATGCCCGCCCGTGCAAGTCGGGTGACGGCACGCCCGCTAAAGCGGACCTGCCAATACGCACCTGCCAATATAATGCTTCGCATGGGGCAGGTGCTGTCGGGTGACGGCACGCCCGCTAAAGCGGACCTGCCAATACGCACCTGCCAATATAATGCTTCGCATGAGACAGGTGCTGCCGGCCGCCCTCCGGGCGTATCGCGCAAAAAAGACCTGAAACTCTTCAAGTCTCAGGTCTTTCGCGTGTGTGATAGGATTCGAACCCACGACCTTCTGGTCCGTAGCCAGACGCTCTATCCAGCTGAGCTACACACACATGTAAGAGATGCCGGTAACCGGAATCGAACCGGTACGGTCGATTAGGACCGCAGGATTTTAAGTCCTGTGCGTCTACCAGTTCCGCCACACCGGCACGCGTCCTACAAACTGCTTTCGCAGCAAATGGGACCTATAGGGCTCGAACCTATGACCCTCTGCTTGTAAGGCAGATGCTCTCCCAGCTGAGCTAAGATCCCTTATAAAACGACCCGAATGGGACTTGAACCCATGACCTCCGCCGTGACAGGGCGGCGCTCTAACCAACTGAGCCACCGGGCCAGACTACTATAAATAAAATACACAGAACAAAATGGACCTTCGGGGACTCGAACCCAGGACCGACCGGTTATGAGCCGGTTGCTCTAACCAACTGAGCTAAAGGTCCCTGAATCTCTCATCGCGTCTGCGACAAGATACTTCGGAACAGACTTCTGAATAAAGTCTAAAAAGTGACCCCAAGGGGATTCGGACCCCTGTTACCGCCGTGAAAGGGCGATGTCTTAACCGCTTGACCATGGGGCCAGGATAAGCTCCCCGAGTAGGACTCGAACCTACGACAGCGCGGTTAACAGCCGCGTGCTCTACCGACTGAGCTATCGAGGAATATCGGTATATATTGTACCTTTATTATACCTTCAAAACCGCATATAGAATACATCCAAAACCTTCCAGCTTCTAAACTCTTTCCCGCTTCACCTCTCGGTGACCTAGATCAGACTTTCGACCTATTAGTAACAGTCAGCTCCATGCAT
>CALWLH010000101.1 GCA_944381475.1 uncultured Lachnospiraceae bacterium | reverse complement strand
CTATTTGATGCGTCGGTCCCGGCGCTTTTTTTATGCGATAAGCCCATCAAGCGGGCGTGCCGTTACCCGCTGTGCGGCATCGCAAATCGAGTAGGGGGCTCTTTTCCCCTACTCGATTACCTATAAGTTGTATAGAAGGAGCCGTGTATGCTATACAGGAGGATTTTTCAGGGGGAATAGGATGTACGTGATCAAGAACGAGCAGTGCTTTGACTCCGCCCATTTTCTGGCGGGCTATCAGGGCAAGTGCAGCAATATTCACGGCCACCGATGGCGTGTGGTCATCGAGGTGGCTCAGGACAATTTAAACCCGGCGGGTCAGACCAGGGGCATGATCGTGGATTTTGCCCAGCTAAAGCAGGATCTAAAGCAGGAGGCGGATTATCTGGATCACTGCCTGATCATGGAGGAGGGGACCCTTAAAGAAAAAACCCTTTCCGCCCTCTTAGAGGAGGGGTTTCGCATTGTGACGGTGCCCTTTAGACCCACAGCGGAAAACTTTTCCAAATATTTCTATGACAAAATGACCGAGAAGGGTTACCGGGTGATCAAATCCGTGGTGTACGAGACGGAAAACAACTGCGCCGCCTACAGCAGCGGCGGGGAGGTATCCTATGAATTTTAAAGTGGCGGAGATTTTCTCCAGCATCAACGGAGAGGGGCGATTGGCGGGAGAGCTGGCGGTGTTTGTGCGCTTTGCAGGCTGCAACCTGTCCTGCTCCTACTGTGATACCACCTGGGCCAATGCCCCGGATGTGCCCTATAGAACCATGACGGAGCAGCAGATTTATAATGCCATCAAGGACGCCGGCATCAGAAACGTCACCCTCACCGGCGGGGAGCCCCTGCTGCAGCCGGGTATCCGCAGGCTTTTAGAGCTGCTGGCAGCGGATGACGCCCTCCGTGTGGAGATTGAAACCAACGGCAGCATCTCCATCGCGCCCTATGGGGATATGGAAAACCGGCCCTCCATGACCCTGGACTATAAGCTGCCGGGAAGCGGCATGGAAAGCAGCATGTGCCTGGACAATTACCGCCTGGTCAAGCCTATGGACACGGTGAAATTTGTCTGCGGCAGCCAGGAGGATCTGAACCGGGCGCTGGAGATCATCCGGGAATATGATCTGACAGAAAAATGCGCCGTCTACCTCAGCCCGGTGTTCGGACAGATTTCGCCGGATAAAATGGTGGACTTTTTAAAGGAGCACTGCCTGAACGGGGTGCGGCTGCAGCTGCAGCTCCACAAATTTATCTGGGATCCGGATAGACAGGGCGTATAATTACAATGAACGATCTCACAGGAAGGAACGATTATGGCAATCGATCAGGAAGCGATTAAGGAACATATACGGGGCATACTCATCGCCCTGGGGGACGACCCCCAGCGGGAGGGCCTGTCAGAGACGCCGGAACGGGTGGCAAAAATGTACGCCGAGGTTTTTGAGGGCATGAATTATACCAACCATGAAATCGCAGAAATGTTTAACAAAACCTTCGCCATCGGGGATGGGGAGCAGGACATGGTGGTGGTGAAGGATATCGACATCTTCAGCTACTGCGAGCACCATCTGGCGCTGATGTATGACATGAAGGTGACGGTGGCCTATATCCCGAAGGGACGGGTGATTGGTCTCAGCAAGATCGCCCGGATTGCAGATATGGTGGGAAAACGCCTCCAGCTCCAGGAGCGCATCGGCAGGGATATTGCGGAGATTATGACGGAAATCACCGGCTCTGAGGATGTAGCGGTACTGATATCCGCCAGCCATAGCTGCATGACCGCCAGAGGCATCAAAAACACCGGAGCGAAGACCTACACCACCACCCTGCGGGGACGGTTTCAGTCAGAGCCGGAGCTTCTGGCTCGCATCAAGGCATATTAGGAGGACAACATGGAAGAAAAAAAAGCACTTGTGCTGATCAGCGGCGGACTGGATTCCACCACCTGCCTGGCCATGGCCGTGGCAGAATACGGCGCAGAGAATGTGATAGGACTGTCCATCTACTACGGACAGAAGCATGTGAAGGAGGTAGAGGCGGCAAAGAAGGTGGCGGCTTACTACGGCATCCGGCATTTGCAGATGGACTTAACGGATATATTTTCCTACAGCGACTGCTCCCTGCTCTCCCACTCTGACAGGGATATTCCCCTGGAATCCTACGCAGAGCAGCTGAAAAAGACCGATGGCAGGCCCGTATCCACCTACGTGCCCTTTAGAAACGGCCTATTTTTGTCAGCTGCCGCAAGCCTTGCCCTTTCCATGAACTGCTCCGTCATCTACTACGGCGCCCATGCGGACGATGCGGCGGGCAATGCATACCCGGACTGCAGCAGCGCCTTTGTGAACGCCATGAACACCGCCATCTATGAGGGAAGCGGCGGACAACTGAAACTTAACGTTCCCTTTGTGGGCTGCACCAAGGCCCAGGTGGTGGCGAAGGGCCTTGCGCTAAAGGCGCCCTATGCGCTTACCTGGAGCTGCTATGAGGGGGGCGAGAAGCCCTGCGGCGTCTGCGGCACCTGCATCGACCGGGCAAGAGCCTTTGAGCTAAACGGCGTAGAAGACCCGGCGCAAAAGCAGATGGATTAACACCTGATTTTGTCTAAAAACAGAAGGCAAAATTCAAGATTTCAGGAATATTTCGATTATTTTATGGAAGGTTTGGTTAAAAATGTCAAGAGAGAAAGAGGAACTGCAGGACATCACCCTGCTGGGAAATAAACAGGTAACGTATCCCACGGACTACGCTCCCCAGCTTTTAGAGACCTTTGAGAACAAGCATCCGGATCATGACTACTTTGTGAAGTTTAACTGTCCAGAGTTTACAAGCTTGTGTCCTATCACCAGGCAGCCGGACTTTGCCACCATCTATATCTCCTATGTGCCGAATATCAAGATGGTGGAGAGCAAATCTCTAAAGCTGTATCTGTTCAGCTTCAGAAATCACGGGGATTTCCACGAGGACTGTGTGAACATCATCATGGAGGATCTGATCCGCCTCATGGAGCCGAAGTATATCGAGGTGTGGGGAAAATTTCTTCCCCGGGGAGGCATCTCCATCGACCCCTACTGCAACTACGGCCAGCCCGGCACCAAATGGGAGGAGGCAGCCTCCTACCGGCTGACCCGCCACGACCTGTACCCGGAGCAGGTGGATAACCGTTAGGAGGAGCCCCTATGCAGATCAGAAAAGCAGTACCCGCAGATTTGGAAAACATCCTACAGATCTATGCCCATGCCAGAGAGCAGATGAAGAAAAACGGCAATCCCACCCAATGGGGGGATCACAGGCCCGCTCTCCAGGTGATAGAACAGGATATTGCCCTGGGAAACAGCTATGTGCTGGAAGAAAATGAACAGATCTGCGGCGTTTTTGTCCTGATCATGGGGCCGGATCCCACCTATGCAACAATATATCAGAGCTCATGGCTGAATGATGAGCCCTACGGGACGATCCACCGACTGGCAAGCGGCGGCAGCAAAAAGGGTGTGTTTTCCGCCTGCCTGAAATTCTGTGAACAGCAGATCCCAAATATCCGCATTGACACCCACAGGGATAACCTGATCATGCAGCATCTGCTGGAACGGGCGGGCTATGTGCGGTGCGGCATCATCCGTGTGGACGACGGCACGGAGCGGATCGCCTATCAGAGAAATACTTCCCCCTGTTAGACCTTTTTATACAGCCGTGCCCAAGGCGCTGCTCCAAGGGCAGTTCTTCTTCTCCATACCGATGTTCTCTATATGATATCAGGGCTCAGCATACCTTTTGACCCCAACAGCTTTATATATCAGTTTTGTAAGTATCCGGGCTTTTCTGTTTTTGCATACGCAAGTACAATGCAGCCATTATTATTCTTTTCCAAAATAAAGCATACGCCCAAATCTTCTGTTTCTCCCATATATACATCATTCCCTACGATGCTTTCACTAAAATTGGTGTACAGCTCTTTATCGACAGTAAATCCCGAAACATATCCCTGAATTTGACCTATTTTTTCAAAATGATCAATATCCCCCAAGGTTTCCATATCGAGGCTCATAAATAAGCCATAATATTCTTTTCCTTGATAACATATAACGGCAATTTCCTGACCCACTTCAGACTCCGATGATTCAGCTTCTATCGTTTCATCTTCCTCTCCTTCTGTCGAAGCTTCTTCATGCCGAGAATACTCTTCTGATGTCTGATTAACAGCTGTGCTTGACGGCTGCTGTGAAGAGCCTCCAACACATCCCATGAAAGTCACTATAGAACATACAGCAATGCTCTGTACAATACATCTCATCAATCTCATATATACATCTCCTCTGCCCTTCTAGCTACTGTTACATTTAACAGGTAATATATATGTTGTTTAATAAAGACATTTGCTTTATATTAGTAAACACTTGACCACCAATCGTCATATTGCCTCTGCCCATTAGTATATACAAACTCTTCTGGATCCTGCTGAGCGATTGTATTGACAACTATTGAAACACTTGTTTCTACGTTAGGATCCATAAACATATATACAATAGATGATGGAGACAAAACATAATATCCTTTCATTAAGACTGAATGTCCAATATCCTTCCCTCCTTCCGTTCTGAAGACATTGAATATAACAGGTTTATTACTTTCTATTATATCAGTCAAATAATCCTTAGTAAGTGTACTCGTCGATGTTGTCGATATACCAAATAGTCTATAAGTATATTTCATCCCTTCTGTTGTACCCACCGGAATACCACTAGGCTTACCCACTGCCGAAGATGCACTTGCAGCAGAGAAAATACTTCTTGCTGTATAACTACGTCCTTTTTCATAATTAACCCTTGATGCTATACACGCAGCCCAACACAATCCATTTCCACTTTCTGTAGTATCATTTGCTACAAAGCTTACCGGAATAACATATGAGGCATTGGATCTACTGATACGCAAAGAAGGTATACGAGAACCAATCTCCACTTGCAATATCGGATAATTTAAAAAAGCACTCTCATTCCCTGAACAATCCTTCCCGCTAAGCAAAGTATCATTTTCGTCCTCTCTAACAAATAGTCCGTTATCATTGATATACAACTGCAGAGCGCTGCCCTTTTTTATATCACTGTTATATAATGGAGAAAATGATGACGAATAACTATCTTCTTCTACATACACATTAAGCATACCAATCGCTATATCTGTATCAATGAGAAAATATATATAATGATCAATTTCATTATTTCTTGTATCATAGACCTCAAAACGGTTTGATATAAAAGCATCCTCACAATTTATATTATTGGCATAGGCATATGCTGGCATTATTGACAATGCGTACTCTGTTATATAGTTGCTTCTTCAGCAGTAATTGTTTCTTTATAAAAGCTCAATATAAAGAGTACCGAAAAAAGGCTGAAAAGTATAAAAGTTTTCTTCATATTACCCCCTTATTCCGGATTATCCATCCGGCAATCGATTCAATTGTAATAACTTTGTTTTGAATTTTTCGATCTATTTCTTTGTATAGCAGTATAATGTATGCTAAGGCAAAAGTCAACTATTTTTTATTAACAATAAAAATTTTACAAAATAGTTGTTCAGTTCACCCCATCATTTCCCACGCCCTGGACTCTTTCTATGAGCAATTCAGATACCCCTATATTATTTTTCGCAGCTGCACGTGACGATTTTTACTTATCATATCGTTTTTCGATATTTTTTGCTTGACAAACGATAATTGTCATGTTATCATCCCTCTAAAGAGCGGTACAGAAGGCGCCTGTCAGGTATATATGCTCTTTTGCCGGGAGCTTCTGTACGGGATACAGAAAGGACATGAATGTTATGAAATGGACTAAAGCCCATTCCCTAAACCTATCCATCATTCTGGTTCAGGTTGCGTTTTTGCTGCTGGTGGTCACACTGTTTGTCATTCCCCCGGCGGTGTGCTGGTATGATTCCGTCTCCGGCCGGGAGCCCGTGAGATTTTTTCTGGGCGCCACCCTCTATCTGTCGGATCTGATCGGATTCCTCGTCATCGGAGCCCTGTACCGGCTGCTGACAAACCTCCGCCAGGAGAAGGTTTTTATCCCCCAGAACGCTTCTTATCTGCGCATGATTTCCTGGGGGCTGATGGCCATCGCCCTTTTGCTTCTCATCTTCTCCTTTGCCCGGAGGCTGTCGCTTTTATTTGCCTTCGTCATGGCCTTTTTGGGGCTCATCCTGCGGGTGCTGAAAAATGTCTTCGAGGAGGCCATCGCCCTGCAGAATGAACAGGACTACACCATTTGACAGGAGGAATGCACATGGCATTGATTATAAACCTGGACGTGGTGATGGCAAAGCGCAAAATCTCCTCCGGTCAGCTGGCGGAGCGCATCGGCATCACACCGGCCAATCTGTCCATACTAAAGACGAGCAAGGCGAAGGCTATCCGTTTCACCACACTGGAGGCTTTATGCCGTGAACTGGACTGCCAGCCCGGAGATATTCTGGCATACGAGCCGGATGAATAAACAGCAGCCTGCAGGGGCGGCGCCACCTGCTCCTGCCTTTTTTATACCCTGTATATATATTTATAGCTCTAATATATTTTAAATCTTCTATTCATTAAGCAATAACAGCAAAATCTATTAGGAGGGTTCCTTTCATGCATATAACAGAACATATCAATTCAAGCCGCATATCCCATGCCGCTTTATCCCAGGAGAAAAACTCCATGAGGGATATCATGCGACACAAAATTGATGCCCCGCAGCCTGGCTGTCATGCCCTGAGCTTCATCCTATTATAATGTTCAAGGAGGTATATGATGAATACTATAAACAATGATCATAACGAACCAACGAAAGCCCCAGAGCCTTCCATGCCCATCGGCAAGCCGGAGGTTCTGTTTGCCCCGGTATCCCTGGTGTTTGGTCTGCTGCTGGTGGAGTGCATCTTCTTTCACATGACCACTCTAATGATGACCTTCAGCGTCATGGGCACGCTGGCAGCAGGAAGGCTTTACCTGAGGGCCAGCGGCTTCTCCTTCCAGAAAGGACATAACCTTCTTTTTGCTGTCCTGTTGGTTTTCTCCCTGGCCTACAGCTATACCGCAAACACCTTCCTATGTGTGCTGACAACCCTTTTTGAGGCGGGAGGGTTCTGTTTTTTAAGCTATCTGGTGAGCAGTCCTCAAGGGCTTTCCGACTTTTGCCTCCCCGCCGCCCTGAAGCAGTCCGTTTTCCAGTTTCCCTTTAAAAACTGGGCCGTCCTTCCAAAATCCGTCAGCGAAGGCCTAAATCAAACCTCCGCCACCAAAAACATAAAGTATATTCTTCTGGGGCTGCTGATCACTATCCCTCTGACCCTGATCGTTACCGCCCTTTTGATGAGCGCCGATGAGGGCGTTGCCAACATTTTAAACGGCCTTCTGAACCATCTGCTGCCAAACCTGGAACGGCTCTCCTGGCGCGTGGCGCTGGCGCTGATCCTGGCCTCCATGATCGTTGGTATGCTCTACACCTGTATCAGCGGGCGCAAGATCCGCCGCGTCACCGATGAGGATACCGAACAGCGTCTCTCCCGGATGCGCATCGCCCCCGGCGTTCTGCTCTGCGCAGGCGTGGTTCCCATCTGCCTGCTCTACGGCGTGTTTACCTGCTCCCAGGCGCGCTCTCTTCTCGCGGCCTTGGCCCTCCGTCTGCCGGAGGGAGTCTCCTATGCCCAGTATGCCCGCCAGGGATTCTTTGAGCTCTGCGCCCTGGCCCTAATCAACCTGGGAGTCATCACGGCCCTGAAGCTCCTTGCCAGGGGTGAGGAGCGCCAAAGTCTGCCCCTGCGCATCAGCACCCTGACCCTTTGCGCCTTTACCCTCTTTATACTTGCAACAGCCTTCCGGAAGATGGTATTATATATTGAGCGCTTCGGTCTCACCCCCCTGCGCTTTTACACCTCCTGGTTTATGGTGCTGCTGACGGTGGTGTTTGTACTCCTGATCGTCAAGGAATTCAAGCCTCATCTTCCCTTGTTTAAGGAAAGCCTGATTACCTTTGTGATCTGGTTCTTCCTGCTGGTCTTTTCAAGACCCGACGCTCTGATTGCCACCTATAACTATGAAATGTACCAAAACCACAGCTTAAGCAGTCTGGACTACGGGGCCATCAGCTACCTTTCCGCCGATGCGTGGAGCGTGTTGGGGGACAAGGAGGACATTCCATACGCCTACCGCCAGGCGGCGGCAGAGGAGCTGGGGGAGGATGGGGATACCTGCTTCAATCTTTCCTCCCTGCTGGCACACCGGGCGTTACATTCTGTAAAGGACTTAGGAAATCATGAGTGAACCCTCCCGTATTTTTCATACCTTCGGCCCTGTCTATGACCAAAACAGCCGCATCCTGATTCTTGGCTCCTTTCCCTCGGTGAAATCCCGGGAGCAGAGCTTCTACTACGGCCATCCTCAGAACCGGTTCTGGCCTCTTCTGTCCACGCTCCTAAAGGAGCCCATGCCCCGAACCATCCCGGATAAGCGAAGGATGCTGCTGACCCATGGCATTGCCCTGTGGGATGTGATCGAAAGCTGTACCATCACCGGCTCCAGTGACAGCTCCATTCGGGATGCAGAGGTCAATGATTTTTCTCTTATACTAAAAAAAGCGCCGATTGCGAATATCTTCGCAAACGGCGCAAAGGCCTATGATCTGTATCAAAAATATGCGTATCCCTTAACCGGGCGCTGCTCCATCAGGCTTCCCTCCACCAGCCCCGCCAATGCGGCCTGGAATATGGAGCGTCTCCTTGACGCCTGGGGGGTCATCCTGGAGGATTTATGATTCTGGCTTTCCTTGATGCTCCCGCATCAAATCCTCCAGGGTGATATGGTCGATGACGCCCCTGATGGCCTCATCCAAGCGCTTCCAGACCACAAGGGTGGCGCAGTCCCTCTCTCTGGGACAGGTGTTTTCCTCAAACTCCAGACAGCTGACAGGGGCCATGCTGCCTTCCATTACCCGCAGGATGCTTCCCACGGTATAATTCTTCGGCCTCTTAGCCAGAAGGTATCCCCCCTGGGGGCCGCGGATGCTCTTCACCATCCCCGCCTTATTGAGGGCAGATACGATCTGCTCCAGATATTTGTTTGAAATTTCCTGCCTGACAGAGATATCCTTGATCTGCACCGGTATGCCGGTGTCATTCAGCGCCAGATCCAGCATCAGACGCAGGGCATAGCGCCCCTTTGTTGAAATCTTCATGACAATCCTCTAAACCACAGGCTTCAAAGCCTGTATTTTATGCTCTCCCCCATGTTTTTGAGCTATCTCTCCGCCACAGCCCTGAAGGCCTCCTCCAGATCCTCGATAATATCATGAATATTTTCCGTACCAATGGAAAGCCGTATGGTGCTTGGCTTAATGCCCTGCTCCGAAAGCTCCTCCCTTGTACACTGGCTGTGGGTGGTGGTGGCGGGATGAATCACCAGGGATTTCACATCCGCCACATTTGCCAGCAGGGAAAACAGCTCCAGCTGGTCAATAAATTCCTGGGCGGTCCTTTCGTCCCCCTTGATCTCAAAGGTAAAGATGGAGCCTCCTCCACGGGGAAAATATTTCTTATACAGAGCCTGCTGCTCCGGATCCCCGGAGACAGCCGGGTGATGCACCCGCTCCACCTGGGGGTGGCTCCTTAAGTATTCCACCACCTTCAGGGCATTCTCCACATGGCGCTCCACCCGCAGGGACAGAGTCTCCAATCCCTGAAGAAACAAAAAGGCGTGAAACGGAGAAAGGGTGGCGCCGGTGTCGCGAAGAAGGATCGCCCGCATCCTGGTGATAAAGGCCGCCGGCCCTGCCGCATCAGTAAATACTACGCCGTGATAGCTGGGGTCCGGTTCAGTAAGGTTGGGGAAACGGCCGGAGGCTTTCCAGTCAAATGTACCGCCATCCACCACCACGCCGCCGATGGCGGTTCCATGTCCTCCGATAAATTTTGTGGCGGAGTGCACCACGATATCCGCGCCGTACTCAATGGGCCGCAGCAGATAGGGTGTGGCAAAGGTGTTATCCACCACTAGGGGCAGCCCATGCTCATGAGCCAGCTTTGCAATGCCCTCTATATCTGTCACCTCGGAATTCGGATTTCCGAGAGTCTCAACAAAGATGGCCTTTGTATTGTCCTGGATAGCAGCCTCCACCTGTTCCCTGTTGAAAATGTCCGCAAAGGTTGTGGAAATCCCGTACCGGGGAAGGGTGTGGCGCAGCAGATTGAAGGTACCGCCGTAGACATTCTTCGCCGACACGATATGATCCCCCTGTCCTGCCAGGTTTTGAAAGGTGTAGGCGATGGCAGCCGCACCGGATGCCACAGCCAGCGCCGCCACGCCCCCTTCGAGGGCCGCCATGCGCTTTTCAAAAACCTCCTCCGTGGGATTGGTCAGCCGGCTGTAGATATTTCCAGGCTCCGCCAGGTCAAATCTGGCGGCGGCCCGCTGACAGTTTTCAAACACGTAGGAGCTGCTCTGATAAATGGGAACCGCCCTGGCGTCCGTGGCCGGGTCAGGCCGCTCCTGTCCCACATGGAGCTGAAGGGTTTCAAATCTCAGGCGACGCTCTGCTCTTGTCTTTTTTGCCATACTCATCTCTTCCTCTTTCTGATTTTGCCAGCCGCAGATACAGCTAGCGGCTGTATTGTGATGAAAGCATAGCCTGTTTTTCCTAGTTTGTCAATAGGAAAAGGATGCATAGCCTGGGCAATTTCTTCCAGCTCTTCCTATTAGGAGTTGCCGACAGCAGCCTTCTCTATGAACCCATCCAGTACCTGAAAATAGTTCTCAAAGGTTTTCCGGCAGCACCCGGGGTCTTCAATGACGATCCCCGGCGCCCGAAGTCCGGTAAGGGAAAAGCCCATGGCCAGGCGGTGGTCGTCATAGGTGCGTATGCGTGCAGGCTTTGGCGCTCCGGGGTAGATGCGAATCCCATCCGCCTGCTCCTGCACCTGAATCCCCATTCCGGTGAGCGCTTCTGCCATGGCTGCAATCCGGTCGCTCTCCTGGTGTCTGATATGTCCGATTCCGGTGATGGTGGTGGGGCCCTCCGCAAAGGGGGCGATGGCTGCCAAGGTGATGGCCTGATCGGAAAACTCCCGCATATCTACGGTAATCCCCCGGAGTCTGCCATCCCTGGGGCCGGTTACGCACACCCCCTCCGGGCTTTCAAAAACCTGGCAGCCCATCTGCTCCAGCAAGTCGATAAAACGCACGTCCCCCTGAAGCATCCCTCTTTTGACCCCCTTTACAGTCACGGATATTCCAAGGAGAGCTGCCCCGCCGTAAAAGTAAGCCGCAGCGGACATATCCGGCTCAATGTGATACTGCTCCAGATGATAGCGCTGTCCCCCGGGAACTATAAAAAGATTCTCCTCCGGCTTTTTCACCTCCACCCCAAACTGGCCCATCATCTCCGTGGTGATATGGATGTAGCTCATGCCATGGCTGCCGGTCACATGGATGGACAGCCCCTCCCTGGGACATACCCCGCAGATCAGCAGAGCGCTTAAAAACTGGCTGCTGCTGCCGATATCAATGGTGATCTCCCTTTTGCTTACACCGCTGCTGACCAGCTGAAAGGGAAAGCACGCCGGCTTCTCCTCGCAATGCACGATACAGCCCATATCCCGGAGGGCCTCCAGCAAAGGCCCCATGGGGCGCTTTCGCATCTGCGGGGAGGCGTCCAGATGGTATTCGCCTCCCGTCAGTCCTAGAAGCGCTGTGATAAAGCGGGCTGCCGTCCCGGCGCTACCCACATAAACCGAGGCCTGGCGGTTAGGAATTTTTCCCCCCATGCCCTCTACCAGCACGCTCTTCCCCTTCTCATCCGGCTCCGCCTTGATGCCAAGGGCCTGGAGACAGGAAATGAAATGTCTGGAATCATCACTGAACAATGCCCCGGAGAGCCTGCAGCGCCCGTCAGACAGCGCAGCCAATAGCAGCGCCCGGTTTGTGATGCTCTTTGACCCCGGTACCTCCACCAGCACCCTTGAGCCATTTGTCCTTCCATATATATTCCTTACCCGATATTCTTCCATCCGTCCCCGCCTCGCTTATTCAGTCTGTGAGTTTTTCATTGATCAGCGTCCAGAAGCTTTCCGGTTCCAGTCCCAGCTTCCACCCTGAAATACCTGCAAGGGCATACGATTGAATCAGATCCAGCTTCCACGCCAGGGATTCCTCATCCTCCAGCCACACCTGGTATTGACTGCCCTCAAGCGCATACTCTACATAATTCTGACGTTCCGTCTCCAGCCACACCGGCGTCAGCCCCTGCTCCGACACAAACTGGGCCATGGCCTTCGCGCCGATGGCTTCACTTCCAAGGACTGTGCCCGCCTCATCCACGTTCCAGACTCTGGTGTAAAAGGGCACGGCACAAATCAGTTTCCCAGCGGGTACCTCCTTCAGGGTATCCTCAATTCCGGCCTTCACAAATTCGTAGGAAGCCACGGAGCCGCTCTCCTCGCTTCCGGCATAATGCTCGTCATATCCCATGAGAATCAGATAGTCAACGATCTCCCCCTGCTCCTTCCGGTTATAGTACTGATTATAGGATGCAGGTACATAATTGTCCACGGAAAGCACCAGTCCCTCCCTGCGGCATCTTATGGAAAGCTCCCGCAAAAACTCCGTGAAATGGGGACCGCAGCTTTTATCCATTCCTCCCAGCCCCGATGAGCCCGCCTCAAAATCGATGTTGATTCCATCAAAGCCCAGCTCCAGGGCGTCCGTCACCAGTCTGTCGATGAGCTTTGTCCTGGCGGCGTAGGAGGAAAGGAGCTTCAGATTGTCCACCTCCGGGTTAAAATTATCCACCAGCGCCCAGACCTGCAGCCCCAGCTCATGGGCCTTTTGCACATAGTCGGCGCTTGCCAGACTGGTTACGCTGCCATCCGCCCCCGACAAAGAATACCAGGTAGGGGAGATGACATTCAGTCCCGGAGCTCCTGCAGCCAGCTCCTGAAGGCGCTCCGTCTGGAGCGTATAATTATACTCATCCAGCTGATGCCAGCCCATTCGCACCGGCTCCTCCAGTTTTATGGAGGTATATACATAGGGCTCCTTCTCGCGCTGCTTCATGATCGCCTCCGTTTCCTCCAGCTCCTTGGTTCGCACATAACCCATGAGACCATTTTCCGCAATACAGTAAGTAAAATTTCCCTCCTGCCAAAGGGTGTACAGCCGCATATCCTTGCTCAGATCCATGACAATCTCTCCCCTGATGCTGGCGGCCGTGCGCAGCTTTTCGCCATCCGTCCTGGACACTGCGGATGAATAGGCTGTATCAAAATCACTCCAGAGCCAGAGGATACGGTTTTCCGGAAATTTCTCACTAACGCAGTCCGACACCGTCTCTAAAAAATCCAGGCTGATGTAAAACTTTCCCTCCCGCTTTACCAGGCAGGGGGCATCCATGGAATTTTGAACATCTCCCTGCTGATAAGAAGACTCATCCAGCCGGGCAATAACCAGCTCCTGTGGAAGCGCATAGAGCAGCGCCTCCTGCTCCTGATCCAGGTACAGACGCTCATCCATGGTTTCGCTGATATATGTAAGAGGCAGATAACAGATCTGTTCCTCAAAATATGCATACTGGTTCGTGACAATGCCATTCACCAGCAGCGCCCACTGATTCTCCTCGCTTAGTCCCAGATATTCCTCCATATTGGCGTATGCGCGATTTGGCCCAAATACCCTCAGAAGCTCATAACCCGCTCCTACAGCAATAACGGCCAGGGCTGCCGCCAGAAGCACAGCGCCCCTGTATCTCTTCTTTGGAGAATGATCTTCTCTGCTCTTTTTCTCGTTCATGCCCGTATCCACGCTTTCTGCATAAGATGAATGCCCGTGCCGATCCCCGACCGGCACGGGCACACAACTGTAGTATAGCACACTATCGCGGCTTATGGAAGTCGAATTTTGACATCTGCCTTGGTCAGAGGGCCCGCTCACTGGGCATAACGATCAGCCGCAGCTGACCAAAGCTTGGACAGAGCGGATAGAGCACGGCAGACCTGCGAAATGAACACGCTGCTCTTATCCCCGCCTTTCCTCTGTCAACATTTTCAAAGATTTTCCTCAGCCCCACAGTGACAGTACATAAAAATCACTGGTACCGGCGATTACAGCAAAAACCCCTTTTCACCTCCTTTAAATAAGCTGTATCACCAGGATTTTTACTACGCTCTGCCCTATGCCATACCGTCCGGTAAAATGCACCTCTCTGTCCCGCATATTATGATGATGCTGGGGAGAAAAACTCCCAAGCCCATGCCTGTTCGCACCCAGGCGCCTGTGATATAGTATCAATCCTGCGGAATCAAGATGAAAAGCATTTACAAACCGGAAACAGGAGAAGGATGTAGGGCTTGGAAGTAAAATTCCGAATCTACCAGGATGACGCAGCGCCTGCGCCAGAAAGAGGTAAATATAACGATCCCACATCTCAGAACACAAAGCCATTCATCGGAAGGCAAAATCAGCCAAAGAATATGACGGTATCCTTTCGCTCATGTAATCCAGTCTTTAAACTGTGAATGCCGTTTTATTCCGCCCTATTTTGCTTAATGCTTGATTTTTCGCTTTTCATCTTCCTGCCAGATTTTATGTTCTGTCTCCTTACCCTCAATACTATCACATATCTGCGCAGCTTTCAACAAAAATTTTCTATTTAATAGATTTTTTATTTTTAAATTTGACTATTTGTTAAATTTTATTCAGTTTTGTCAAATTTCCTTTGCCAAATCCTTCTTTATCTGCTACACTGAAAGCCATAAATAACCCAAAAAGAAAGGAAGCTGTGACCTTCCACAGCAGGAAATGTCCATGCAGATTGAAAAACACAGTGAAAAAAATCTATTTTGCTATATAACGGAGGAGGATCTCCGGGAGCTGGATATATCCTTCGATTCTCTTGCCTACGGCACCAATGCGTTCAGAAGACTTCTGGCAGCCATCATGAAAAAGGCCAGCGAAAATAATCTGTTTTCATCCTATGAACTGCCTCTTATGGCTGAAGCGGTTCCCCTAAATAACCGGGAGCTCTTCGTACAGCTCTGCGCCATTGAGGAAGCGGAGGAGCTGGATCCCAGGTTCGCCCAGTTTTCCCCCAGCATCTTTGATGAGCTCGATTTGGAGGACGAGGATCACTCGGAAGAGGATATGGAACATCCAGAAGGAATCTATATTACCGAGGATGATCACGGCGAGAAGCCCTCCTTTTCCTCCGAAAAAGACATTGCCTCTTTCAAAAACAGACGCAGCGCGCCCCAGAACAGCCGCAGAAGTGTTTATGTCTTTGACACCTACGATGCGCTGATCACAGCCCTTCGCTCAGCCGGGACGGCCAAACAGTTTTCCCAGGTACGAAGCGCCCTGTACTATCACCCGGAAAAAAAGCAGTATTACCTGGTGCTTTTCCAATACCAGAACAGCGCTCCCATCCGGGCACTTCTCCACTCTGTCTGCGAATATGCCAGCGTCCGTCCGCTGACGTCCTCCGTCCAGGCATGGCTGGCAGAGCACTGCCGGTGTCTGATTCGGGCTCATGCCATATCCCGTCTTTTAGAGGCCGTATCAGGGATCTGATATTGAATTTCTTTTTAAAAAAACAGACGCCCCGCGTGAGCGTCTGTTTTTTCGGGCTTCCCCGAATGTTCTTCTATTATTTACTCTGAAAGTCCCTCTGCCTTTTCCTCCCTGCGCTCGCCGATGCTCAGCAGAAGATTAAGAAGGATTCCGAAAATTGCAGCGCCTGCGATGCAGGGAATCTGCACACCGAACAGGGGAATGTTTCCCCCAAAGGCATAGTTGCCGCCGATACCGATAATCATAATGGAGGCGATCACCGCAATGTTCTTTGAGGAGAACATATCCACCTTCTTTTCAATCATGATGGCGATACCCTGGGCTGCAATGGCGCCAAACAGGTAAACCTCCAGGCCGCCGATAACAGCCAGGGGAATTCCGTAAATTACCCGGATCAGGGGCGTAAAGAAGCTGATGACCATGGCAATAATGGAAGCAGCCGCAAGTACGGGAACGGAGAACACCTTGGTGATGGCCATGGTGCTGATATTCTCCCCGTAGTTGGTTCCCGCCGGTCCGCCGATGGCTCCTGAAATCATGTCGCAGATCCCATCGCCAATAAGGTTTCGGTCCAGCATATCGATCAGGCTGTACTTCATCTTCTTTCCCTTTTTGCGGGCTACGTCGTTGACATAGATATCCAGCTGGTACATGTGGGCGGTGGATTCCGGAATGGTGGCAATGGCAATGGGCATGATGGCCACAACTGCGGTCCAGGATACCTTCGGAAGTGAAAAGGCAGGAACAGCGAAAATGGAGCCATCCCCCAGCTTCCAGATGGATGCCTCCAGCGCAGCGGCAGGAACCTCCCGGAACAGGTTCACACTGCCCAGGGCATAGAAGATGCCTGCCACTATACAGCCGGTGATCACACCCAGCAGCAGGGGAAGCTGTCCCAGAAAGCCCTTGAGGTACTTGGCATAAATAATGGTTGATAAAAGCGTAACCAGGGAAACGATCACCCAGGCTGTACTCTCGCTGGTGGCCTCGGTGACATTGGGCACCGCATCGCTGAGAGCGTTTCCGGCCAGGGTAAGGCCGATAATCATGGCGATGGGGCCTGTAATGGAGGCGGGAAGAATGGTTTCAACCGCCTTTTTTCCAAAAAAGCGGATCAGAAGACCTGCCGCAATGGATACCAGTCCGGAAAAAATAATGCCGAACTGAGCATATTGGATCGCCTCGGTGGGGAGTATGCCGTCCACCTTCTCAAAGCCCTCGGAGGCGCACATGCTGGCTATGGCAGTCAGGTAGGCGAAGCTGGAGCCATAATACAGGGGGATTTTTCTGCCTGTAATCAGAATGAAGCAAAGAGTGGCAAGTCCGCTGGCGAAAATGGTTGTGGATACCTGGAATCCGGTAACGAGGGCAACCGTAACAGTCGCCGGAAACATGACGATGACCTGCTGTACAGCGTACAGCAGCAGTTTGATGAAGCTGGGCCGCTCCTCCGGCAAATATCCGACGGCGGCTGTGTTTTTTTCTTCCATGTTGAACCAGTCCTTTCCTGTGTACTTTTTGTCCGGCTTTCATTCACAGACGAAAACAAAGCCCAGGAATGGAAACCACCAGATAGTATAGTATATTTTCCAGGAGATTTCAACCGTTGACTGGAATTTTATTCCTGCGGCTAGTTCGTCCAGCGTTACCACATATTTCGGGCAGTAGTCTTTGATTTCAAGGAGATTGGCAACCTCCCGATCAGATTCCTCCGGCAGCCAATTGCATTTCAAAAGAGTATTTTGAATGCTGTTACATAAAATATGCTCCTCCTTATAGCGGCAGTTTTATTATGTCTACCATAAGGGGAGCATATCCGGTTTCGAGGTTTTTGAACTGTTTTTGATAACTTATGTCCGCTCGATTATCTCTTGGAGAACTGAGGAGCGCGACGGGCAGCCTTGAGGCCGTATTTCTTTCTCTCCTTCATACGAGGATCTCTTGTAAGATAGCCGGCCTTCTTTACAACAGGGCGGTTCTCTGCGTCCGCCTTGCAAAGAGCCCTTGCGATGCCGTGTCTGATGGCGCCGGACTGGCCGGTGAAGCCGCCGCCGCGTACAGTAGCGATCACATCGTACTTGTCAGCGCTGTCTGTGGCAACCAGAGGCTGACGAACGATCACCTTTAAGGTCTCCAGGCCAAAGTAATCATCCATATCTCTCTTGTTGATGGTAACCTTACCTGTACCAGGTACTAAATATACTCTTGCAACACTCTTCTTTCTTCTGCCAGTTGCATAATATCTCTCTGCCATGATCTTTTCCTCCTTCCGTTACCCTTAAAATGTAAGCTTCTCAGGCTTCTGAGCTGCGTAACCATGCTCTGGACCTGCAACTACGTGAAGCTTCTTAGCCATCTGTCTTCCCAGGGGACCCTTGGGAAGCATGCCCTTTACTGCAAGCTCTAAAACCTGCTCAGGCTTCTTAGCCAGCATCTCGCGAAGGGTGGTCTCCTTCATTCCGCCGGGGTAATCGGAGTGCTTATAATAAATCTTGTCATCCAGCTTCTTACCGGTAACCTTGATCTTCTCCGCATTGATGATGATCACATAATCACCAGTGTCAATGTGAGGAGTGAAGGTGGGCTTATTCTTTCCTCTTAAAACTGCTGCAACCTGGGATGCGAGGCGGCCAAGTGTCTGGCCTTCGGCATCAACCACATACCATTTTCTCTCAATCGTTGTCGGACTTGCAATATAAGTCTTCATCGGTTTACCTCCATATAATAGGACAGGCTGTTCCTGTCTGCTCCATGTGCAGGGCACATGTCTCGATAAATTAGAAGCTTTGCCCAGGCGCTAATGTGGAAAGATGCGCCCTTAAAGGCAATCGGCGGATAAGCACCGAGTATATATACGCCAATTTGCCGTCATCTAAACGCTCCGGGGAAGATCGTTTAGGGCAAACTGGAAAACGTCACAGTAAAATATTATATTATGGAATAATTTTCTTGTCAAGAGATTTTTAGCGGTTTTAAGGACAAATTCTCTTTATTTCGCTAATATCCTATCCAGCTTTTCAGCCTTTGGCAGCTGCCGCTGCCCTCCATTTACAGGAGCATCATGAAGCAGATGCGAAAGCACCTGCTACTCCCCCTTATTCACCTGGCACCAGGAATCGTCCTGGGCGGGCTCATTGACAAGGCCGCTGCCCTTTCCGTATTTAAACTGCAGCTCCTGGTTCTTAACGCTGACCCTGGTTCCCGGAGCGATGGACTTGGTGATGAAGGCATTACTTCCGATCACCGAATCGCGCCCGATCACCGTCTCGCCCCCCAGAATGGAGGCGCCGGAGTAGATGGTCACATTGTCCTCGATGGTGGGGTGTCTCCTGGTGCCCCGCAGGGACTGACCGCCCCTGGTGGAGAGCGCTCCCAGGGTAACGCCCTGATAAATTTTTACGTAGTCGCCGATGACGGTGGTCTCCCCCACCACCACGCCGGTGCCGTGGTCGATAAAGAAATACTTGCCGATGGTGGCGCCGGGATGGATGTCGATACCCGTCACGCTGTGGGCATGCTCCGTCATAATCCGGGGAATGAGGGGGACATTTAGGAGGAACAGCTCGTGGGCCAGGCGGTTCACCGTGATGGCAAAAAAACCGGGATAGGCCAGAATGATCTCATCCTTATAGCCGGTAGCCGGATCTCCATCAAAGGCAGCCTGGAGATCCGTGTCCAGATATGCGCGGATCCGGGGGATTTTTTTAAAAAAGGCCAGCGCCAGCTCCTGGGATTTTCTGTCTATGACCGTCTCGCTGGCTGTTTCGTAGTCCTTACTGTAGCGCAGAGCCAGGCTGATCTGCTTCTTCAAATGAAACATTACATCCTCGAGCAACAGAGCCAGCTTGCTGGTCATATTGTAAATCTTAAAGGAGCGGTCCCTGTAATAGCCTCCGTAGACAATCTCAAACAGCTTTTCCACCAGGGAGATGATCTCCGCCTTATCCGGCTGGGAAAACAGATCCACCTTGTCGATGGCCCGTCCCTTCCCGTAGTCCTCCACAATGGCCTGGATCACATCCTTAATTTGATTCTGTATCAGCTCGCTCATATTTTCTCCAATTCTACAACTTTTGCTCAGGCTTTGCGGAGCACCCTGGAGCATCCTCCGCAAAGCCGGCAGATTATTAATAAAATATATGCATATTCGGGCAAAATGTCCTTTCGTTTTGCTGCAGTTTTTGCGCCAAATTCTCATATATTCTGCTTACAGACGGATCCAGGAAACCTCCTTGAAGCTAAACGCCCTGCTTCTCCTTCACGAACCGGAAGCTCTTAAAGTCGAAATTGCTTCCCGGCAGGAAGGTAAAGGACACCCGGCACCTGCCCTTGACACCCGACAGGTCAAATACCCGGGCTGTGTAAGCCTTAGCCTGGGAAAATTCCGCCAGCACCCGCTTCTCCGTGTCCCCTGAAAAGCACACATGGATACTGTTTAGGGGAAGGGCAGATTTTCCGGTGATGATCACCTGCGCCGGACCCTCCGCGCCAAAATCAAACCATCCAAAGTCCAGAAGCACGTTGTTTCCAATGCCGGTAACGGCGTCTTTCCCAAGGGTAAATGTATCCCCGTAAATGCTGTCATAGTCCAGAGCGGACAGCTCCATGGTCTCCTTTACAGGCTTTTCAAAGGAGAAGCCCGCCACATCATACCCGTCGGAGGACTCCATCGAAATGGTGTGAACACCCTTTAACAGCCTTGAAAGCCTCCAGGTTTCCGGCTGGTACACCATCCAGATGGGGGGCTTGTGGTAGGTGAAATCACCGATCGCCTCGCCGCCCTCACCGGGTATGCCGTCATATATTCTTATTTTCACCGGAGTGGTACAGTTGGCAAAAATGGGAACGGTTATCCTGTCACTGCCAAGCTTTCCAAAGTCCACGTTCTCAAAGGCAAACCAGCTGGAAGTATTGCCAAAACCTGCCCCTTTATCGATTCCATTGTGGACAGGGCCGCCGGAGCGTGTGAACAGTCCGCCCTTCACAAAGCCATACGGATCAAAGAAGGCGCTTCCAAGGCCCTCTCCCTTTAGTGCCAGCATACACAGAATGTGGTACTTATCGGTGCCGTTTTTACACAGAGCCCGCAGATAGAATTCTCCGTCTCCCAGGCACTCCACCGTCACTTCATTTCCTTCCACGGAAATGATTCTGGCAAGGTTTGAATCGATTCCCAAAACCGTGGTGATACGGTAATCAATCTGGTCCGCATAGGAGGCATTGGCCGGATATACCCGGGTGCGGATCCTCATAACCCTTCGCTCCGGCGTAAACACGGTGCTTTCACTGGCAAAATCAATCCGTCTCACAGGAATATCTGTTTCTCCATCGGGACAGTCCAAAGCCGCCGCCATATCCGCATTCTCCTGGGTTGCAGAAATCCCCTCCTGCACCTGGGCCGGCTCTGCAGCAAGTGTCAGCGCTGCTCCCGCAAGCCCCGGAGACGTAACCTCCACATGGATATCTCCCGGCTCGGTCTTTGCGGCAATGATGGCTAAGAGCTTACCGGAAAACAGTCTCCTGGAGATACCCTTGTAGGGATCATAGTCTGTGGAATCTCCATTATCCAGGCCCACCAGGCGGCCGGCTCCCCTGACAAGCACCTTCACCCGGTTGTTGGCGTTCTCCACCGGGTTGCCGTCTGAATCCACCGCCGAGATGGTTAAAAAGATCAGATCCTGCCCATCCGCCTTTAAGCAGCCCTTGTCCGCCTCCAGGCAGATTTTTGCCGCATCCCCGAAGGAGCGCTGTTCATCCCTGGCAATCTCTCGCCCCTCCTCGTCATAGGCCACCGCAGTCAGCACGCCCTTCTGATAGGGCAGTACCGCATTCAGGGTCAGCTCCTGGCCGTGGAGAAGATCAAAGTCCTTCTCCGCCACCAGCTGCCTGTTGAAGAACAGGGCCGCCTTCGGGGCATTGGTTGCCACCCGGATATCAATATTCTGGCCCTCCGTAAAATCCCAGTAGGGGTACACATGTACAAAAGGAGCTGTCTCATAATCGGTCCAGGCTCCCTGAAAGATATAGGCGGAATCCTTTGGAAAGCCTGCGGTGTCGAACTGCCCAAAGTAGCTGTTTTTCGTGGAATAGGGTGTGGGCTCCCCGATATAGTCAAAGCCGGTCCAGATAAACTGACCTGCCACATATTCCCGATCCCTGTCGGGAATGATGCAGGCTTCCGTACACTTGGCCGCCCAGCCCATAGTGGTGTTTCCAAGGGCGGAGCACTGCTCATCGTCATCGCTTAGCACCTCCTGGGACAGAGGGAAATGATAGATTCCCCGGCTCTGAACCACGGAGGAGGTCTCACTGCCGTAAATCATCCAGTCAGGATGGGCCGCGTGGTGCTCATCGTAAAGGCGCTCCGCATAGTTATAGCCTGCCAGCTTCAGGATATCCGCGCATTTCTGGGCGTTCTCCCACTGCATGTAGTTGGAGCCCTGGGTCACATAACCGTTATGACGGCTGTCGTGCTGCCTTACGCAGCCCGCCAGCATGGAGGCTATCTCCATACCATGCTCCGTGGCATGGGTATCATAGATCTCATTGCCGATGCTCCAGCCGATGATGGAAGGGTGGTTTCTGTCCCTGCGCACCCAGCTGGCCACGTCCCGCTCCGCCCAGTCCGCAAAAAACCGGTGATAATCGTAGGTGGTCTTTGCCATCTCCCACATATCAAAGCTCTCAGAGAGAATCAGAAATCCCATCTCATCCGCCAGCTCCATAAACTCCACCGCAGGAGGATTGTGGCTGGTGCGGATGGCATTCACACCCATGGCGCGGAGGGTCTTCAGCTTTCTCCTGATGGCAGCGGGATTCACCGCCGCACCTAGCGCCCCCAGGTCGTGATGCTCACAGCAGCCATGGAGCTTTACATGTCTGCCATTTAAGAAAAAACCATGATCCGGAGTAAACTCTATTTTTCTGAAACCGAAGATATTCTCCTCCCGGTCGATAACCTGACCATCCTGCAAAAGCTCCGTCACACATATATAAAGCTGAGGGTCCGCGATATCCCAAAGTCTTGGATTTTCTACATGCAGGGTATCCGTATTGAGGGAATACCGGCAGCCCTCCCGGCGCACAGGTGCGGGTATTCTGCTTAAATCCGCAGCGCAGCAGGCATTCTCCACGGCCGCCAGCTCCACCCCGTCCTTATAGATCCGGTGCCTTACAGCCAGGTCCGCCACGCCAGCCGCCTGGGGCCGCTCCGCCTCCGCGGTGACGGTCACCGTGCCGTCCACCACGGCGCTGATGTAAACCCCGTCGCTGACGAGATGGCGCTTTGGATAGGTCTTTAACCACACCCGGCGGTAAATTCCCGCGCCGGAGTACCATCTGGAGTTGGGCTCCTGGTGGTTGACGCAGACACAGATCCGATTCTCCCCCTGGCGCAAAAGAGCCGTAATGTCAAACTCAAAGGTGGTGTAGCCGTACTTCCATTCACCCGCCAGCACGCCGTTCACATACACCCGGCTGTCCATATAGACCCCCTCAAACCGCAGGCTGGTGCAAAGCCCCTTCTCCTCATAATGGAGGGTCCTTCTGTACCATCCCGTGGAGGTCTCATAGAGCTTTTTGGTATCATCAATCAGCCAGTCATGGGGAAGATCCACCGGCGCAAAGGCCAGCTCCTCACTGTAGGCCGTTCCCAGGGGAGTTTTTACGAACTCCCAGTTGTCACAAAGCAGTCTTTTCTCACTCATTTCATGTACCCTGGCAGAATTCTGCCCCTTTCCCTGTCTCGTTAATATAAATGATCCCTAGCTGCGTCAGCCCCTTTGCCGGAGCTGTGGTTCCCGCCAGCCGCCGGTCCCGGCCTTCCAAAATGTGGGGTATATCCTCCGGCTTTATGCGGCCAATTCCCACAAAAAGCAGCGTTCCGGCGATAATCCGCACCATATTATACAAAAATCCGTTTCCCCGCACACGGATGAGCACCAGATCCCTGTCCCGTTCTACCTCCACACTGTAGATCGTACGGACCTTGCTCTCGGCATCGCTTGCCACTGCGCAAAAGCTGGTAAAATCATGCTCCCCCGTAAGGAACTGACCGGCCCTTCTCATGGCCTCTATATCCAGCGTCCCGTAGCGGTGCCATGTATAGCGCGCCAGCTGGGGATTCTCCATTCGTCCAGTGAAGATCCGATACTCATAGGTCTTCACGCAATCACACTTCCTTGGATGAAAATCCCCACCCACCTCCAGAGATTTCTGGACGATGATGTCTCCCGGCAGCCTGGCATTCACCGCCAGGGCAATCCTTTCCGCTGGAATGGGACTTTCCGTGTCAAATACCGCCACATTCCCCATGGAATGCACCCCTGCATCCGTCCTGCTGGCGCCGATGACTGTAATATTCTCGCGCAGCAGCTCAGTTAAAGCCCTGTTTAACCGTCCCTCGATGGTGTCTGCGCAGGGCTGAACCTGCCATCCACTGTAATTTGTGCCGTCATAGGCCACGATCAGCATGATCCTTTTCATTTTCGCTTATGGCCCCTTTCAAAATCCTAAGCCCAAGGCTGCGCCCAGGGACACAGTACCATCATCTTACAACATTTCTGCGCAAAAAGCTATAAAAACATGAAAACATCATCGCTCCTCGGCAGTATTAATACAAATCCGCTTTTCGATATATCATTTACAGAAGCCCCATCTTGCTGCCAGCATATCTTAAAAACACCACCCCCAAAAGATAAACCCCCAAAACCCCATAGGCCAGAAAATCCGCCTTGGAATAACGCAGCGGATGAAGCTTCGTCCGCACATCGCCTCCGTTATAGCATCTGGCATCCATGGCCATGGCCAGATCTCCGGCCCTGCGGAATGCGGAGACCAGCAAAGGCACCAGCAGGGGCACCATGCTCTTTGCCTTTTTGACGATCCCACCACTGTCAAAGTTCGCCCCCCGGGAGGCCTGGGCCTTCATAATCCTGTCCAGCTCCTCCGTCAGTATGGGAATAAAGCGCAGAGCGATGGACATGATCATGGCCATGTCCCGCACCGGAATATGGAGCTTTTTTAAAAATCCCAGCCCCTTTTCCAGTCCGTCTGTCAGGGAAGTGGGGGTTGTGGTCAGCGTCATAATGGAGGAGCTCAGCACCAGAAGCACAATGCGGATGCTGTAAAACACCGCCCGCTCAATTCCCTCCAGGGTGATTTTAAGCCTCCAGATCCGCAGAAGAACTCTTCCATCCGTCATGAAGATATTCAGCCCTGCGCTGAAGAAAATGAGTATCAGCACCGGCTTCAGACCTTTAAAGATATATGCGGGAGGAACCCTGGACGCCTTCATAACGCCGATAAAGCAAAGGATGATCAGCCCGTAGCCCGTCCAGGAATGATTTATAAACAGGGAAATAATAAATATCAGTGTTCCCATCAGCTTCACCCTGGGATCCATTCGGTGCAGTATAGAATTTTCCGGGTAGTATTGCCCCAGTGTGATATCTCTTAGCATGTGGAATCACCGCCCTTCTGTTCTGCTTTGCTTTCCGCAGCGTTTTTCTTCTGCTCTTCCAGATAAACACGGGCAATGGCCTCCGCCGTCCCCTTCAGGCTCCGGGCACTCTGACAGCGGATACCCTTACTCCGCAGCTTGTCCGCAATGCGCATTCCACAGGGAACCGCCAGTCCCATAGCCTCCAGGGCTTCACTGTGGGAAAAGACCTCCTCCGTCCGGTCATCAAAAATCAGCTCTCCTCCATCCAGCACCAGCACCCGGTCCGCATAGGCGGCGATATCCTCCATGCTGTGGGATACCAGAAGGATGGTCAAGCCCTGCTCTCTGTTCAGTTTCTTTAGAAGCTCCAGAATCTCCCTTCTCCCCTCGGGATCCAGCCCCGCCGTGGGTTCGTCTAAAATCAATACATCCGGCTCCATGGCCAGTATCCCGGCAATGGCTACACGGCGCTTCTGACCGCCCGACAGGGCAAAAGGAGACTGAGCAAACTGCTCCTCCGATATGCCCACCAGCCCCAGAGCCCTTTTCGCCCGCTCCTTGGCTTCCTTTGCGGATAGACCCAGATTTTTAGGCCCGAAGCATACGTCCTTCAAAACACTTTCCTCAAAAAGCTGGTACTCCGGATACTGAAACACCAGTCCCACCCGTCTTGTAAGCTCCTTCAAGTGCCGCTTCTTTTTGGAACGCTTCTTTGATTTTTTTTCTGGGTTCTCTGATTCCTCCTGCCAGATATCCCTCCCCTCCAGAAGCACTCGTCCCTCTGTGGGCATGAGCAGTCCGTTCAGAAGCTGGAGCAGAGTGGATTTGCCGGAGCCGGTGTGTCCTGCCAAGCCAGTCCAGCTGCCCGCAGCAATCCTGAGATTAATGCTTTTTAAGGCATGAGTCTCATAGGGCGTTCCGACTCCATAGGTGTAGCCTGCGCCCTGAAGCTCTAAAATAATTCTTTCCGGTTCCAGATCCTTTCTCTGGTTCTTTATCGGGTCATCCCTCCAAGACTCCGGGGCGGTCCGGGGCATACACCGCTCCAGCTGACTGATCAGCTCCTCCTCCCGCAGAACGGGACACTGTACCGGAAGCCCTTTCTCCCTTAGAAGGTACCCCAGTTCTGTCACATCAGGAAGCTGCAGACCGTGGGCGGGAAGCTCCTCCCGTTGGGAAAAAATTTCCCCGGGAGTACCATCCATCACCAGACGCCCCCCATCCATTACCAGGATTCGGTCCGCCTCCACTGCCTCCTCCATATAATGGGTGATCAGGATCATACTGATATGCTCTTTCCTGTTCAGCTCCTGTACCGCCGCCAGAACCTCCCTTCTGCCTCCGGGGTCCAGCATGGCTGTGGCCTCGTCAAGGATGATGCATCTGGGCTTCATGGCCATAACGCCGGCGATGGCAATCCTCTGCTTCTGACCGCCGGAAAGCTTATTGGGAGAATGAAGCCTGTATGCCTGCATTCCCACCTTTTCCAGGCACTCCGTCACCCGTTTTTCAATTTCTGTGGGGGAAACGCCCAGGTTCTCCGGGCCAAAGGCAACATCCTCCTCGATGGTGCTGGACACGATCTGATTATCCGGATTCTGAAATACCATTCCCGCCTGCTGACGGATGAACACAGCATTTTTCTCATCCCGGGTATCAAATCCGCCGATCCACACGGTTCCTTCCGTAGGAGCCAGCAGCGCATTCAAATGCTTTGCCAGAGTGGATTTTCCAGAGCCGTTGTGCCCCAGAATGGCCACAAAGCTTCCCTCCTCCATACTGACATTGATGTCCTCAAGGGCTGTAGTTTCCCCGCACTTGTCCCCGTTTTCGTCGTATTTAGCAAATCGATGTACCAAATCCCTGATTTTTATTAATTCCACTTGCATCACCTGTAACTGTTTTCTGATGATAACCGTCCCTTCTTCATCGGGGCTTTCAAATCGAGTAGGGGAAAAGAGCCCCCTACTTGATGGGCTTATCGATCGGATAGGGGAAGATTCCTTCCCCCTACCCGATCACCGCGATACCTCGCTCATCTCGCGGCATTGCCGCTCGATGACCGTTGCCCGTCGGATGCCCGCTCGTGCAAGCACAGCGGTCGCCCTCC
>CALWLH010000100.1 GCA_944381475.1 uncultured Lachnospiraceae bacterium | reverse complement strand
TGATGAAGCCCGGGGTGGTGGTGCTGAACTTTGCCAGGGATATCCTGGTGGATGAGGCTGCCATGGTGAAGGCTCTTGATGAGGGGAAGGTGCGCAAATATGTCAGCGACTTCCCTAATCCTACCACAGCAGGGCATAAAAATGTCATTCTCATCCCCCACCTGGGGGCATCCACCGAGGAGTCTGAGGACAACTGTGCGGTGATGGCTGTGGATGAGCTGGTGGATTTTATTGAGAACGGAAACATCCGCAACTCCGTCAACTTCCCGGCGGTGAACATGGGGCCTGCGGTGATGCCCGCCCGTGTCTGCGTGGCCCACAAGAATGTTCCCAACGTGATCAGCGGCTTTACCAGCCTGGCGGGAGAGAATGGGCTTAATATCGAGAACATGGTGTCCAACAGCCGGGGAGAATACTCCTACGCCATCTTTGATCTGTCCTCCAAGGTCAGCGGAGACTTTGTGGAGAAGGCATCTAAGCTCGAGGGTGTGTTAAAGGTTCGAGTGATTGAAAAATAATTTCTATACTGCTAACATCACCCCCAGTGAAAGCTGGGGGTTTTCTTTTTCTAGTGACGGAACCACCCTTATTATTTGAGGATAAAAATTTTCCGCTGTGTCGTCAGGGACAGGGCTTAACGAGATACTCGCAGGCGCCTTATTCGCCATTCCCTTGGACTTAAATAGATTTACACTGAGCAATGCCGCGAGGAACTATTTGTAACATACTGCCACGCCCGTGGGTCCAAGGGAAGGCTGACGGCCTGCAAGTATCTCTATCCTGTCCAATGTCGCCGCATCGGAGAAATTTTTATCCTCTTTACACTTTGAGGAGGTTCCTGGATATGGAAAGCGACAAAAGACGGGGAAAATAAGGAGCAAGTTAAAATCCCCATCCGGAAGAAGAACAGGATATGTTTAAATCGCTAGATGCGTGCCTTGAAGAGCTTCAGGCAATAGCAGAGAATCAACGAAAGCTGCTAGCAGCTTAAATTATTGTGGCAAGCCAATGTATAAAATGAGAATCAACATTCTAAAAGGGAACTTACACGCAAGCTTGTGGATGGCGTAAATACAGAGGCTTTAAAAAATGTTTCCCTAACCATCAGAGAGGGGGATTATGTTGCTGTTATGGGAACCTCCGGCCGCGGAAAGTCAACACTCTTAAATAAATATTTTGGGGTGCATGGACTCCGCCAGCAGCGGACTGCGATTGCACGGGCACTTGTGTCCGACCATCAATTGATTTTGGCGGATGGGTCCACGGGAGCCCTTGACCAGAAAACGGGTAGGGATATCATGGATTTAGACCGAACCATCCGCATGGAGGACGGTGTTTGTGTAGAAGTCTCAAATCCGTCCGATAATGGAAAGAAGGCCTGAAAAAGGGGAGGCCGCTGGATTATTAAAGCCAGCGGCCTCCCCTGAAACATTTGCTTATGGAATTACATCTCAACCTCTACGCTGATTACATCCCCCTCAAATCCCGGGGGAATCAGAGAGCCTTCCACAACGGTACCGTTGACGGTGAGCTTCTTTACACCGTACTGGCTTCCGCCCGGGTTGCTCACATGGATGTTGTAGGTCTTTCCGCGGAACTTCCTGGTGATGGTGAAGTCCTTTAAGGTGTCCGGGATACAGGGATCCACGATCAGTCCGTCATAGTCGGGACGAACGCCCAGGATGTGCTGTGAGGAGTTTACGAAGGTCCAGGCAGCCGTACCGGTGAGCCAGCTGTTCTTTGCCTCGCCGTGGTTCTTTGCGTCAGCCCCCGCCACCATCTGGCTGTATACATAGGGCTCTGTTCTGTGAATCTCAGAGATGTCCTCAATATAGGCAGGACAGATCTTCTTATATAAGGAGAAGGCTCTGTTGCCGTGTCCCAGAACCGTTTCTGCGATGGAAACCCAGGGATTGTTGTGGCAGAAGATACCCGCATTCTCCTTGTAGCCCGGCGGGTAGGAGGAAACCTCTCCCAGCTCCACATGATAGTCCTTGTAGGCGGGCTGCAGGATCATAACGCCGTACTTGGTCTCCAGATATTTCTCCACGGAGTCCATGGACTTCTGAGCCAGACCCTCTTTTACGCCCACGCCTGCCAGTACGCAGAAGCCCTGGGACTCGATGAAGATCTTGCCGTCCTCGCACTCTTTGGAGCCAACCTTGTTTCCGAAGTGATCGTAAGCTCTCACAAACCACTCGCCGTCCCAGCCGGCGGTGATGATGGTCTGGTACATGGAGTCAAGGGAAGCCTGTACATCCGCAGCCTCCTCCCAAAGACCCTTCTTCTCGCAGAGGATCTTGTATTCCTTGCCGTACTTCATGAACATAGCGGCGATAAACACGGACTCCGCGTTGGGGCCCTCGCTGGGGCCAAAGGTCTGGAAGGATTCACCCGGCTCCTCGGAGAAGCAGTTTAAGTTCAGGCAGTCGTTCCAGTCTGCGCGGCCAATCAGGGGAAGACCGTGGGGGCCCAGGTGCGTCCTGGTATAGTTGAAGGAACGGCGCAGGTGCTCCATCAGGGGCTGCGCCACATCCCAGTTGTTGTCAAAGGGTACCATCTCTTCCAGAATGCCGAAGTCTCCGGTCTCCTTGATGTAAGCGGCGGTGCCTGCGATGAGCCACAGAGGGTCATCGTTGAAGCCGGAGCCAATGTCCGCATTGCCCTTCTTGGTGAGGGGCTGGTACTGATGGTATGCGCTTCCGTCCTCAAACTGGGTGGAGGCGATGTCAATGATTCGCTCACGGGCTCTGTCGGGAATCAGGTGAACGAAACCAAAGAGATCCTGGCAGGAGTCTCTGAAGCCCATTCCCCGGCCGATGCCGGACTCATAGTAGGAAGCGGAGCGGGACATGTTAAAGGTCACCATGCACTGATACTGGTGCCAGATGTTCACCATACGGTCCAGCTTTTCCTCGGAGGACTGCAGTGTATAGGTGGACAATAGGTTTGCCCAATAATCTTTTAAGGCTGTCAGGGAAGCCTCCACCTTCTCCTGGGTGTCAAACTCTGCAAGAAGCGCTTCTGCGGGCTTTTTGTTGATCACGCCTCTGGACTCCCATTTCTGATCCTTGGGGTTCTCGATGTAAGCCAGGACAAACACCACATTTTTGGACTCTCCGGGAGCCAGGCTCATGTTGATCTGGTGGGAGCCGATGGGGGACCAGCCGCTGGCCATGGAATTCTTGGAAGCGCCGTTCATTACCACCTCCGGGTCGCTGTAGCCCCTGTAGGCTCCCAGGAAGGAATCCCTGTCGGTGTCGAAGCCATCTACAGGAACGTTTACCCCGTATACAGCGTAGTGGTTGCGCCGTTCCCTGTACTCGGTTTTGTGGTAGATGGCGGAGCCCTTGACCTCCACCTCGCCTGTGGAGAAGTTTCTCTGGAAGTTGGTCATGTCATCCATGGCATTCCAGAGACAGAATTCCACATAGGAAAAAAGGGAGATATCCTTTTTTGCGCCGGAGTTGTTGGTAAGAGTGATGGAGGTTACCTCACAGTTTTTCCCGATGGGTACGAAGGTGGTAACGCTGGCGCCAAGGCCATCCTTCTCGGACTCAAACACCGTGTAGCCAAGGCCGTGACGGCACTTATAGGAGTCCAGCTCCGCCTTCACAGGCTGCCAGCCTGGATTCCATACGGATGCGCCGTCCTTAATATAGTAATAGTGACCGCCGTTGTCCGTGGGAACGTTATTGTAGCGATAACGTGTCAGACGCAGAAGCTTTGCATCCTTGTAAAAAGCATAACCGCCGCCTGTGTTGGAAATCAGACGGAAGAAGCTCTCACAGCCCAGGTAATTGATCCAGGGCAGCGGGGTCTTGGGGGATGTGATGACATACTCTTTTGCAGCGTCATCAAAGTAACCGAATTTCATACGCATTCTCCTTAAAATATGTATTTGTACCATGGGCAGGTACAAGGCCGGCGCATCATGACTGGGGGTTTTCGACAGTAAAAATCGAAAACGTTTACGAAAACAGTCAATTTCCGTCGCCAAAGCTTCCATCATCATACCAAAAAAAGGGCAGGAATACAACCTCCTTTTTAAATATGTGAAAGTTTTACAGCAAAAACCGGAAAGAAACCCCTAAAATTCGTCAAAATGACAGAAAATATTATACCACAACAAGAAAAAAATTCCTAGTGTTTAGGAGAAAAAACCTGAAGAAAAAATTCTGCTTTTTTCGCCACGTTTTACGGGAAAAACAGATCGTTCACAAATTGTTAACGAAAACGTTTTAAAGCCTTGGAGGGAATGAAAAATGTAAAGGTGAGAAAAAATTGTAATTTTGCACAAAAAAGGGTTGAAATCAGTGGGTGTGTTGTGCTATAATTGGCAACAGTTAACAAAATATGAATAAGATGAAAATTAACTTTTGCAATTTCGGGAGATTTGTGGTATAGTAAGGCTACGAAAACGATTTAGCATCAAAGGAAATGAGGTAATGCCCCATGGTATCGCTGAAGGATGTTGCACAGGCCTGCGGAGTCTCGGTTGCCACAGCCAGCAAGGCGTTAAATGGACACTCGGATGTCAGTGACGCCACTGCGAAGCGGGTAAAGGAAGCTGCACAGGATATGGGGTATCTCCCAAATACCGTAGCAAGAGCATTAAAGACACATCGCACAAACAATATCGCGGTGCTTTTCAGTGATGACGCGCAGAGCGGCCTGACCCATAACTTTTTCTCGAATGTGCTGGAGGGCTTCAGAGCTGTTGCGGAGGCAAATGATTACGATATTACATTTATCAGTAATAATCAGGCCAGCCGTAAACTATCCTATTATGAGCGGTGCCGCAGCAGAGGAGTGGACGGGATTGTAGTTGCATGTGTGAATTTTGACTCGCCCCAGATCCGGGAGATCATCTACGGAAACATACCGAAGGTGACCATCGACCATGTCTTTAGCAACTGTACTTCCATTATCTCCGATAATGTGAACGGGATGAAGGATCTTGTGGAATATGCCATCAGCATGGGACACAGAAAGATCGCCTACATACACGGAAAGACTTCCTCCGTAACCCAGGATCGGCTGGCCAGCTTCTACCGGACGCTGTACGACCATCATATACAGGTGCCGGAGCAGTACGTGATGGAGGCGGACTACCTGGACTGGGCGGGAGCGGCCTACTGCACGCGAAAGCTTCTGGACATGAGGGAACGCCCCACCTGCATTCTGTACCCGGACGATATGGCATGCATCGGCGGCATGAACATCATTCAGAGGACGGGGCTTCGGATTCCGGAGGATATCTCGGTGATCGGATACGACGGTCAGCAGGTTTCCTCGATTCTTACGCCGGCACTGACAACCCTTAGACAGGATACCAGAAAAATCGGGGGCTCTGCAGCAGAAAAGCTCATCAGCATGATCGAACAGCCAAAGGCAACTGTGATTGAGCGTGTGGTGGTCAGAGGCGAGCTGGTGAAGGGCAAGTCGGTAAAAAACCTGCTGAAGGAGGAAGCGCAGACAGCAGGGTGAAAAAGGTCTGTAGAGCGGAATTTCCGCTTTGCAAATAAATGTTGAAATCATTTTTAAAGGAGGAAAAGAAATGATTAACACAAAGTTAAGGAAGGCTATGGCAGTTGCTATGGTATCTGCTATGGCAGTATCTTCTCTGGCAGCATGCTCCGACTCCAGCAGCTCCGGCACTGACGCCACAAAGGGTTCGTCAGAGGAGGGCGGCACCACAACAGCTGAAGAGGGCGGAAGCGAATCCGCCGAGGGCGGCGATGATACGACTGGTAAGATGGAGGCTCCTTCCACAGAAGGCTGGGATGATTCCAAGAAGATCTACGTTTACCTGTGGGACGCTGACGGCGAAGGCAAGGTACAGAACATCATTAATCAGATGGGCGATCTTGGCGAATATATCGAGATCGTAAACATCAATCAGGGTGGTCAGTCAGATGAGTACAGAAATGCAGTAGATCAGGCTTTAGATGGAGGCGACAAGTATCCTTCCGTTATCCTGGCAGATGAGTCCATTGCTAAGCTTTGGTCTGAGACAGATAAGACTCTGGATCTGAGCACCATCGGCATCACCTCCGATATGACTTCTGAGATGTACTCCTACACTGTAGACTACGGTACATACAACGGCGCGTTAAAGGCAGTTTCCTGGCAGGCAACACCTGGATGCCTCCTTTACAGAGCGGACATCGCTAAGGAGGTTCTGGGAACAGACGATCCTGACGAGGTTGGCGCTTTGTTATCCGACTGGGATAAGTTCATGGATGTTGCAGAGCAGATGAAGGACGCTGGCTACAAGATGGTTTCCGGTACAAACGAGATCAAGTACTCTGTTCTGAACCAGAGAGAGCAGCCTTGGGTTGCTGTTGCTGATGACGGAAGCGAGACACTGCAGCTTGACTCCACACTGGAGACCTACGCAGAGCTTTCCAAGCAGCTCTATGACAATGAGTATACCAACCAGGCAAACGCTTGGGAGACTCCTTGGAACGGTTCCATGGGTGATGGCGATGTATTCTGCTACTTCGGATGTACATGGTTCATCGGTACTCTTGAGGGCAACTGCTATGTAAAGGATGATGAAGGAAATGCAACTGAGGAGAAGCTTCCTAACTATGGTCAGTGGAGAACAACCACTCCTCCTGAGAGCTACTACTGGGGCGGTACTTACATGTGCGTAGGTAAGGACACACCGAACCCTGAGCTTGCTGCTTACTTCATTTACATGATGTGCTGCAACGAAGACTCTATGTACAACCTTGCTAAGGATACTGGTGACTTCGTAAACAACCAGGCTGCTGTTGACCAGATCATTGCAGACGGCGTTGGCGCTAGAGAGGTTCTGGGCGGCCAGAATCCTTACGCTACATTTGCAGAGGCTGCAAAGGACATCAACGTTCAGTCCACATACATCGATGGCAACATCTTAACCTATATCGATGATGCTTGCAAGGCTTACAACGCTGGTGACTACACATCTGTTGATCAGGTTATCCAGTATGTAAAGGATCAGGTAAAGAAAAACTTTGATTACATCGCTCAGTAATCTGAATAGCTAAGAGTTAAGAAGTTTTTTCAAATGTGCATCGATATGCTCATGCATATCGGTGCACAATTTTTAGAGAGATTATGATGGGAGTGAAGGTATGAAGAAAGGTAAGAAAAAAACAGTCGAATACGGGCGTTACGGTATGATTTTCCTCATTCCTTTTTTTGTGACATTTCTGGTGTTCCAATTCTACCCGTTGCTGTACACGATCTTCAAGTCATTTTTTTATGACTACCGTACAGGACGCGGTTCGGCTGTAGTAACAGAATTTGGTTTGGGAAATTATATAAATTATGTTTTTCGTCCTCTGGCGGAAAGTGATTTTTGGCAGGCGATGATCATCACAGTGGTCATGTGGCTGTTAAATTTTATTCCTCAGATCTTATTGTCTCTATTGTTAGCAGCATGGTTTACAGACAGCAGAAATAAGCTGAAGGGAACCGGCGCTTACAAGGTTATGATGTATATGCCGAATATTATCACAGCCGCTACCATTGCAGTGCTGTTCTACAATCTGCTTCAGGTAAACGGAAGTATCACCAGCTTTCTGATTAAGATTGGTCTTGTGTCCAGGGACGGTATCATCGAGCATGGCTGGGGAACGCTGTTTCTGATTGCCTTCATCCAGTTTTGGATGTGGTATGGAAATACCATGATCGTGCTGATTGCGGGCATCCTGGGCATCAGCCCCTCCCTCTATGAGGCGGCCATGGTGGACGGCGCTTCCTCCAGGCAGCAGTTTTTTAAGATCACACTGCCCCTGCTAAAGCCCATTCTGCAGTACACCCTGGTTACATCCGCCATCGGTGGTATGCAGATGTACGATATTCCTCAGCTGTTGAACAAGGGTGTTCCCATCACAGTGGTGAACGGGACGTCTGTAAATTCCACCACCACTGTGGTTATGCTGATCAAGAGATTTGCTTCCGTGGGAAGCGCCACGGAGAATCTGGGTCGTGCATCTGCCTATTCAGTGATATTGTTTCTTGTAACCCTGTGTGTCAGCCTGATTTTCTATGTGGCAACAGCTAAGAAGAAGAAATAAGGAGGCAGATATGGCAAAGCATAATAATAAAAAAATAAACGGAACAAAGATTTTTAGATACATCGTATGCTGGATCCTCTGCTTTTTGGCTATAATACCTTTTTATATCCTGTTTGTAAACGCTACGTTGCCACATGTAGAGATCGCCTCCGGTATCAAGCTTATCCCTGGCAATCAGTTTATATCAAACTTTAAGGCCATGTTTACTCCGGGAAGGCAGCTGGTCAGCACCTATACCATCTTTGATGCATTCAGGAACTCCCTGATCATCACTGTGCCTACCACTATTTTGCAGGTGTATTTTGGAGCTCTGACAGCATATGCTGTAACTGTATATAATTTCAAGCTTAGAAACCTGGCATGGGGCTTTATCTATGCCATCATGATGATCCCTACCCAGGTTTCCATCGTCGGTTTGATTCAGGTTACAAAGCTTACCCATATGTTTGGTACCTTCTGGCCGTTGATTTTACCTGCCATTGCTGCTCCCACCACCGTATATTTCATGAAGCAGTATATGGAGGCAGGGCTGTCTCTGGAGATTGTGGAGGCAGGACGTATTGACGGCGCAGGGGAGTTTAAGATCTTCAACACCATTGCGCTGCCACTGTTAAAGCCTGCCATGGCAACACAGGCCATTTTCGCATTCGTGGCATCCTGGAACAATCTGTATACCCCCTCCATCTTGCTGGGCTCAAACAGACATCTGTCCACCCTGCCCATGTATGCGGAGGCGATTCGTGCGAATGATAAGATCCCGGATTTGGGTCAGGCGTATGCGGCCATGCTGGTGGCTATTCTGCCCATCATCATTGCATACCTGTTCCTGTCCAAGTACATCATTGCCGGTGTCGCACTGGGGGGTGTAAAGGAATAATGCATTCTTTTCAGTATAGAATTGGAGCAGATTCCGGAAAGAATGTTGTCTGGGGGTCTCCCCGGTGCTGTCAAATGGGACAGCACCGGGGAGACCCTTGACATTTATAAAAGTTTCAGGAACCGCTTGCTTTTATGCCGTAAGTCAATTATATTATGATATCAGAATCAAAAGGCTAGGGCAGCGGATACAGGGTTTTAACGCTGGACAGCTTTTGGTAAGGAGGTATGAATATATGGAAACTACGCCGGAGCAGGCT
>CALWLH010000099.1 GCA_944381475.1 uncultured Lachnospiraceae bacterium | reverse complement strand
TTAACAGGCTACATATATGGATATCATCCCCCTGGACACGGGAGAAAATGCCAGAAGGGATATGATACTGACCCTGGAGGATATGAATTTTGATATCGAATCCTCCTACCATGAAAAGGCCCCCGGCCAGCATGAAATTGACTTTGACTATGACGACGCCATTCATACGGCGGACAATATCATGACCTTTAAGATGGTTGTGAAGATCATAGCCAGGAGACATGGAAAGCATGCCACTTTTTTGCCCAAGCCCAATGCCAATGTGAATGGCAGCGGAATGCATCTGAATCTTTCCATTTCAGATAAGGATGGAAGAAATCTCTTTGCGGACGAATCCGATGAAAATGGCCTCAGCACACTGGCATACCAGTTTATTGCAGGAATTATGGAGCATGCAAAGGCTATCACCGCCATCACCAACCCGCTGGTAAATTCCTACAAGCGGCTGGTTCCCGGCTTTGACGCGCCGGTTTATCTGGTGTGGAGCATGAACAATCCTGCCAGCCTGCTGCACGTTCCCCCGGCAGAGCCTGAGAATAAGCGCATTGAGCTGCGTTTTCCTGACGCCACATCAAACCCCTATCTGGCCCTTGCGGTATGTCTTGCGGCAGGGCTGGACGGTATCAAGCGGGGGCTGACGCCGCCTCCCAAAACCAGTCAGAGTCTCATGGGTATTCCCAGGGAAGAGGTGGAGGCCATGGGATATGAGCATATCCCGGAAAATCTGGGCCAGGCTATTGACGAGCTGGAGAAGGATGAGTTTATCAAAGGCGTACTCGGAAGAAATATCGCGAACCAATTTATCAGACAGAAGAAGCAGGAGTGGAGAACCTATCTGCGTCAGGTGACGAACTGGGAAATTGACGAGTATCTGTACCGCTACTAAGGATGGATAGATGACATAGCGGAAAGCAGTGTTGGGGGACACTTTAGCAGATTGGAGGTGAACACTACTTGCCCAGTATCATCGTGATATTTCCAAAGTTAGAGGACGCAAAAAAAATCAAGAATTTGCTGATGCGAAACGGCTTTAAGGTGGATGGAGTGTTCACCTCCGGAGCACAGGCATTAAGCCTTGCGGATGATCTCCAGGGCGGTGTCATTGTGTGCGGCTACCGGTTTTCGGACATGATCTACAGTGAGCTGTATGAGGATCTGCCTCCCAATTTCGAGATGCTTCTGGTAGCCTCACCCAAATATCTGGCCTATGTCCAGCCGGGAATCGTTTGCCTGAGCATGCCCATAAAGCTGAATGAATTGACCAGTACATTGGCCATGATGTTTTCCGCCCAGCAGCGAAGAAGAAAGAAGCTGCGTTCCCAGCCGGTCAAGCGGAGCCAGGAGGAGCAAAGAATCATTGACGAGGCCAAGGGAGTTTTGATGGAGCGCAATCACCTTTCAGAGGGTGACGCACATAAATATTTACAAAAGTGCAGCATGGACAGCGGAACAAACCTGGTGGAAAGCGCCCAGATGGTTCTGCGTCTGATGCAGCAACAGCAGGAGGAGTAGGTTTGGAAGTAAACTTCCAAATAAACCTAGGTGACGCAGCAGGTGCGTTAGAAGGAGGAAAGTATGTATAAGATTAATGAAAACTATTGTAAGCTGCCTGGAAGTTACTTGTTCTCTACGATCGCAAAAAAGGTGAGCGCATTTTCTGCGGCTAATCCGGATAAGAAGCTCATCCGCTTAGGCATCGGCGATGTGACCCTGCCCCTGCCGCCGTCCGTAATAAAGGCTCTTCATTCTGCGGTGGATGAGATGGGAGCTGCAGAGACCTTTAAGGGCTATGCCCCGGATCAGGGCTATGAATTCCTTAGAAGTGCCATTGCGAAAAACGACTATAAGAACCGGGGGGTAGATATCTCCATCGACGAGATCTTTATCTCTGACGGGGCAAAGAGCGACAGCGGAAATATCGGGGATATATTTGACGCGGATAACCGCATTGCAGTCTGCGACCCGGTATACCCTGTATATGTGGACGCCAACGCCATGAGCGGCCGGACAGGTGAATACGACAAGGCGCTGGAGAAGTGGAGCAATGTGACCTATATGCCCTGCACCGCAGAAAACGGATTTGTGCCGGAGCTGCCGAAGGAACGGGCGGATATCATCTATCTGTGCTATCCCAATAACCCCACCGGCGCCACCGCCACAAAGGAGCAGCTTCAGGCCTGGGTGGATTTTGCCAGAAGAAATGGTTCCATCATCATCTACGATGCGGCTTATGAGGCGTACATTACGGAGGAGAATATCCCTCACAGCATCTATGAGTGCGAGGGGGCGAAGGGGTGCGCCATCGAGATCAGAAGCTTTTCCAAAAATGCGGGCTTTACCGGGACCCGTCTGGGCTTTACCGTTGTTCCTAAGGCGCTGGTTTGCGGCGGCGTGAGCTTAAACAGCCTGTGGGCCAGACGTCAGGGCACCAAGTTTAACGGGGCTCCCTACATTGTCCAGAAGGCCGGGGAAGCGGTTTACTCCGCCGAAGGCCAGGCTGAGACAAAGGCCATGGTTGCCTACTACATGAACAATGCAAAGGTGATCCGCGAGGGACTGGCTGCTGCGGGCTTTACGGTATTTGGCGGCGTGAACGCCCCCTATATATGGCTTAAGACCCCGGATGGCATGACCTCCTGGGAGTTCTTTGACTATCTGCTGGAAAAGGTGAATGTGGTTGGAACCCCCGGCTCCGGCTTTGGCCCCAGCGGGGAGGGATACTTCAGACTGACCGCCTTTGGCAGTCTGGAAAATTCTTTGGAGGCTCTAAAGAGAATCAAGAGTCTGTAATATATACGGAACAGATGATGACATGTGCCATGGCAGCGTGCTTTGGCGCATGTTTTTTGATATGGCATGTCTGGGGCATTTAGAGTATGGGCAGAATGATGCAGAGCAGTGAAAAGTAAAAGGAGGGGCGAAAACCCCTCCTTTAAAAACTGCATTTAGCCTTCATTTTCCAGCTCTTCTTCTCCCACGATCTCGTCATACTCCTGGGCGTCCAGCCATTCGTCAAAGGCGTCCGCCACTTTGTCATATTCCTCATCGTCTAAGATGTTGTCAAGGGAAGGCTCCCCATCATCGCTTTCCAGATAACGGTACAGATATACCTCCCCCTCCTCCTCATCGTCAATGGGCAGCAGGGCAATATAATCCTGCCCCTCCACCTCCAGGATGGTCAGAATGGCGCAGTCCACTGTGGTGCCGTCATCCAGATCCAGGGTGACGGTCATTTCTGGCAGCTCCTCCTCGTCCTCCTCATACTGCTTTCCCATAAGTAAATCCTCCTAAAATAGTTTTTTATTGGATCATGTGATTTTGCCCTTTTAAGGGTCTATACATTCCAACGGAACAGAATCACGTCCCCGTCCTTTACCACATAGTCCTTGCCCTCCATGCGGACAAGACCCCTCTCCTTGGCGGCGGCATAGGTTTTGCAGTCCAGGAGATCCTGGTAGTAAACCACCTCCGCTTTGATAAAGCCCCGCTCAAAATCCGAGTGGATTTTTCCGGCAGCCTGGGGGGCCTTCGTCCCCTTTTTGATAGTCCAGGCTCTGGTCTCCGTCACGCCGGCGGTGAGATAGCTGATGAGCCCTAACAGGTCATAGCTGGCGGCGATCAGCTTGTCCAGACCGGATTCTGTCAGACCCATGGCCTCCAGATACTCCTGCTTTTCCGCGTCATCCAGCTCTGCGATTTCCTGCTCGATCTGGGCGCTGATGACAAAGACCTGGCTGCCGTCCTCTTTGGCATAGTCCCGCACCTGCTGTACCATGGGGGTGGATGCGCCGTCGTCTGCCAGGTCATCCTCGGAGACGTTGGCGGCAAAGATCACCGGCTTTCCCGTGAGCATATTCAGCTCTGCAAAAAGCGCGGCCTCCTCCTCATCCTCCGGCTCCAGGGATTTGGCGGATTTTCCATCCTCCAGGTGGCTTTTCAGTTTCTTTAAGCTCTCCAGCTCCTTGGCGGCGGACTTGTCATTATGGGCGGCCTTGGCGGTTTTTGAAATGCGCCGCTCCAGCACCTCCAGGTCCGCGAAGATCAGCTCCAGGTTGATGATCTCGATATCCCGCAGGGGGTCCACGGTTCCGTCCACATGGATCACATTGGGATCCTCAAAGCAGCGCACCACATGAACGATGGCGTCCACCTCCCGGATATTTGCCAGAAACTGGTTCCCCAGTCCCTCCCCCTTGCTGGCGCCCTTTACCAAGCCGGCAATGTCCACAAACTCGATCACCGCCGGGGTGATCTTCTGGGAGTCATAGAGGGCTGCCAGGGCGTCCAGGCGTTTGTCCGGAACCGGCACAATGCCGATGTTGGGGTCGATGGTGCAGAAGGGGTAGTTGGCGGATTCGGCTCCAGCCTTTGTCAGAGAGTTAAAAAGGGTACTTTTGCCCACATTGGGCAGTCCCACGATTCCTAATTTCATATTTGCTGCGATCTCCTTGGTTTTGTTTTTAGAGTAAGGGTTTATTCAAAGGGGCGGATTCGATAATTCACACCCAGCTCCTCACAGATTGCCGCGCACCGTTCCTCCTCCTCCTTCGTGAGAGTGGTGCTGACGGTGGTCATTACCACGTTGGGGACATAATTCCTGCAGTCCTTTGCGAACTGCAGCATGGCGTCAAAGGACTGGCGTCCAAAGCGGGGGCGCACCAGCTCGAAGTACCGCTCCGGATCAGGGGTATTTAAGCTGATGGAAACCGTGTCGATGAGGCCCTCAAACAGGGGAGCGATGGGTTTGCCATGAATCAGGTCTCCCAGACCGTTGGTGTTCACTCTGATGGGAAGGTGAAAGTGTTCCTTTATGTATGCGGCGGTTGGCAGCAGTACATCCAGAGCCTCCGTGGGCTCCCCAAAGCCGCAGAACACAACCTCCCGGTATTTGCTCATGTCAAATTTTTCAAACTCCCCCAGAACCTCGGACAAGTCAGGGGTATGAGAGAGCCAGAGAGAATCAGACTCCTCCATGTGGTCTTTTTCCTGTCGCAGGCAGAAGGTGCATGCGCAGGGGCATTTGTTGGTGAGGTTTACATAGAGATTTCCGTGAACCTCATAAAGAATGGTCATGCTTGTTCTAACAGACATATTATCCCTCTTTTCTTAAGCACATCAGAAGCTGTCCAAAGGGCAGGGACTAATGCAGTGTGTGTAAAACCTCCTCGAAGCATACACCATCCGTCAGGGGAATGTCAAGCTCCATGGAACGTTTAATGCATTTTTGAATAAAATGGGAGGCCTTTTTTACGGAGGTGAGAAGAGGCACCCCATTTACCGCGTCTGCGGCGATGATGCTGGAGAAAATGTCTCCTGTGCCGGAGCGCTGCTTCCCCACCCGTTTGGTGCGGCATATGGAGATATCCCCGTCCTGCTCATAGCACAGGTTTGCTATATAACTGCCCTGGGGAATTCCTGTGATCACCACATGCTTGGGGCCCATGGCGGAAAGCCGCCGGGCCATCTCCGTCACATAATCCATGGTCCAGCGCTCATCCTCCTGGTAGGGCATATCCGCCAGGATACAGCCCTCCGTCAGGTTGGGGGTGATGATGTCCGCATATGTAACCAGGTGCTTCATCTCCTGGCACAGTGCATGGGTGTAGGTGGGGTAGGGGGTTCCGTAATCGCCCATCACCGGATCCACCACCACGATGGTATTGGGACCTGTGAAATACTGGAAAAAGTCCTCGACAATGCGGATTTGTTTCTTGGAGCCTAAAAAACCGGAGCATATTCCTGAAAAGGTGAGATCCAGTTTTTTCCATTCCTCCATATAGGGCTTCATTTTCGCGGTGTAGTCGTCAAAAAAGAAGCTCTCAAAGCCGGTATGGTTTGAAAAAATACCCGTTGGCAGAGGACAGCATTGGATCTTCATTTGGGAAATGATGGGCAGGGACACGGCAATGGAGCAGCGCCCAAAGCCGCTTAGGTCGTTGATCAATGCAATTTTTTTCTGGTGATTGTGGTTATCTTTCATGTAATTACCTCATTTCAGGATTTTTTCATATAAAAGGCCGGTTCCAAACCATAAAGGCGCAAAATCCAACCGAATCAGTCCGTCGATATTCAAGGGCGCATTGCTGTAGTCCCAGGGACACCGGTCAAACTGGCGCAGCAGCTTTCCTGTTGTATACTCTGTCAGGAAAATGCCGCAGGTATAGCAGATTCCCCGAAAAGCAGCGCTGTGCCTGCCAAGGAGCTTTTTCATGGGGGAAATCAGCATAGCCAAACCGTAAATGGGGAACATAAACAGTGATGTCTCGCATTTCAGGCATTTTTCATGCCGGGTTACGCCGGTAAAAAGAATTTCCAGACACCAGCCTGTGACGCCGCATTTGATAAAATCTGTGAGAATATTCTGTTTCACTTCCAAACCTCCTGGATTTTTGCTCTTAGTTTGGTGAAAAACAGATATTCTTATTCCTTTTTGGAGTTACACCAGAACGAAAAATATCAGGTACAGCAAAAAAATATGAACCAGCATCAGCGCTGGGATACCCAGCACAAACCGCAGATGCTTCGTTTTATGGCGAAAGACATACATGCCCAAAAGACATCCGAAGCTTCCGCCTATGCCGGCTGTCAAAAACAGCGTGCGCTCCGAGATGCGCCAGCGCAGCTTTTTTGCCCTGCCCTTGTCAATGCCCATCTGACAAAAGCTGATAATACTCATGATAATAATATATATGATAATTCCTTTACGGACCATTGTGCTTCCTCAATTTTAGAAAATGTCAAAATGATGTGGCAGCGGCGCGCCCGCTAAAGCGGCTCTGCCATGTCACATCCGCCAATGAAAATGCTTCGCGTGGGCGGATGTCCGCCGATGGAGCACAAGGCGTGCATACAGTTTATAGCACAATCAGACAGTGATTTCCAGAGGGAAAATGAAAAATGCGCATTTTAGGGGGATTTAATATAGAAAATGCCGGCCTTTTACATGGGTTTTACTTTAAAATCACGGGAAGTTGTGGTAAAATGATATGCGGGTTAGAGGGTCATGCTTTGACAAAAATCATCGGAGTTTGTACGGCCCGGGGCCGCAGTCAGGTGTAAGGGATGCAGAAGAAAATCAGTACAGAGAAAACTGGCGTGAGAATTGAGATGGATCTGGGGCTTTTTCGCATGGCAAAGCTTATGGAAGCGCTGGGACATCCGGAGCGGGATGTGCCTGTGATTCATGTGGCAGGAACCAATGGGAAGGGGAGCACCTGTATATTTTTAGCTTCCATTCTTCGCGAAGCGGGTCTTCACACAGGGCTTTATCAGTCTCCTGCGGTGTTTGATCCCATGGAAATCATCCAGGTGGATGGGAAAAATATCTCGGAAGAGGAATACCGGTCTCTTTATAAGGAAATAGCGCTTATAGGCAAAGGGATTGCGGAAAATGAGAGGATTGCGTGTCCCACCATATTCGAGGTTCAGACAGCCATGGCATTCGCCTTCTTTTCCAGGTCTGGCTGCGACGCGGCGGTGATCGAAACCGGACTGGGGGGCGATCTGGATGCAACCAATATTTCAGAGGCCGCCATAGGGACGGTTTTTACTCCCATCAGCCTCGACCATACCGGGATATTGGGGGATACCCTTGCTCAGATCGCGCTGCATAAAAGCGGCATCATGAGACAGAACGTGCCGGTGTTTTCTGCAAAGCAGCAGCCGGAGGCGGCAGGCGTGCTTGCGGAAAGAGCTGGACAGCTGGAATGTGAGCTTTATACCGCCGGGCCCCCTGTTCATGAGCATTTAGAAAAAGACGGCTCCTGTATAGTGACTTTTCAGGGGCTGCCTGCCTGCAGATTGGGACTCCCCGGGAGCTATCAGAGGGACAATGCATCTCTGGCAGTGACAGTTTTGCAAACCCTCCGAGCAAGGGGAAACCTGTTGCTTTCCGGAATTTCAGAGGCTGTGTGGAAGCAGGCTGTTTTTAGGGGACTGGAGCGGGCAGTATTTCCCGGGCGCATGGAATGGATCGGACATGAGCCGGATGTGCTGCTGGACGGAGCGCATAACCCGGGTGCGGCCCTGAGATTGAGGGAAGCGGTTGAAAAGCTTTACCCGGATATCCCGCGGATTTTTATTATGGGTGCCTTTTCGGATAAGAATTTCATGGAGGTGGCCCGTATCGTCATAGAAAAAGAAATCTGTGTGCTGGCGGTTCAGGCTCCGGGCCCCCGGGCAGAGAGAGCAGAGAGCCTGCTAAAAAAGCTGGGGCAGATCACCCCCCTTGCGAAAGCAGCCTTTAGAACCGTTCCGGAGGCACTTGACGCTGCCATGCATGAGGCATGGAATTATAAATATGACAATGGAGTGATGCCGGTGATCGTCTGCTTTGGCTCCCTTTCCTGGCTGGCGGAAGCAAAGAAGGCTTATGGCAGACTGGCTGGGAAAGAACATGTCGGATGCGAAAAAGAAGCCGCTCCTGAAAATGAAAATTTGGAGGGGATATGAAGATCGGAACAAAGGATTTTGATTTAGATAATGAAATATATATTATGGGGATATTGAACATCACCCCGGATTCTTTTTCAGACGGCGGAAGCTGGAACAGTCTGGACAGCGCCCTGGCCCACACGGAGGATATGATCAGGGCCGGCGCCTCCATCATTGATATTGGAGGGGAATCCACCAGGCCGGGATATACCAGAATCTCCGATGAGGAGGAGATCAGCCGTATCCTGCCGGTGATCCGGGCCATAAAGCAGCGCTTTGACATTCCCATTTCCGTTGACACATATAAATCTGCTGTGGCCAGGGCTGCCCTTGCTGCCGGGGCGGATCTGATCAATGATATCTGGGGCTTAAAATATGATCCGGACATGGCGGGATTGATAGCCCAGGCGCAGGTTCCCTGCTGTCTGATGCACAATCGTGAAAAGACGGATTACATAGATTTTCTATCGGAGGTGCAGGAGGACCTGCGGGAATCGGTGGAGCTTGCCCATAGGGCAGGCATAAAGGACAGTCAGATTATTCTTGATCCGGGGATTGGTTTCGGGAAAACCTATGAGCAAAATCTGCGGATGATGAAGCATCTGGAGGCGGTTTCGGCCCTTGGATATCCCGTCCTTCTGGGAACCTCCAGAAAGTCCATGATCGGACTGGCGCTGGAGCTTCCAAAGGATCAGCGGGAGGAGGGAACGCTTGTGACCACCGTCATGGCGGTGCAGAAGCATATAGCTATTGTGCGGGTTCACGATGTGGAGAAAAGCCGTAGGGCCATACAGATGACAAAAGCCATCCTGAATGCATAGAAAACAGGGACAGGCTCTTGGGTAATCTTGGGAAATCATAACAGGAGTATACAGGGATATGGATCATATTTTGATACAGGATTTGGAAATCTATGCAAATCACGGGGTGTTCGCGGAGGAACAGAAGCTGGGGCAGAAGTTTCTTGTCACTATTGATATGGAGCTGGATGTAAGCCAAGCTGCAAGAACGGATGATTTGACAAAATCCGTCCACTACGGGGAGGTGGCGGAGCATGCTGTTCGCTTTATGAAGAAGCACACCTATAAGCTGATAGAGACTGCGGCTGAAAGACTGGCCTGTGACCTGCTGGTAAGCAGACCTCTTTTAAAGAGTGTCTCGGTGACAATAAAAAAACCCTGGGCGCCGGTGGGGCTGCCCCTGGATACGGTTGCGGTCAGCATCAAAAGAGAATGGCACAGGGCGGTGGTTGCGTACGGCTCCAATATGGGAGACCGGATGGCCTATATTGAGCAGGGAATTCGTGATCTTTGCGTGCCGGGGGTGGAGCTGTTAAAGCGCTCCGACACGATTGAGACAAAGCCCGTAGGAGATGTGGAGCAGGGGGACTTTTTAAATGGCTGCCTGCTGGTAAAAACCGTGTTCTCACCCTTAGAGCTTCTGGATATCTGCCATGAGGCGGAGAAGAAGGCTGACAGAAAGAGGGAGGTACACTGGGGGCCCAGAACCCTGGATCTGGACATTATCGCCTATGATGAGCTGGTGATGGAGACAGAGGAGCTGATCATTCCCCACCCGGAAATGCATAAGCGCAGGTTTGTGCTGGAGCCCATGGCCCAGATTTGTCCCGGATGGCTTCACCCCCTTCTGCACCAGACGGTGGAACGGCTGGTTCGTATGCTGCCTGCGGAGAACCTGCGTCCCACTGAAGATTTTCTGGAGGCTGTACAGCTGGTGGAAAAGCTTCCAAAGAGCGGCGTCCGGGTGGTATTTCAGGGCGAGGAGGGAGCCTACACCCAGGCTGCCATGCTGAAATACTTCGGGGAGGATGTGGAGAGCTTCCATGTCGCCGAGTGGTCCGAGGCGGTAAAGGCCGTGGTGGAGGACCGGGCGGATTTTTGCATCCTTCCCATCGAGAATTCCAGCGCCGGGGCAGTGGTGCAGGTGTCGGATCTTCTTGTGGAATATGAAGTGTATATTGTGGCGGAGGAGTATCTTCCTGTCTCCCATGCGCTGCTGGGACTCCCGGGCGCCAGGCTGGAGGATATCCGCAGAGTTTATTCCCACCCGCAGGCGCTGATGCAGTGCGCCCATTACCTGGAGAGCCATAAGGAGTGGCAGCAGATCAGTATGAAAAACACGGCATTCAGTGCAAAAAAGGTAGTAAATGACCAGGATTTTACCCAGGCTGCCATTGCCAGCGAGATATCCGCAAAGCTCAACGGCCTGCAGATCTTAGACCGTCAGATCAACGATAACAAGAACAATGTGACCCGTTTCGTCATACTGGCAAAGCGGCCCATCATCACCCGGAGCGCAAAGAAAATCAGCATCTGTGTGGAGCTAAACCATGAGGTGGGGGCTCTGTACAGATTGCTGTCTTATACAAGCATCTTTGGATTGAATATGAGCAAGATTGAATCCCGGCCCATTCCGGGAAAGAATTTCGAGTACAGGTTTTTTATAGATTTTGAAGGAAATATCAGCCAGCCGGAGGTTTTAAGCGCCCTTCGCGTCATTCGCCAGGGGGCAAATAAAATCTGGTTTTTGGGAAATTACTAGGAGGTGAATTATGGCAGTTCATACATTTGCAGCCATCGATATTGGTTCCTTTGAGCTGGAGCTCTCGATTTTTGAGGTTGTGGGAAAGGGCGAGATCAGGAGGCTGGATCGTCTCCGCCATGTCATTGCGCTGGGGGGCGATACCTATGAGACAGGGGTCATCAGCTATGAGCTGATTGACGAGCTGTGCGAGGTATTAAACGGCTTCGCGGCAGTGATACGGGGATATCAGATTGAGAGCAGGAATGTGACGGTTTGCGCCACAAGCGCCATGAGGGAGGCAAAGAACCGTTTTCTGGTGGAGGATCAGATCCGGGTCCGCTGCGGTCTGGAGGTGACGGTTTTAAGCAACTCCGAGCAGCGGTTTATGTGCTACAAGGCCATTCCCATATGGCAGAAGCAGTTCTATAAGATCATTGAGAAGGAAAGCGCCATTGTGGATGTGGGATTTGGAAGCATGCAGATTTCCCTCTACGCAAAAGGTGCGCTCCAGTTTACCCAGAATATCAAGCTGGGAGCCCTTCGTACCTCCGCGCTTCTCTCCAGACTCTCGGAGGCAGGACAGAATTTTCAGATTATCGCTGAGGAGCTGATTGATAATGAAATTGAGACCTTCAGAACCTACTATTTGAAGGATAAGGCTGTGAAAAATATTATTGCCATCGGGGATTGTATGAGAATCTTTGCCGCAAAGATCATGAAGCTTTCCAGAGCGGACAGCTTCAGCGCCGATGATTTTGTCAACATCTACCAGAAGGTGAAGGGAATGAATGCCTCCGACCTGGCTGTGGAGTACGATGTACCTACAGAATTCGCGGGACTCATGCTTCCGGTTGCCATGATTTATTACAGGATCATACGGACCACAGGCGCCCAGACCGGCGGGATTCCCGTTACTTCCCTCAGCGAGGGTATGGCTGCCGCCTGGGCTGAAAAGCAGCGCCTGATCAGATTTGAGCATGATTTTACCGAGGATATCCTGTCAGAGGCAAGACATATAAACAAGCGGTATCTGGGCAATAAGCCCCATAC
>CALWLH010000098.1 GCA_944381475.1 uncultured Lachnospiraceae bacterium | reverse complement strand
ATAACATTATTTGCGGTTGTTAATGCATTTAATGTTAATGCCCCCATCGCCGGCGGACAATCCAATAATATATAATCATAATGATCATAAATCGGCATCAATGCATTCCGCAGCAAATGCAGGCACTTTTCGTCCACCAGCTGGAACATGTTTCTGTAAACATCCGCATATTCCGTATCAATATAGCTTTTAGAGCCGTACCAGACAATCTCCGCCTCCGGATGCTGATATAAAAGGCGCACCAGCTCATTTCCCGCATAGCCTGTTGCGCCGATAATGCCCACCTTGATCATATGTATATTCTCCCTTCTTTCTGTCAAAGCCAAACTATATCATATCTAAACGGATATTCTATCACCTTTATATACTTCTGTCCAGTAAATATTTAAACGCTTTATAAAATACACTTTATAGAAGAAACTGAATATTCCTTCATCCCTAATGCGCAAAGCCGGCGGCAAGCTCCGCTAAAAGGCGAAAGGATTATAATATTCATTTTATCGTGAATAACTTCAATTTTATTCGCATATTTTTTAGGAACATTCAGGATTATACATCGTATACAGCTAAAATGCAAGAGCTTTTTCACTTTTTTAGGAATGAAAAAAGTCCCCTCCCACTACCCTGTCAGGCAGCTGCAGGAAAGGACTCCGCTTAAATCTCATGCAGAACAAAATCTCAGGGAAGCACCCAGCCTTCCCACTCCTCCTGGCTTCCGTGAAACACATTGACGTCAATGTATCGCTCTTCCCCCTGATATCCATCCAGTATTTCCCGGTCCGTATACTGCCAGATGCTCCATTTTCCAAGGAGTCCCAAATCCGGCGTAAAATATACATTCCGAATCCACAGGGGGTATTCCTCAAAATTTCCCTTTATAATATCAAAATATGCAGAATATGTTGTATAAATCAGCGGCTTCACTCCGTACATATCCTCCAGAGCATCCAGAAGCGCAGACAGTTCTGCCACCACTGCCTGCAAATCCTCCGGCTCCATTCCATAATACTCCACATCCACTGCAGGGATCAGCTTACCCGACAAGCTCCCCACCGTTTCGATATAATTCTCGGCCTGATTTTTCCCCGGACTGGAGAAGCTGAAAAAATGATATGCGCCCACCGTCAAATCGGTCTCAGCCGCCTCAGCCCAGTTTTTTTCAAAGCAATCATCCCTGTAGCTGGATCCTTCCGTAGCTTTGATGTATGCAAAGTTCAAATCCTGGGCTGCCAGCTCCTGCCAGTTGATGTCTCCCTGATAGTGGGACACATCCACCCCTCGGATACTGTACCATTTTGCGATCAAGGGCGTCATGCGTCTTCCTGCCATACAGGCAGCAAGAAGGGCCAGAAGAAGACATACTGCTGCTATAATTATTATTCTTTTTCTGGATAAATGCTTTATTACTTTCATATCCCTCCGGCTTTTATGTGATATAAATGAGCTGCCCGACAAATGGACACGCAAACCATGCTGACACGGTATACATGACTTTGGAGTCCGCAAAAACACCATACACCTTGCAAAGAAGTGTATGGCGTCTTTGTTTTCTGATTTAATCCCACGAGGTCAGCTCTTCTCTGACAAAGCCTCCGTGTACACCTGGTAATGCTCCTCATCCTGTACATACACCGGAACCATACGCCCAATGTATTTTCTTCCATCCTCCCACATAGGAGCACTGGTATAATAGTGATCCCTTTGCTGCTCATCTACATATCGGCAATGCAGCCGCCAGGGCTTTTTCTCACCTTCATATGTATTGTCCAGAGTACAGTCGTAAATTTCTGCGTAAATACAGGTTTTCCCGTCATTTGTATGGCCTATATTGCCGCTTTCGTTCTCGCTGTAGGAGTTTTCACGCTGCATTTTCACTTTTTTGGCAAAAAACCAGGTAAAAATAACACCCATTGTTAAAAAAAGGACCCCCATGCTCATAAGAAAAACCGGGCCAAAATACGCCATATTTGTATACCGTATCCGGGTTGGATTCTCCGGGTCAATATACAGCTGGATCTCCTTTCCCTCTGTCATGGAGCTGGAATACTCCGAAAGACGCTCCGAATAGCTGACGCCCCGGTATACATACTCCACATAGACGGAATGAGAACGATCGCCGTCACTGTCAACACTTGTATAAATCCTGGTGATTTCTGCATCAATAATTTCCGCCCGCTCCAAAAAATCCCTTTCATTTACAAGCCAAAACAGGCCCCCCACCAGCATGCACAAACCCACAATGCCGAAAATTACCCCTACCAGCATGGATGCCTTAGGGCTCAATCTACTCCTTCTCCTATACATTTTCATAGCATTCCTCCATTCTAAGCTCAAAGCCGCTATTGGACTATTTCCCCTCATATGTAATGATTGTGTCTACGTCATAGCCCGCCAGCTTCTCTCTGCCCTTCAGTCCCGCCAGCTCCATCAGGCACACGATCTTTACCACCTTTGCGCCAAGCCTTTCACATAGTCCCGCAGCAGCAGCCAGCGTCCCGCCCGTGGCAATCAGGTCATCCACCAGCACCACTCTCATGCCAGGCTTCACATCATCCCTGTGAATCTCAATAGTGGCGGTGCCGTATTCCAGCTCATAGCTGGCCTCCACCGTGGCTCTGGGAAGCTTTCCCTTCTTTCTGACGGGAATAAATGCCTTGTTCATCGCATAGGCCATGGGCATTCCAAAGAGAAAGCCCCTGGACTCCAGCCCTAGGATGGCGTCAAACTCCACGCCTTCAAGACATGCCAGCATCTCATCCACAGACAGCTTCAATCCTTCCGCATCTCCCAGTACAGACGTCACATCCCTGAAGATGATTCCCGGCTCCGGGAAATCCGGTATACTGGTCACATACTGCTCCACCTTGCTCATATTTCTACCTCCTTTAATCGGACAGTTTTTCACAATTCTGTCATATCATCATGTTGGGCCAAAAGTTTTTTGACCCTGATATCATAGCACAATTATCAGGAAATGACAATCACAGGCAGAATCTCAATTTTGCCCCGCTCTCCCAAAAAACTGCCCCCCCCAGCACCCTGGATGAATCATCCAGCATGCGGGAGGGCAGCTTGATCAGGGTATCAATATGATTTTAGAAGGCGTTCCCCATTACTGCAGGTAATCCAGCGGGTCAAGAAGCTCCTCCTCATGGGTAAGCTGAAAATAAAGATGATCTCCATCCACCGAATAATAATAGGTGGGAGCAGCTATGCAGGCAAAAGGCGTTCCCGCAGCCACATAGTCGCCTGGGTTCACGGAGATATCCGTTAGCTGGGCATACTGTGCCCGGTAGCCGTTTCCAAGATCCATGAGCACAAATGAGCCCAGTTCCTCATTGGAACCCACTGCCAGTACCTGGGCATTTGCAGCGGAAACCACCGCCGTACCTGCCTCACTCTGAATCTGTATCCCATCACTGCACTTATACTGCTTCAGGGTAGAAAACCATACGGTGGTATCCATGGAAAACTCCCGGATAATCTCCCCGTTTACAGGCCAGAGAAGGTTGGATTCGGAGGTAAAGTTCAATTCCACAGCCGGCGCATCCACAGGCTCCGGAGTAGGTTCAGGTTCTGCTGTCGGCTCCGTTACGGGCGGAGCTGGCGTCTCCGCCACAGGCTCTGTCACAGGCTGAACATCCACCGGTGTTTCTGCCACCGGCTCCTCTGTTTCAAGGTCAGGCGTTGGCTTAGGAAGCGTTTCAATCGTAACGATCAGATTTTTTGTCTCGTCCTCCTCAGCGGTTCCCTCCGCTACCTGAGGCTCTGTTTCCTGAGCCGTCTCCTCCTTTGTCTGATTCTCTGTAAAGATACCGTCAGGCGTCTTGGGCTCCTTGTTTCTGTTATACAAATTGATCAATGCTGCCGCAGTGATGAGCAGAATACAGGCACACATGGCCGTGATCAGCACCCTGTCTTTTGCCAATTTAGATAATCCATTTCTCATAATCTTAGCTCCTATCTGTTTGTTTTGCTAACTAGGATTCCCAGATTATGCGAAATTATACAATTGTGGGAACAAAATAGAGGACGAATGATTTCTTTTTTGAAAGCATTCGCCCTGAAAAGCTTTTTTATAGCAGATTGGTCAATATCTTTGGATGGGGATTTCATCTCCATCATAGGCTCTGACGGCCCGTATCACACAGTAGTAGCCTTCTCCTGCGCCCAGATCCACAAAAACCCGGTCGCCGCATTTGTGTCCCCGAATGGCTTTTCCGATAGGAGATTCAATGCTGACACGGTTTTTTAACGCATCCGCCAAAATGGTGGTAACCAGTGTCACCTCCATCTCTTCATCATCCTCCTCGATGTAGAGGGTGGCAACCTTATTCAGACCTACCTCATCCTCTTCTGTCCGGTCTACAATAATATTCGCCGTCTTGATCATATTTTCCAGATACCGCATCCGGCTCTCGTTTTGGGATTTTTCACGCTTTGCAGCATAATATTCAAAATTTTCGCTTAAATCTCCCTGGGCCCTGGCCTCCCTGACAGCGTCAAGAATCTCCCTGTGTTTTTCCCTGCGCTCCTCCAGCTCCCGCTGCATCTTCTGAATATCACTTTGTGTCAGTCTGTCATGCATTGCTTCATCCTTCTTACTTCTCCATACTCTTTTTCATTTCCGCCAGCTCTTCCTCCACGGTCCTTGGCTCCTGCACATCAATCTTTTTCTGGGAAGCCCTGGGCTTTTTTTGTCTGGGGCGGGGTACAAACAGAACCTTCAATATAAAGGCCAATCCGCCAAAAAACAGAATGGCCATAAGCAAAAGCTCTACCATAGAAACCCTGTTAAATACCAGCTGCGTACCCATTATCACGTTGATAATAATGGAAATCACTGACAGAACGCACAGCAATTTCGTAAAGAAATTTGTCCGGATTACCATGACCATCAAGCATGCGATAAAAACCACAATCAGAATCCCCCCTGTGGCATTGCCAAACCATCTGGAAAAGCCAAAGGAATACACTGTGATATTGCGCAGCAGCAAAAAACCTCCAAAGAAACACAGAATGCATCCAATCAGCAGATCCCGCAGTTCGTAGCGGTCATGCTCAAATCTCTCATCATCCTCATCATAAACTCCTCTGCCCATAGGCGTTCCTCCTTTTTAATATCATTCTTTTCCGTGGGTATAGCTGTTTTAATCACCCCAGCTGGTATGCAAAGCCTGCTTATTCTTCAGCCCCTAACGCAATATAACACATGTGCAGATAGATACAATCAATACGCGATATGCTGCCTGCTGGGCCATATGCTTCAGGCCTGAGCCCTGACCGGGTTTTCTATAATGTACATTATTTTTTCAAATTTAGCAAGTGCCAACCGGAATTTGTAAGCAAATCCCTTCCATCGTAAGAAAAATGTAATGCTGTCTTCACCGGACTAGCTGAATTTCCAGCTCCCGGCAGATTTTCTCCAGCTCCCGGCGCTGCTGCTCTGTCAGAAGAGCTTCATCAAGCTTTAATACGCTTAGCCCCTGCACCTGACTCAGTCCCGAAAAATCCACATCCGGGCCGAATAGCGCTTCCGTCCCCTCTGTTATAAAGCACAGCGCCCTCGCCTCCTGAATTTTATCCACCTGGTTCATGAATTCTTCCGCAGTGATTCCTGAATATTCATAGGTTACATAGAGCAGATCCGCTGAATAAGCAAATTCAAAATCCTCCTGAAAATTGCTGTAATGCACATCCGGGAAACGCAGAGCCAGTTTCTTCTGCTTTTGATTGATCTGGTCCTCCGGGTGTGCCTTTAGATATTCTGAGATAAAGGATTTCACCTGATAACTGAGCTCAAGGAGATCCGTCTCCTTTTCCAGAACCTCCTCATAGTAGCGAAACTCAATCTGAACCATATCATCGGACTGCTCATAGCCATACACCGCCACATCCCCAAAATTTTCCCTGACATTTTTAAGAAGCTCATAGCCATCCTTCAGCGTGGTTCTGTCTATGATGTTTACCAGCTGTTCCCCATTATAAGTAAAATACACAAACAGTACAAAAGCTCCCATGATCAGGCACATAATAATAATGACCAAAACCTGATACCATGTAACTTTTCTGTTCCGAACCATTCTCTCCCCGCCGCCGTCATTGATCATACACCCATCCTGTCCTTTCCAGTAAAAACAGCACATTTCCCTACATGATTGGAAATTCTTCCTGCCCCCATATCCGGCGCAGCACACAATAAGTTTTTACTTGCATTATTTTGTGTCAGACTATATAATGATGTTGGGGTCAAAAGGTTTTTGACCCCTGATATCACGGATTGCTCCGTGCTGAAGCACTCTCGCAATCCTAAAACAGCTCAAATTCGCTCATTTTTCTGAGAAAAATGGCTACTTTTCGCTGTTTTGTGGGTCCCAAAGTCATGCATTACCATGCGAGC
>CALWLH010000097.1 GCA_944381475.1 uncultured Lachnospiraceae bacterium | reverse complement strand
CCATCACCCACAAAGGCCAGCATTTCCTTTTCATTCTTCTTTGCAAGAAGCTGCTCCACGAAATCCACTTTATCTGCCGGAAGCAGCCCTGCGTGGTATTCATCCAGTCCCAGCCTGCGGGCTATATCCGCCGCCGTCTCTTCATTGTCACCGGTGAGCATGACGGTCTTTTTCACACCGGCGGACTTTAATCCCGCAATGGCAGCTCCAGACTGTTCCTTTACCATGTCGGCAATCACGATACTTCCAAGGAACTGATGATTTAGGGCAAGATACACAATGGTTCCCACAGTCCCGGCGGGTTCATAGGAAATCCCATATTTTTCCATGAGCTTCTGATTTCCCACAAGAATCGGAAGCCCCCTGTAATATGCGCTGATGCCGTGTCCCCCTTCCTCTTTCACCTCCGTTACAAGAGCCTGATCAATACTTTGACCGTAAGCCTCCCGGATGCTTTTAGCTATAGGATGGGTGGAATAGCATTCCCCATGTGCTGCAACTTCCAGAATTTCCCCCTTCTCATGGCCTTTGGCAGGAAGAACCTCTGTTACAGAGAAGCTGCCCTTTGTGAGAGTTCCAGTCTTGTCAAAGACCACGTATTTCGCCTGAGCCAGGGCTTCCAGATAATTGGAGCCCTTAACCAGTATCCCATTCCTTGACGCCGCCCCAATTCCCCCGAAAAAGCTCATGGGAATGGAAATTACCAGTGCGCAGGGGCAGCTGATAACCAGGAACGTCAATGCCCGGAATATCCAGCTTTTCCACTGGGGATCTCCCCGCAGGATAATAAGCTCAAAAACAGGCGGCAGCAGGGCTAAAGCCAGGGCGCTGTAGCAAACGATGGGGGTATAATAATGGGCAAATTTTGTGATAAACTTCTCCGTCCGGGCCTTTTTCATGCTGGAATTCTCAACCAGATCCAGAATTTTTGAAACCGTTGATTCGCCAAATTCCTTGGTGGTGCGCACTCTGATCATGCCTGTAAGGTTTACAGAGCCGCTGATTACCTCGTCCCCCATAGCAGCGGAGCGAGGAATACTCTCACCCGTCAGGGCGCTGGTGTTCAGTGTGGTTTCTCCCTCTATGATCGTACCGTCGATGGGGATTTTTTCTCCGGGAAGCACAATGATTTCTGAGCCAATAGGAACCTCCTCCGGGTCAACCTGTTCATAGGAATCACTCTTTGCAAGGTTTGCATAGTCCGGACGAATATCCATCAGGTTTGATATGTTTTTCCTGCTCTTTCCCACAGCATAGCTTTGGAACAGCTCACCGATCTGATAGAACAGCATAACCGCAACGCCTTCGGAATATTCCCCCAGAATCATGGCTCCCACCGTGGCAACTGCCATCAGGAAGTTTTCGTCAAAAACCTCACCGTGAATTATTCCAAGAAAGGCCTTCCTTAAAATATCATATCCGATTACCAGATAGGGAATCATATAAAGTGCCAGAGCCAGGAACCCGGCGGCAGGAATAAAGTGCAGAATGATTATTAGAATGAATGCCGCAATAATACGGTAGAGCATATGTTTTTGCTTTTTTGTCATATATCACTCCCTCAGCAAAAAATTTCACAGTCAGGCTCCACCTTCTTGCATGCCTTTGTGATATTCTTCATGACGGTTGCCGGATCAGCGCCCTCTGCAAACTCTACGCTCATCTTCTGAGTCATAAAACTGACAGTGGCCGCCACAACGCCCTCAATTTTACCCGCGGCCTCCTCCATCTTTGCGGCACAGTTTGCGCAATCCACCTCAATTTTATAATTTTTCTTCATAACTCTCTCCTTTCAAAAATCACTCTTCCACATGCTCCATACCCATGCTGATAATCGCCCTTACATGGTCGTCGTCCAGTGAATAATACATGGATTTTCCTTCCCTGCGAAAGCGAACCAGCTTTGCATCCTTTAATATACGAAGCTGGTGGCTGACAGAGGACTGGCTTAAGGACAGCAGATCCGCTATCTCCTGCACGCATAGCTCTCGCTCAAACAGGGCATACAGGATTTTCACCCTTGTGGAATCTCCAAAAACCTTAAACAGCTCTGCCAGGTCATATAAAACCTCGTCTGCAGGCATTTCCTCCCGCAAAGCTGCAAATTCACGTTCCTCCATCCTTCTCTCCTTTCCAATTGAAGTAAAGTCCATATTCCATTCATAATGAACATCCTTTCATATGTTCATGTGTTCATATGTGCAATATATCACACCTTCTGCAATCTGTCAATAGAAAAGCAGCAGAAAATTTATTTTTCTGCTGCTTAATCCTCGGAGGTTTTTGAAAGCTCCAGAAGCTTTTGCAATGTTTCAAAAATATTCCCCGTCCTGATTCTTGAAAGAAGTTCGTTTCTGGATAAACGATCGGCGGGAGTTTCTTTTGTGAAAACGCAATGATCCGAATAGGCGTGTTCATTGACCAATGCATTTTCAAAAAGATCATATTTGCCCTCAGGCAACAAGATCTCACTATCGCCGTTTTGAACAGTCCAGCTTTCAACAAAAAGCTCGAATTGGGTTCCGAAAGTGATATTACCCAGCACAGAGCAGGTAGCGTTAAATGCCTCCGGCTCCTTTCCGGTCAAATCCACACCGTAAACCGTCAGCTGTCCCTCCAGGGTGCCATTGCCAAAATCTGTGAGCTTCAGGGTGTGGTAGGCAAGATATTCTTCAGTCAAATCACATGCATACCATATCCCAGTCAAATCATAGGTGATATCACCCACTGTATCATTCCATGTATTTACTGTTAATATACCATTATTCGTCAGCTCGTATTTCCCATACCCTTCGATATGGAATATAGCTTCGTTCACATGCACATTATAGGAAAAATAGGCAGTCTGAAATCTACCATTTTCTGTAATCCGAATATCTGTGATTGCAAGATCAGTGATCATATCCTCCGTCAGAGGAAAATCGTGAACCGTATCATATGTAAAGGGCCGCTCCTCGATCAGCGTGTGAAGGAGCTGTTCCTCAGTCAGCATCCAGCTGTCAAAAAGCATCCCTGTCTCACAGGTATCCTCCTGCAGCTCGATATCGTAGAGATACCAGCCTGAGCTGAAACGGAAATCCAACCGCACTTCTCCAGTGATGTACATATATTGCCCTTCACCCCGAAAAGTCAGTTCAATGATTTCCTCTGAATTATCTGAATCCAGATCTCTTGAAAGGACTTCGTATGTCAGCCGGTTTAATTCACCGATCCACCATGTGGAATCCTCCTCCTCACGATAAAATTTCAGGGTGGATAGGCCCTCCAGCAATATTTCATCCGATACGCCGGACTGTACATTGACAGTGTCCAAATACATATCCTGAGCAAAAAGCTGCCAGCAGTAGGATTCATCCAAAAGATATTCGCATTCGATATGCACGACCTCATGAACATTGTCAGCATTGAGCACAACCTGAATAGTGATCCGGTCATAGCCCACCGTGGCGTCCGTCTCCCGCTCCAGAATTTGGCTGGATAAGACTCTCCTTGTCTCCATCTGACCATTGGAATAGCTGGAATAATAGGGCAGCCCCTCCAGATCCTTAAGAATACGGGCACTGTCCACGGAGGTGACGGTGTATACCAGCCATCGATCTTCATTTACCGATATCACATCCGTCAGCCTCCATCCAAAAGTCCTGGAATAGCCGTACGTAAGTCCGTATATTCGATCAAAGGAAATATCACCCACTGTAAAAATCACATGAAAAAATGCGTCGCTCTCAGGTAATATCTCGCCGCTCTCCGGGGAATATAACTCCCAGGAAGAAATGTTAACCTCTGCCCCCATTTCCTCTGAAAGCCATTTCCGCAGATCCTCAATCATATCCGTATCTGTATGGGTGGTAGGAGCGCTGCTGCTGCATGCAGTAATTATACAAAGAATGCCAGACAGCAGGAGAATCAGCCATAGCCTGTGCAGGCCCAAATCTCTTCTGCTCATCTTTGCACCTCATTCCTTTTTTAGAAAGCGGCTATCGCCTCAACCTCGCAAAGTACGTTCTTCGGTAAGGTTTTCACTGCCACACAGGAGCGGGCAGGCTTGCTGGTAAAGTACTTTGCATATACCTCGTTAAATTCTGTAAAATCGTTCATATCCGCTAAAAAACAGGTGGTCTTTATCACATGCTCTGCCGTACATCCTGCTGCCTCCAAAATGGCGACAACATTCTTGCAGGACTGCTCCGCCTGCTCCTTGATTCCCCCTGCCACCAGGCCTCCGTTTGCCGGGTCGATGGGGATCTGGCCGGAGGTGTATAAAAGCTTTGCGCCTGCCGGGATCACATATCCCTGGGAGTAGGGCCCAATGACCCCCGGCGCCTTATTTGTCGCGATTATTTCTGCCATAATGATACTCCTTTCAGTCCGTCAATTTTTGCGGTCACTTCTTAATATTTATTATAGACCAAGGGAAAATAAAATGTCAATTTGTATTTTAGTATCTTTAAAGGAATTTATACTATTTTCTGGGCGCTTCCCATTCAAACGCAAGCCTTACCGCCTTTTTCCAGCCCTTAAGCAGTTTATTTCGCCTGTTCTCTTCCATGTTCGGCACAAAGGTATGATCAACAGCCCAGTTCTTTTTTATATCCTCCCGGCTTTCCCAGTATCCCACGGCCAGTCCCGCCAGATATGCGGCTCCCAAAGCTGTAGTCTCGATGCATCCGGGGCGAAGCACCTTCTTGTTTATGATATCAGCCTGAAACTGCATGAGGAAGTTATTGGCACAGGCGCCGCCGTCAACCTTCAGGTCAGTTAGGGAGCTTTCGCAGTCCTGTTCCATGGCAGCGAGTATGTCCGACGTCTGGTAGGCGATGGATTCTAACACCGCCCGGATAAAATGCTTCTTTCCAAATCCTCGGGTGATGCCGCAGACCACGCCCCTGGCGTACTGATCCCAGTAGGGGGCGCCAAGACCGGTAAAGGCGGGAACCACATATGCGCCTGCGGTATCCTCCGCCTGATTAGCATATTCTTCGCTTTCGGGAGCGGTTCGGATCAGCTCCATCTCATCCCTTAGCCACTGCACTGCTGCCCCTGCGATAAAAACGCTGCCCTCCAGAGCATATTGCACCTGACCCTTATAACCGACTGCGATGGTGGTAATAAGCCCGTTTTTTGATTTTACCGCTTCCTCTCCTGTGTTCATCAGGAGAAAACAGCCGGAGCCGTAGGTGTTTTTCGCACTGCCCTTCTCGAAACAGCACTGGCCAAACAGGGCAGCCTGCTGGTCACCTGCTGCCCCTGCGATGGGAATTCCCTGGGGTAGTCCCACGCAGGCGGTGGTTCCGTAGACCTCACTGCTCATGCATACTCTGGGCAGGATGCTTTCAGGTATATTTAACAGTCTTAAAATGTCCCTGTCCCATTCCAGTGTATGAATATTAAAAAGCATGGTGCGGGAGGCATTTGTCACATCCGTCACATGAACCTTTTTACCTGTCAGGTTCCAGATCAGCCAGGTGTCCATGGTACCGAAAAGCAGCTCGCCCCTTTCTGCCCGTTCCATAGCCCCAGGGATATGCTTCAAAATCCAGGCAATCTTTGTGGCAGAAAAATAAGCGTCCGGCACCAGGCCGGTTTTCTCAGCGATCATTTCTCCGTAACCTTCTTTTACAAGCTGGTCGATCATGGAGGAGGTCCTCCTGCACTGCCACACGATGGCGGGATATACCGGCTCTCCCGTTTTTTTATCCCAGAGAACAGTGGTCTCCCGCTGGTTTGTGATGCCGATGGCGGCAATCTCCGCCTGTCCCCCGTGCTCCGTGCATTTGCTCAAGGCCTCCACCGCCACTCCCAGCTGGCTGGACCAGATCTCCAGCGGATCGTGCTCCACCCAGCCGGGCTTTGGATAGTGCTGGGTAAATTCCTTTTGGGCCATGCTGCAGATGCGTCCCTGCCTGTCAAATAGGATGCACCTGGAGCTGGTGGTTCCCTGATCCAGTGCCATGATATAGCTTGCCATACGTATTCCCCCTTGCCGCAAATTTTTATTTGTGGAAACGTCTTTTTTGTAGATTAAAAAAGGTGAAAATCCGCAGATTTTCACCTTTAATTTTATCATATATATCCGGGATACACAAGCATCAGTAAAAGCAAAAGCTTAATTCTGCTTTACATCCTTCATGGAGAAGTTATATCTGCCCATCTTGTCCTGTCCGGTGCAGACAACCTTCACCACATCCCCGATTTTTAATACTTCCTCAACAGTCTTGATCCTCTTGTTGGTGATCTTGGAGATGTGAACCATGCCCTCCTTGCCGGGAGCGAACTCCAAAAATGCGCCAAACTCCTTGATGCTGATGACTGTTCCAGTGAGAACCATACCCTCCTCGTAATCGGTGACGATCACATTGATGGTGTCCACAGCCTTCTGAATCATGGCCTCGTCGATGCCGCACACGGAAACCATACCATCGTCGGTGATGTCGATTTTCACGCCGGTGTCCTCAATAATCTTGTTGATCACCTTGCCCTGCTTGCCCACAACATCACCGATCTTTGCAGGGTCGATGGTCATGGAGACGATCTTGGGCGCATAAGCGTTTACGCTCTCACGGGGAGCAGCGATGGCCTTGCTCATCACCTCATCCATGATGTAGAGACGAGCCTCCCGAGTTCTCTTGAAAGCCTCCTCCACGATGGTTCTTGTAAGACCATGAATCTTGATATCCATCTGGATGGCGGTGATACCCTTGTGGGTTCCCGCAACCTTAAAGTCCATGTCTCCAAAGAAATCCTCAAGTCCCTGGATATCTGTCAGCACGATATAGTCATCATCCGTGTCCCCGGTAACCAGACCGCAGGAGATACCCGCAACCATGGCCTTGATGGGAACGCCTGCCGCCATCAGCGCCATACAGGAGGAGCAAACGGATGCCTGGGAGGTAGAGCCGTTTGACTCAAAGGTCTCGGATACGGAACGAATGGCATAGGGAAATTCCTCTTCGGTGGGAAGAACAGGGATCAGCGCTCTCTCTGCCAGCGCACCGTGACCAATCTCCCGGCGTCCCGGTCCTCTGGAGGGCTTGGTCTCACCTACGGAGTAGGAGGGGAAATTGTACTGGTGCATATAGCGCTTGGAGGTCTCATTCACATCCAGGCCGTCAAGTCTCTGCGCATCGGACAGGGGGGCCAGGGTTACCACGTTGCAGATCTGTGTCTGACCACGGTTAAACATGGCGGAGCCGTGTACTCTAGGAATCAGGTCAACCTCCGCTGCAAGAGGGCGGA